>JANOBH010000511.1:0-30131 GCA_031411535.1 Chthoniobacter sp. | reverse complement strand
TCCGCGGCGCGGATCGGGTCGCCGTCGAGCGAGATCGTCCAGAGGCGCTCGGAGCGCGGCGCGACCTGGTCGCCCCAGGTGTTGATCTCCTTCACCTGCAAGGCGTCGTGCGGATTGATGTGCTTCACGCCGACCGATTTCTTCAGCGCATCGAGGTCGAGCAACTGGTCGAGATCGGGCACGAGGCCGCTGGCGGTGGCTTTGATTTCGAGCGGCAGCGCGCCGTTGATCGCGAACTGCCGCGTGTCGAGCGTCTGCGTGACCTCGATCTGCCGCGCGGGCCGCGGCGGCGCGTTTTCGGCGGCGACTTTGATCACTGTCTCCGCGGACTCAGCGGGAATGGTCACGGGGCCGCTCAGGTCCACGAAGCGCAGCTCCATCTCGACCGGCGGAATCTTGTCCACGCTCGCGTCTTTCGCGCGCACGAGGATGTAGGCGAGCACGGTCTCCTCCCAGCCCGGCTGCGAGGTCGGGCGCGGCTTCACCTCGGGTGAGGAAAAGGTGAGCGACTTGATGTCGAAGAACGGTGAGAGCACCTCGGTGAGGCTGAGTTCCAGCTCGTCGCGCGGTCCCTGCGCCTCGCGCATTTTCTTCGCGAGCGGCGATTTTTTCTTGGGCTTCCCGGAAACCGCGCCGGGGTCGTTCGTGAGGTATTGGCCGAACTGGGCGACGCGGCCCATCGCTTCGGTGTGGATGACGCTCACGATGATGCCGAAGTCCTGATCGCGGCCCACGGTGTTCGGTCCGTCCACGCGGGTCTGGAGCCGGATTTCGCTCAGCAGCTCGTCGAAATACGCGACCTTCTTTTCCGCGCCGAGGGTGAAGGGATCGTCCTTCGTGATGACGAGCGCGCTCGCGAGATAGCGGTATTTCAGATCCTCGTGGAGCGGCTCCTTTTCTTCGGCGAGTCGCGCGTTCACGATCTTGGCGAATGCGCTGAGATGCGCCTGCGCCGCCTTGCCCTGCAGCGCGAGCATCTGCTCGCGGATCTTGTTCAGAGCCGCGCGGTTCATGGCCTTGGATAGGTTGAGCTGCCCGCCCGAGCCGATGCCGAGCAGGCCGTGAAACCAGCCGAGATACGCATCCACGGAGTAGTCGGCCGGCGTGAGCTTCGGCACCTCCTTTGCGTAGGCTTCGGCGCCGCGCTGGAAGTATTCCTGCGCCTGAAAATTCTTCTCCTTGTAGCCGAGCATCCGCTTGCGCGCGTCGCCGGTGACGAGTTCCTGGAAATACTCAAAGTCGCCCCAGTCCGTGAGCAGCGTGCCGGCGAGCGTGAGCGCGCGCCAGCTCTCGGGATGCCCGGCGAGCCAGCCATCGATCATGCTGAGCGCGCCCGCGTATCCGGCGCGCACCATTTCCAGCGTGAGCGCCTCGTCGCGGCGCGTGAGGCCGGCGCGCTGCACTTCCATCTTGCGCCAGCGCTCGGTGAGGTTGGCGTTCATCCGCGCGAGGATGAGGGAGAAAAGCGACTCGTCCATTTTCGCGAGCGGGCCGAAGACTTTCTCGATGTGGCCGGTGCGATACGCCTCGGCGTCGCTGTAGGCGAGGTCGAAGGCGGCGACGACTTTCTCGTAGTCCCGCGGCGCGATGCCGGCCTGCCGGAAGAGCGCCATCATGCGCGAGAGGCTCTCGATGTTTTTCTCCATCATGATCGGCGTGACGGGAATCCGCGCGTCCTCGGCGAGTTCGTATTTTCGGCGCAGCGTCTCGGGGAGCTGCGGGTTGTGCGACTTCGCCCAGACGCTGAGGAAATCCTCGGCGAGCGCCACGCCTGCGCCGGGATTGCGTTTGCCGATCCCGACGATGCGGTCGGCGGCCTGGTCGAAGTTCGCGCTGGCGAGGATCATTCGGGAAAGCGTCACGTCGAGCCGCTCGCGTACGCCCTGCGGGAGTCCGGCCTCCCACTTTCCTGCGGGCGCCGTGGCGAGCAGTTCTTCCGGCGCGACAAACTTCGGACGGTCATTCGTGGGCGCGGTCTTTTGGGTGAAGGTGTTTTCCGCCTCGGTGATCCAGAACTCGGCCATCATCTGCGAGAGCTGGCTCCACGGCTGGGTGCCGAGGTCGGTGTTTTCGGCGAGCAGGTTCGCGAGCGTTGCCTGCGCCTTGAGGTTCTCGGTGCGGACGGGCACCTCGCCCCGCGATTCGTTCTGGAGCTTGATTCCGAGCGCGCTGCTCAGCCGCACCGCGCCTTCCGGACTGGCTTTCACCAGCTCCGCAAAAACCGGCGCGAGCGTGCCCGGCTGGATCTGCGTGATGACCTTCGCCAGCGCCGTCGCGGCCTTGCTGCGCTCCCAGTCGTTGACCTTCGCGAGCGTGAGCGTCCGCAGGTTTTCGTCCCAGATTTTCTGCACCTGTCCGCGCTGCGCCGCCTCGCTTTCGCGCTGCGAATTCAGGAACGAGGTGATCTCATTGCGCACGCCTTCGTCTGCGATTTGATCGACCTGTTCGAGCGGCGGGAGGTAAGCGCGGGCGAGGTCCTTGAACCCGCCGGCGAGCAGGACGCGCCCGGCGAGCAGCCGCTTCGCGGGGTCCGCGCCGCCGAGTTTGGCGGTGCCCGTTTTCAGCCGGTCCGCGAGCCAGTAGCTTTCATTTGCGGGCACCGCGAGGCCGAGGAGCTGCCCGAGCCGGTGGACCTGATCCCAGGTGAAATCGCCGGGCACCGCGTCGGCGAGTCCGAGCACGTCGTCGAGCCGGACGTTGGGCTTCTGCTTCTCGGTGAGGTCCGCGAGCATCTTGTCATAAATCCTGCGCGCCAGCTCGGGTGGCATCTGCGCCAGCTCTTCGCGGATCTTTCCCCAGTCGCCCATGCGGAAGGCGGCGGAGAAACGCTCGGTCGCCGTGAGCGTCGCGGCGTCTGGCGCTCCGGTCCGGCTGAGGGCGTGAAAAATGTCCGCCGGATCGCGGGAGAACTTTTGGTTCAGGATCGCTTCGAGTTGCTTGAGGAGCTTCGGGTCGGGCGGTGCCGGGGCGACGGGCGCAGCCGGCGGCGCTGCCTGAACGGCGGGGTCCGGGGTGGTGGCGGGTTGCTGTGCTCGCGCCTCGGAGAGAAACACGAGAGCGCACGCGGCGACGGCCAGGACTTGTCCGCGGCGGAGGCGGAGTTGTGCGAAGCACGTGCCGGCGGAGTCAGCCGCGGCGGGAAAGAGGGAGAGTTTCATGGGCACTTGGGAAACGGGGGAATTATTGGCCAGCGGGCGTGATGGTGATTTCGCCGCCGCCGGGCAGCGCGGAATACTGCACCGCGCCATCTTTCACCGGCTGCGGAGTCCGGGTCGTCCCTTGCGTGACGACGCAGCTTTTCCAATCGGCGGGCACTTTCGTCGAAAGCGTCAGCGGCAGATCGTAGAGCGCGGGATCGGCCTCGCACGTGAGATCGAGGCGGATGCGTGTCTTGTCGGAATGCACCACCTTCACCGCCGCCGTCTTCCGCTCGGTGACATACTGATGCCACGAGACGACATCCGGAACCCACACCTGATCACGAGTGGCTTCCAGCTTGTCGAGCAGCGCGGTGAACCACTCCACCGGAGTCACGAGCCAGTCGCCGCCGACGCCGTGAAAATCCGCGTGCCCCATCTCACCCTTGGCCAGCGCGGTATCCACGGCTTTGACCAAATCCTCGGCCGATTTGTAATGCATCGGCGGCCCCCAGAACGGCGGACGGTCGCACAGATGATGTTTCTTCAGTGCCGCCTCGACCTGCTCCTTCGTGACCGTCCACGGCACGCCGCCCGGCTTTCCAAAACCGAGGAGACGGGGCTGCTTTCGCTCGGGTTGCAGCTTGTAGAGCACCTCGTTGCACTTTGCGAGTTCCTCATCGAGTTCCTCGGGAGTGGTAACGCCCTGGTGCGTGAAGGTGTGATTCGCAACCGCGATGCAGGGACTCTTCGCCGCTTCCTCCCACTTCGCTTTCGTGTTCGTCCAGACGCCGTTGCCGGTGACGAGATAGAAATTCCCGACGATCTTCCGCTTCTCCAATTCGGGCACGACGTTCTTGAGCTGGCTCGGAGCGCTGTCGTCGAAGGCGAGCAGGAACGCGGCTTTCTTGCCGTCCTTCCACTTGAGGATTTGCGTGGCCGCGTCCGGCTCGGCGGCGGATATGGACGGCTGCGCGAAGAGGCCGAATGACAAGGCCGCGGCGATAAGCGCGAAGGTGGGATGCTGTTTCATAACGGGAGGTGGGTTACGGTTTGGCGGGACCGGCGATTTGCATGTAAGCGTCGGCGTAGCCCTTCGCGAAAGTGCGGAGGGACGGGGTGTCGAAATGGAGGTCGTCTCCGATGGAGGTCAGGCCCTCCGCGGCGACGTAGCGGACGTTCTTCACCTTGGCCGCGACCGCGCGGTGCGCCGCATCCACGGCTTCGCGATGCTCGCTCCACGGCTTCGCGGGGAAGCGGCCGAGCTGGCCGATGATGAACGGGAGGTCGGGCGCATTCAGCTCCGCGCGAAAGCGGGCGATCAGCTCGGTGAGCTGCTTCTCGTGCGCGGGTGCGGCTTTGGGATCGGAATCGCTTTCGCCCTGGTGCCAGAGGATCGCCTTCAGCGTGCCGTCCTTCATTGCGCGTTTGGCCCGCGCGATTGCGTCGTCGTAGGGATGGCTTTTCGTCTGGGAGAAAAACTGTCCGGGCGCCCACGAGGCGATGGGCGAGCCGCCGCACGCCGCGGGGATGAGGCCGATGGTGATGGCGGGATTTTTTGCCGCGACGATCTCCGCGAAAGGCTTGCCGATGCCAGTTCCGGCGGCGGGCTTGTCCCAATGCAGCGGATCGACGGCGGGCTGCCACTCGCCGCCTTTGCCGAGGCTGAGGATGCGCGGGTCCGGCTTGCGCGCGGCGTCGTCGAGTTTGCCGCGGCCGGCCATGTTCGACTGCCCGGCGAGGAGGAAGAGGTGGAAGTTTTCCCTAGCGGGAAGTTTCACGGGCGCATCCGCCGCGAGCGCCGGAGCGAGGCAGGCGGCTGCGATGAGGGAGCGGAAAAGCGATGACGGCTTCATGTCGTGCGAGCAGCCGCTACGAGCCGTTGTTTTGCAGTTTCTCGAACTCCTGGAAGCCCGCGCGGCCGTCTTCCTTCGTCTTGGGGCCGGGCTTTCCGGGCGGCCCTCCGAGCGCGGCGGCGGCGGCTTGTCCTTTGCCGGTCGGGGTGCCGCCGGCGTCGTTTTTCAGCGTCAGCGCCGCTTCCAGATTCCGCAGTTTGGCGGCATCGATTCCGCCCACGCCCTTGACGGCGCGAATGTTCGCCGCGCTTCCCACGGAGCCGCCGCCCGCCGGGATGGCGGTTCCGCCTGCGGGCACGATGGGCGGCGGTGGAGGCGGCTGGACCGCGGTGCGGCCGGCGGCTTTCACGCCGTTGATCGTGTCGATGCCGTCGATCTTGTTCACGCCCTGCGCGGCGTTCTTCGTGCCGGTCGCGACTCCGGGTTCCACGTTCTTGATCTTCGCCACGGCGTCTTCTTTCACGCCTTTGATGCCCTCGACCGCGGCGGCGGGCGGGCGCGGTTCCTGCGCGGCCACAGGACCGGCGATGCTGAGCGAGGCGGCGATTGCCCACATGGCGTTTCGATTTTTCATGGGATTCTCCTTTGCATCGTTCTCAGAAATTCCTCCTCCACGCGCTCCTCGTATTTCGCGAGCGCGGCGGGCTCCTGATGCTCCGCGAGGTAGCGGAAAATCTGGCGCGTGCGCTCGGCGTAAGGCCGCCACTCCTCCTCGGCGGCGCCGTTCGTTTTCAAAAGATACGTCGCGTAGTAGTGCGCCTTTCCGAGCAGTTCGCGGACGGCGCGCGTGACCTGCGCGTCGTCGCCGTGCGCCTGCGCGGACTCCTGCAGCAGCTCGGTGAGGTCCGTGATCGCGCCGACGACATCGAGCATCTCCAGCCGCGCCTTTGCTTTCGCGAGCCGGATCTGGTGGCGCGCGCGCGGACGCTCGTTCTTTGGCAGGCTGGCCGTGAGCCTGTCGTATTCCTCGATCACCAGCTCCCAGTCCGGCTCCTTCGCGCGCTCCAGTTCGCGGATCGCCGCCACATGCACGCGCGCCTTTTCCCGGGCGATCTGATTCTGCCCGTCATTGAAGTGGTAGTAGAGCACCGCCACGGGGAAGAGCAGCCAGAGCAGGGTGAAAATCTTCCTCATCGTGCTGTGAGCGCGCCTTCCTTCTCGCGCGCTTGCTTCGCTGCCTCCGGCTCGGGGCGGTCCACTTTCCAATCGCTGCCAAAGAACTCCAGCGCCACCGGGATCAGCGCGCAGACCGCCGCGCCGAGGACCATCGCGAGCACCGCCAGCTCCGCGAGCGTGAGGCCGCGCTGCGGCAGCGGCGCGGTGACCACGAGATCGCCGAGCGCGCTGGTCGGGAGATGCTTCTCATTCACATCCGTGTAGCTGCCCATGAGCGCAGTCGCCACGGTGCGCAGCGTGCCGCTTTCCTGCCGCGACTGATGCCCGTCGATGAAGGTCCCCTTGTGCGGATTTCCCAGCCCGAGGACGAAGACCTCCTTCACCGCGCGTGGCCGCGGCGCGATCGGCACGAGGTTCACGCCGTCGCCGTCGGTGAAGATGATGAGCCGCGTGCTGCCTTCGGGGAAATCGGCCACCAGCTTGAGGCTCGCATTGATCGCCTGGCCGAGGTCGGTCTGGCCGAGCGGCATGGCGTAGGTGAGGGGGAGTCCGTTGAAAACATTGCGCACCAGCTCTGGGTCGCGCGCCTCCATGACGACCGGCAGCGACTCGGTGTAAAAGCCGACGACGCCGAAACGCAGGTTGCCGCTCACGCGCTGGAGGATCGCCTCCACCACCTCGCGCATCCGCGCCTGCCGCGTCTGCTTTCCATCCGGACCCGCGTCCACCAGATACATGCTGGGCGAAAGATCGGCGACGAAGACGAGCCGCGTCGCTTCTTTGTTTCCGCCACCCTTTTCGCCCGCCGCAGGGGCGAGCTTCAAAACCATGAGCGTCGCCAGACCCCACGCGAAAGCTGAGAGGCAAAGCGCGCGCAGAAAAGGCACCGCGCGCGTCCAGCGATGCGGCGCGCCGCCGGGACCGAAAGCCAGCCGCCCGACTGCACGAATCCGCCGCGTGTGCAGCCATTCGGCAAGCGACGCGAGGAGCAGGACCGCGAGTGCGGAGAGGAGCGGGATCATTCCGCGCGCCCGTCCCGTTTGGGCGCCGGGTTTTCCTCAGCCGGCGGCTGCAAATTCCGGCCATGCGTGGCGCGACCGCCATCGGGCGGGGCGGGAGCGAGAAGGGACGGAGCTGTCATCTGGGTGGATGGGGGAGGGGGCGATGTGATCGTGCTGACCTCACAAGTCGCCGCGCAAGAGTTTCTTTGGTGCCATGCTTGCCGTGGCGGAACCCCGTCGCAGTTTTCCCCCAATCCGTCAGGCACGACCTGCCGCGCCGCGAGCTTTCATCAGGTGCGTCACGCGCCCGCGGCAGCGCTTTGAATGCCCGCCGTTGTATTCCCTTCGCCTAAGAGGCGGATGGCGGGTTCTCGCTGATCTCGGAATCCGGGCCGGCGGCTGCGGTCTTTTTGGAACCGGCGGTGGCGCTCCACAGGGCCATGCCCAGACCGAGCAGGGCGATGCCGCCCATAATGATATTGGTCTTTCGCTGACGGCGGGTCTCTTCGAGATACTTCGTCTGGAGCTTGCAGAGGATGTCGGTCACTGCCGTGGCGGATTTGTCGAGTTTTTCGCGCGACAGACCCTCCATCTGGATTTTGCTCAGCGGCTCCGCGAGTGCGATCTGGATGGCCACGTCGGAGAATCGGCGCCCGGCTTCGGGGCTGGTCTCGGCGCTCATGAGGCCGCCTTCGTCATCGAAGATGAGCACGGCTCCCACGGTCTTCGGCGTCCACGCTTTGACATAGCTTTTGGCGAGGCCCTCCAGCTTCTCCTTTTGCCGGGAGGGGAGGACCCGGAGGGTGGGGACTGTGAGCACATAGACCCAGACGTCCTGGGCTCGCGCAGCGGTCAGGTGGGCGGCGAGTCTTTCCGCAGTCTCGGGCCGGAAAACGTGCGCCTGGTCGAGTAGCGGCCCGGGAGGGCGGGCCAGCAGGGGCTCCTCGGCGGGGACGGCGAGTTTGGGCACCGCTGGCGTCTTGGCTTCGTCGGGCGGCGCGGTCTGCACCGGTGGCGCGTCGATCTTGGTGTCCGTCGTGGACGGGACAGTCTCCTCGGCGACCGCAGCGACCACGGCGGGCAGACCGCTGATGAGGATGGCGGCAAGCAGGCTGGCGAGGAGTCGGAGGCAGGCGGGCAAAGCGGCTCGGCGTTTCACTTTCGATCAATCTCCTTTGAAGACGGTGTTCCTTTGAAGGCGGAAGGCGGACTCGGCGCTTTCGAAGATCTTCTGGACGGCTTCCTTGCTGGGCAGGCGGAACTCGATGGTCCGGGCGTGGGTGGTGGTCGGGTAGCTCTTGGCGACTTTCCGCCAGGCATCGCCGGCCTGGCCGGTCCTGTCCGCGCCCTCCTGGAGGAGTTGCTGGGCCTTTTCCACGGTGGCGGCGCCGAAGCCCGCGGGTGCGCTCACCGTATTCGGCTCAAGGTAGTAGAAGCGCACGAGGGCCGCGCCGACGGTGTCGATATTGGCCTCGGTGACCCGGGCGGCACCATCGACGACGTACTCGTGGGTGCTGACGGAGACCACGGAGCGGAGGGCGACGCTGTAGCTGCCGCCGGGGAGATTGGCCCGCCACATGGCGATGTTCGTATTGGGGGAGGGCGTGGCCGCAGCGGGTGTCTGCGCATGCAGCGGCAGGGCGAGAAAGAGAGCGGCGAGCAGCGGGACTGGCTTCATGGAAAGGGACTGTGCATCCCGCGCGCGGAAGTGCCAATGAAGAATCTCGCGGCGGGGGAGATGGGATGAACGGGGCCGCTTAAAATGCGCGTTCGCGATCGAGGTCCAGCGATGGGTGATCGATGCGGGTGAGCCGCCAGTCCCACGGCTGCCAGCCGTGCCGCACCCAGGTGAAGACGAACGGCTCGCCCTGGGAGTTCACTTTCTCGATGACGAGCTGTGCGATCGGGCTCCCCTCGCCGGCGATCCTGATCTGCGCCCGAACCGCCGCCGTGCGGTCATTCACGCTGAAGGAGACGGGTTTGCCCTGGATGGTGAGGAAAAGGAAATAGCGGAAAACCTCCCTCGCCTCCCGGAGCACAAATTCTTTGTCATGCCCCCAGCGATCCGAGTAATTGTCCGCGACGAACCCTTGCATCCTGTCCCATTTCCGCCGCTCCACCGCCCCGAGAAAATGGGCGTGGTGCAGCCGCACCTGCCGCTCGGGCTGCCAGAGCCATGCGGCATAAAGCGCTCCGGCAAGCAGGAGCGCTGCGACGGCGAGGGAGCGGGTTTTACGATCCATGAGCGAGACTGAATTCAAATACCGGGAGAATGTCGCGGCGATTTTGCGCAATCCGCGCGGTGAAATCCTCATCTGTGAGCGGCTCGGGACGCGCGATGCGTGGCAGTTTCCGCAGGGCGGCATCGACTCGGGCGAAACGCCGGAGCAGGCGCTGGTGCGTGAGCTATGGGAGGAGATCGGCGTGGAGGCTGGAGACATCGCCATCGTCGAGCGGCGCGGGCCGTACCGCTACCTTTACGGCCGGGGCAGGATCAAGCGCGGCTTTCACGGCAAAGTGCAGCTCTATTTCCTGTGCGAATACACCGGGCCGGACTCGCGGATCAATGTGGACACGGAGCACCCGGAGTTTCAGGCGTTTCGCTGGATCCAGCCGGCCCGCTTTGACCGGCGCTGGCTTCCCGAAATGAAACGGACCGTGTATGGACAGGTCCTCGCGGACTTCTTCGGCGTGAAAATTTAGACGTCGGCACGAATCGTGTTGTTATTCGCTCTCACCTGCTCCACATGAAACGCCCTATGTTGACCCTTGGAACTTTTTCCGTCGTCGTGGCGGCCTTACTCGGCTGCGTCTGGTGGGCCTGCCGGGAAGAGGAGTCCTGAAAGGTCGGGCAATATTAACGGATTACGATGGACGCTGATGAAATCGGCTGGCTCAAGGCCACCGCCAACGAACTGAACAATCTGCTTCAGGTCATCTCGGAATCGAGCGAGGTGCTCGCATCGGTGAGCGGCGATCCGGAGGAAAGGGCGAAGTATTTTGCCATCCAGCGCAACGCCATCGACCGTGCCGCCCGTCTTGCCGGAACCATCGGCGACCGCGTCGGCGGATCGGTTGCCGGCGATATCTCGCATGGCGCTGCGTCCGGTGCGACCCAGGTGGAAACCGGCCTGTCTCCCGAAGTGCCGCCGCTGCCGCCAAAGCCGGACGGCGGCCCGCTGCTCCCGCCGCTGACGGGCGACGTGCGCGTCCACAATCCCTCGGGAAACCGCGAACTCATCATGATCGTGGACGACGAGGAATTCGTGACCATGCTCGCCCAGCGCGTCCTGGCCGACGAGGGCTACCGCGTCATCACGGCGCGCGATGGTTTTCAAGCGATCGACATGTATCGCAAGCTGAAGGATCAGATCACGCTCATCATTCTGGATTTCACGATGCCGGTCATGGATGGCGCGGACGTTTTCGCGGAGCTGCTCGAGATCAATCCGAAAGTCTCCGTCGTCCTCAGCAGCGGCTTTGCCGAGCAGGGGCGTCTCCAGAACATGCTGGCGCGCGGACTCCGTGGCTTCATCCCGAAGCCCTACACGCAGCAGAAGCTCCTCGCCCAGATCCGCTCGACCCTCGACGCGCTGAAATCCGAGAAATCCGGCGAGCGCCGGATTTTCTAAGCCGGCTGGAGACTAAGGCGGGAGGCTGCTGCGCTGGGTGCAGCCCGTTTTTTCCACGCAGTCCTCGCCGCGCGTGGCATCGCATTAGCTATCTCTACCGGCATGGCCCGTATTGATTCCTTTTTCAAATTCATGAAGGAGCAGAGCGCATCTGACCTTCACCTCTCGACCGGCAATCCGCCGATGCTCCGTATCCATGGCGAACTCGTGCGGGTGGACATGCCCGCGCTGGAGAATGACGACCTCAAGGCGCTCGTCTATGAGATCGCGAGCGAGCAGAAGATCAAGGTTTTCGAGGAGACCGGTGACGTGGATTTCGGTTACGAGTACCCCGGCTTCGCCCGCTATCGCGCGAATTTTTTCAACCAGAAGAACGGCATCTCCGCGGTATTCCGTCTGATCCCTAGCAAGGTGCTCACCGCCGAGGACTTGGGGCTGCCGCCAGTGCTAAAGCGGTTCTCGATGCTAAAGAAGGGGCTGGTCCTCGTGACGGGACCGACGGGCTCCGGCAAATCGACAACGCTCGCGGCGATGGTCGACTACGCGAATCTGCACCGCAAAGATCACATCATCACCGTCGAGGATCCGATCGAGTTTGTGCATCGCTCGCAGCAGTCGCTCGTCAACCACCGCGAGGTCGGCGTGCATACGAAATCGTTCGCCTCCGCGCTCCGCGGGGCGCTGCGTGAAGATCCGGACATCGTCCTCGTCGGAGAAATGCGCGACCTGGAGACGATCGAACTCGCGCTCACCGCCGCGGCCACGGGCCATCTGGTCTTTGGGACGCTGCACACCCCGAGCGCGCCGAAGACCATCGACCGCGTCATCGACGTTTTTCCCGCCGGCCAGCAGAATCAGGTTCGCGCCGGTCTCTCGGAATCCCTCAAAGGCGTAGTCGCTCAGAATCTTTTCCGCCGCGTTGACAAGCCGGGCCGCGTCGCCGCGCTCGAAGTGCTCGTGGTCGATACGCCGATCGCGAACCTCATCCGCGAAGGCAAGACGCACCAGATCCCGGGCATGATGCAGGTCGGTAAAAAGAAGGGCAACCAGCCGCTCGACGACGCCATCATGGAACACCTGCGCGCCGCGCGCATCGCGCCGGAGGAGGCCTACGAGAAGGCGCAGGACAAAAAGAAATTCCGCGTCTTCCTCAAGACTCCGCCGGACGACCTCGACGAATAGCCGCCATGAAAGCCCAAGGATCGACCGACGGGGGAAGTTTTGAATTCTCCCAAGTCACGGAGCACGCGCGTCCGCACGGGATCCCTTCATCCGTTCATCCCACAATCCAGTCCCACACATCCCAAGCATGAGACAACCTGAACTCGACGCGACCCTCTCCGCGATGCTCGACGCGCATCCCGGCATTTCCGACCTCGTCTTTTCCGTCGGCCGGCCGTGCCAGGTCGAAAGCTTTGGCGAACTGAAGGAGGTGGAGGCGCTTGGCGCGCTGAAAAAGCTCACCCGGTACCAGACCGAGCAGATCGCCCTCAATATCATCGGCCCGGCGCGCCATCTCCTGCGCGAGCTTACCCTCCGCGGCGCATGCGACTGCAGCTACGCGCTCGGCGAGCGGGCGCGTTTCCGCGTCAATATTTTCAAGCAGCGCGGCAGCCTCACAATCATCATGCGCAAGGCGCAGAGCGAAATGCCGACGATCGCCTCGCTCCGCCTCACGCCGATCTTCCAGGAGATGTCGCGGGAAAAGAACGGCCTCATCCTTGTCACCGGCGCGACCGGCAGCGGCAAGACGACGACGCTCGCAGCCGTGCTCAACGAGATCAACGAGACGCAGGCCGTGCATGCGGTCACGCTCGAAGACCCGATCGAATTCATGCACAAACACAAGAAGGCCACCTTCAGCCAGCGCGAGCTGGGAGTGGATTTCGACACTTTCCCAAACGGCCTCCGCTCGGCTCTGCGGCAGGCGCCAAAGGTCATCCTCGTGGGCGAAATGCGCGACCGCGCGACCGTCGAGATCGCCATGACTGCGGCGGAGACCGGGCACCTCGTGCTCTCGACCATTCACACCATCAATGCCGGCCAGTCCATCAACCGCATCCTCGGCATGTTTGACCTCGCGGAGGAGACGCAGCTCCGTCTCCGCCTCAGCGAAACCCTGCGCTACATCGTCAGCCAGCGGCTCGCGCCGAAGGTCGGCGGCGGGCGCCTGCTGATAAACGAGGTCATGGGCACGAATCTTCGTGTGCGCGAGGCCATCTCGCACGGCGAAGCCGACGGGCGCAGCTTCTACGACATCATCGAGGCCAATGCGACCTTCGGCTGGAGCACGTTCGACCAGTCGCTTTCACGCGCCTATCAGGCCGGACTCGTCACCGAGCAGACCGCCGATCTTTACGCCACGCACAAAGGGAAAATGACACGCTTCATCGACAACGTGAAAAAGCAGCGCGGCCTCTCGATGGACGGACCCACGGGCCTGAAACTCGATCTCGAAGCCGCTGCAGTGCCTGCGGGCGGGCTGCGCTGATCTACACGGACGAAATCATGGAAACACAAAACCGCCTCGATCTGTTTGAACCCGGTGACAGCACCGCCCTCGTCTGCATCGATGTCCCCGAAGTGCAGCGTATCGTCATCGAGCAGCTCACAGCGCTCGGTCACAAGATCCACACGGGATTTTTCGTCGAGGACGTCCTCCTCAAGCTGCGGACACATGTCTATGACGTGGTCCTCGTTTCCGAGCATTTCAACGGCACCGACATCGAGACGAATCCGATCGTCGCCGAGTCCGTGCGAACCCCCGCTGATCAGCGGCGGCGGCAGCTCTTCGTGGTCCTCGGCTCGAGCTTCGTGACGAACGATGCGATGCAGGCATTTGAGCACAGCGTCGATCTCGTGGTCGGGCTCTCGGACGTCGTGAACCTCCGCCCCGTGCTGCGTCGCGGATTGCGGCAGGCGCAGGAATTTTACGCGCCGCTGAACGCCACGCTAAAGGCGCTCGACGTCGTGTAGAACAGCCTCCCGCCGTGCTTTTCACGCGCACGGGCGCGGTTCGTCGTTGATTTCCACGACCCCGCTCCTACACTGCGCGCCCATGAAATTAGTGCGCTGGAAGCGCTTTATCTGGGATCTGACCGCACTCCCGCCGCTCAATCACCCGCTTCCCGCGAACTACCTCTTCCGCACCGCACGGCGCGACGAGGCAAAGGCCGTCGCCCACGTCATCTTCACCGCGCTGACGCTGGATTCCGCGTGGTGCGACACGATTAACTTTTTCCGCGACCGCCTCGCCTCTCAGCTCGGCCAGTCCTTCCTGCGCGAGTCCTCGCCGGCGCTTGTCATCGTCCACGGCTCCCGGATCATCGCGGCGTCGGTCGTCTCCACGGAATCCGACGCGGATTCCCACCTCGTCTCCGGGCCCTGCGTCTTCGGAGAATACTGCAATCGCGGCCTCGGCACGGCGCTCCTCCACCAGACGCTCGGGCTTTTGCGCAGCGCGGGACTGGAGCGCGCCGCGGCGGTGACGAAAGAAAACGCGCCGGCTTGCAACTTCGTCTATCCGAAATTCGGATCGGCCAGTGCCGACCACAAACTGATGCCGCTCCTCGCGGCGACTTAGCGGCGCACCAAAGGACTCATTATGGGACAACTCTTCGACGATTACGCACCCGGCGATTTCTGCGACGAAATGTTCGCCGCGCCCGGCGACGTCCGGCCTCACTACCGCGTGCTCCTGGAGCGCTTCCGCGAAATGGGCGACGGCGAGATCGACCGCAAACAGCTCCTCGCCTCGCAGACCTTTCTCAACCAGGGCGTCACCTTCACCGTCTATTCCGACAACCAGGGCACCGAGCGCATCTTCCCCTTCGACCTCATCCCCCGCATCATCCCGCGCGACGAATGGGATCACGTCGAGCGCGGCCTCCAGCAGCGGATCAAGGCGCTCAATCTTTTCCTCAAGGACATCTACCACGACCAGCGCATCGTGAAGGAAGGCCTCATCCCCGAGGAAGTCATCAAAAGCGCCGCGCACTTCCGCCCCGAGTTCGTCGGCTTCGATGTCCCCAAAGACATCTACATCCACATCTGCGGCAGCGACCTCATCCGCGACCGCGAGGGAAAATACCTCGTCCTCGAAGACAACGGCCGCTGCCCCAGCGGCGTCAGCTACGTCCTCGAAAACCGCCAGGTGATGAAGCGCGTCTTCCCGAAACTCTTCACCCGCCAGAAAATCAGCCCCGTCGATAACTACGGCCAGGAGCTGCTCAACGCCCTCCGCTTCGTCGCCCCCGAGCGCTGCTCCGGCGACCCCACCGTCGTCTTGCTGACACCCGGCATCTTTAACTCCGCCTACTTCGAGCACTCCTACCTCGCCCGCGCCATGGGCATCGAGATCGTCGTCGGCCAGGATTTGGTCGTGAAAGACGACGTCGTCTTCATGAAAACGACCAAGGGTTTGAAGCGCGTCGATGTCATCTACCGCCGCATCGACGACGACTTCATCGACCCCACCGTCTTCCGCAAAGACTCCTGCCTCGGCGTCCCCGGCATCGTCGAGGCTTATCGGAAAGGCAATGTCAACCTCGCCAACGCCATCGGCACCGGCGTCGCCGACGACAAGGTCGTCTATTACTTCGTCCCGCGGATGATCAAATTCTACCTCGGCGAAGAACCCCTCCTCCCGAATGTGGACACCTACCTCACCATGTTTGAGGAAGACCGGAAGTATGTCCTCGATAACATCGCCAACCTGGTCGTGAAGAGCGCCAACGAGAGCGGCGGCTACGGCATGCTCATCGGCCCGCACGCCACCAAGGAGGAGCACGAGAAATTCCGCCAGGCCATCCGCAAAGACCCGCGCAACTACGTCGCCCAGCCCGTCATCTCCCTCTCCCGCGCCCCCAGCTATTGCGGCGACGGCGTCATCGAAGGCCGCCACATCGACCTCCGCCCCTACATCCTCAGCGGCGAAAAGACCACCATCATCCCCGGCGGCCTCACCCGCGTGGCCCTGCGCAAAGGCTCGCTTGTCGTGAACTCATCGCAAGGCGGTGGGTCGAAGGACACATGGGTCGTGGACGAGGAGTAAGACGGGCATGAAAGTCCGCGAGATCATCCGGCTCATCGAGAAAGACGGATGGTATCTCGACCGGACACGCGGCAGTCACCGGCAATACAAACATCCGACGAAGCGCGGCTTGGTCACGGTTGCCGGCAAACCGAATGACGATCTTGCGCCGGGCACGCAAAACAGTATCCTCAAACAATCCCAACTGAAATGAGCCGCTACCTCATCATCATCGAAGACACCGAGACGGGCTTTTCTGCGTATTCACCGGACTTGCCGGGCTGCGTGGCGACGGGGGCCACGCGGGAGGAGATCGAGCAGGAGATGCACGACGCCATCGAGTTTCACATCGAGGGTCTGCGCCTCGCTGGAGAACCTGTCCCCGAGCCACGCTCGGAGGCTTCCTACTGCGAAATCGCCGCGTAATGGATGCGGCGAGGCAGCGAAGATGACCTGCCGTCTAATTCTAGTTAGACCACAGAATGCCGACCCTTCCCCCTTCAATGTATGAGCGCTTTGCCGAGTTTCTGCGTAGGCGAATCGATACCAAGCAGCACCTGACAGAAGACAGCGTTCGCTACGCCTTCTTCCTCGCCGTCCTGTAGACAACATCCATTGAGCAACACGAGATCATCCTAGAGCTGCCGCATCCAAAGATTCCAGATAAGAAAGTCGATACGTACATTGCGGCTGCCGACGGGCGCATGGAATTGTTCGTTGAGTTCAAGTTTCATCGCATTTCAAAGAGCACATCTCCTAAACCTCAGAAGGCAGGCGCTTTGTTCAAGGACATAAGTCGTCTAGCTTCCCTCATTTCGAAGGACGGTCATTGTCTTGTCGTTTATTTGACGTGCTCTGAGATGGCGAGTTACATTGAGAAGAACGAAGCTTCATACTCGGAGTTCTGGAAGCAGCCAACGGGTGGGGAGTTCATCTACGATGATTCATTTGTTGCAAAGACTACGGACACATTCCGCAAGGCAAGCAGCGAACATCACAGTGCCCGCGTTCTCGTCGAATTCAGCGCTGCTCTCGTACACGACTTCCACTTGCGGGTCTTCGATGTGCGTGCGGCCCAGGCTCAACTTTGATGTGCAACATCCGTTGCACACTTCCTCCCCTCACGGCACCCGCTTCCCGGTGATGCGACGTTTCTTGTCGAAGTCCAGCACCTCGAAACTCAGGTAGTCCGGCGCGAAGGTCATCACCGCGCTCTCGGGTTTGTCGTCTTTCTTGCGGGTCAGGACCACGACGTTGATGTCCTTGATGGTGAACTTCGCCACGAAGTTCGGATGGCGGAAGGTGCCGTCGGGCATGAAGACGCATTCACGGTCCGGCACCCCGGCGACGACATTGATCCACGACCATTTCGTGGTGAGCAGCAGTTGGCGGAAGTCCGCGGTCGTGCCCACCTTCTCCGGCCGCACCGCGGGCAGTTCGGCGCGGAGGGTGAGCGGGGAGAGGATGAGGAGAGCGAGGAGGAGGAGTTTCATGGGAGGCGGTGGTGAGGCGGACAGGCTTCCCGAAAGTCCAGAGTGTGTCATCCACTTTGCCGGCATGGGAGGAGAGCGGCAATGGCGTTCGACCTCTCGTTCCGAAACTCCGCTTCGGAATTTGCGAGCGACGCGGATTGGCGGTGGTGCGGCGCGGGGCGGTCTGGTAGGAAACAGCCGCCTTCATTTCGACCACCACGCTTTATTTCCATGCTCTCCCGCGTCGCTGATTCGCTTTACTGGCTCGCCCGTTACATCGAGCGGGCGGAAAATATCTCTCGCATCCTCGATGTGAACCTCCAGGTCACGCTCGATGACGACAGCGCCGGCACGGAGCGGGACAAGCTGGCGTGGCAGCCGATCCTTGCGACGCTCGAAGACCAGACACGCTTTCAAAAACTCTACGCGGTCACGAGCGCGGAAGCGGTCTGCGAATTCCTGACCTTCGCTAAGGAAAACCCGAACTCGATCCGCTCCTGCGTCGCCGGCGCACGCGAGAATGCGCGCACGGTGCGCGAGTTCATTTCGAGCGAAATGTGGGAGCGGATCAATGGCCTCTACCTTTGGCTGAGTTCCGCCGATGCGCGGCAGACCTTTGCCAGCAGCGCCATCGACTTCTACCGCCACCTCGTCGATCGCGCGCACCAGTTTCACGGCACCACGGACGCCACGCTCTCCCACGGCGAAGGCTGGAGCTTTCTCCAGGTCGGCAAGTATCTCGAGCGCGCCGACAGCTCGTCGCGCCTGCTCGATCTCAAGTATCACATCCTCCTCCCGCGCGGCGAGCAGGTGGGCGGCAATGTGGACACCGTGCAATGGCAGGCCGTGCTGAAATCGTGCAGCGCCTTCGAGGCCTACCGGAAGATCCACACCGGCCAGGTCACGCCCGGGAGTGTCGCGGAATTCATCCTCCTCAATGAGCACTTCCCGCGCAGCATCCGCTTCTGCGCCGAGCAGCTCGACACCGCCCTGCACACCATCTCCAGGTCCAGCCGCGCGCACTACGCGAATGAAGCCGAGCGACTCTCCGGCAAGCTCTGCTCGGACCTGAACTACGCCACGATCGGCGACATCATCAAAGCCGGCCTCCACCAGTATCTCGACGGTATCCAGATTCGTCTCATCGAAATCGGAGCCGCCACGCGGGGGGAGTACTGCGAGTGGCTCGACCCGGCCGCCGCGTAGCTTTGAGCTTTGAGCTTTGGGCGCTTTGAGCTTTCCATCCCCCCATGTCCGACGTCGTCACCTTCGGCGAGCTCATGCTCCGCCTCACACCTCCGAGCCACCAGCGTTTCGCCAAGACGCCGCAGTTTGACATCACCTTTGGCGGAGCTGAGGCGAATGTCGCCGTGCTCATCGCGCAGCTTGGCGGCAGTGCGGAGTTCGTCACCCGGCTGCCGGCGAATGACATCGCCCAGCGCGCGATCAATGAGCTGCGCGGGCTGGGTGTCGGCACCGCGCACATCGCCCGTGGCGGCGACCGCATCGGCGTCTATTACCTGGAGCAGGGCGCGAGTCAGCGGCCCGGCAAAGTCATTTACGACCGCGCGCACAGCGCCATCGCGGAGGCGCAGGCCGGCGAGTTCGACTGGGACGCCATCTTCGCCGGTGCGCGGTGGTTTCACTTTTCGGGAATCACGCCCGCCATTTCCCGCTCTGCCGCCGAGCTGACTGCGGAAGCCTGCGCCGCCGCCCGCCGCCACGGTCTCACCGTCAGCTTCGACCTCAACTACCGCGCCAAGCTCTGGACCCGCGAACAGGCCGGCGCCGTCCTCGCCCCGCTCATGCAGCACGTCGATCTCTGCGTCACCAGCGCCGAGGAGGCCCGCACCGTCTTCGGGCTCGACTGCGGCGACGACCCGGCCGATGCCGCCGTGAAGCTCCGCGACCGGTTCGGCTTCAAGACCGTCGCCCTCACCCAGCGCTCCGGTGCCCTCGCCTGCTCCACCGGCTGGGGCGCGATGCTCTATGCCGATGGCACCCCTTATTTCTCCCGCCGCCACGAGATCGACGTCATCGACCGCGTCGGCGCGGGCGACAGCTTCACCGGCACACTCATTTTCTCCACCCTCCGTGGCGACGCCCCCGCGCAGGCCCTCGAGTTGGCGGTCGCCGCCAGCACCCTCGCGCACACCCTGCCCGGCGACTACGCCCTCCTCACGCTCGACGAGGTCGAAGCCCTCGCCGCCGGGGCCAGTGGAGGCCGGGTCCAGCGGTGAGAAGACCGCGAAAAAACAGTTTGCAAAGCCCCCCGGCACCGTTACTTTCCGCGCCCTAAATCTTATGGCTAAAACCTGCTGGCTCGAACGAGAAAAACGTAAATCCGCGACCGTCGCGAAGTACGCAGTCCTGCGCGCGGAACTCAAGAAGAAGGGCGACTACGTCGGCCTCTCCGCACTCCCGCGCAATGCCTGTGCGGCCCGCCTCAGCCGTCGCTGCCTCGCCACCGGCCGCAAGCGCGGCTACATCGGGCGCTTCAAACTTTCCCGCATCAGCTTCCGCGAACTCGCCTCGAACGGGATGATCCCCGGCGTGACGAAATCGAGCTGGTAACCACGAGTTTCCGATCCTTTTTCGAGTCGCGGGTTTCACCACCCGCGACTCGTTTCGTTTTGCCCCAATGACTGTTTTCCCGCTTTTCCTCGCCTCCGCAGATGCGCTGGCCACGAGTTGGGAGTCCGGCGGCACGATCGTGTTTCAGCTCGCGATCATCCTCTTCCTCGTCCTGCTGAACGGCTTCTTCGTCGCTTCGGAGTTTGCCATCGTCAAAGTCCGCGCGAGCCAGCTCGAGGCGCTCGAAGAGAGCGGCGAGGCGCGGGCGGCATTCGCCCGCCACGTCATCGCGCATCTGGATGCGTATCTCTCCGCCACGCAGCTCGGCATCACCCTTGCCAGCCTCGCACTTGGCTGGGTCGGCGAGCCGTTCCTGGCCAGGATGCTCCAGCCGTTTTTCTACCTCACCGGAGTCACCTCGGAGGCAGTCATTCGGACCGTTTCTGTCACGCTCGCATTTGGCGTCATCACCTTCCTCCACATCGTCCTTGGCGAACTCGCGCCGAAATCCCTCGCGATCCGCAAGTCGGTGGGCACCACGCTCTGGGTGGCCCGGCCTCTGGCCCTTTTCCATCTCATCTTCCGGCCGGCGATCTGGTTCTTGAACGGCGCTGCCAATCTCGTGCTCAGGCACATCTTTCAGCTCCAGCCGGCCAGCGAGCACGAGCTCGCCCACAGCGAGGAGGAGCTGCGGGTCATCCTCGCGGAAAGCGAGCGCGCGGAGGAAGTCACGCCGCTGGGAAAATCCCTCCTCATCAACGCCCTCGACATGGCCGACCGCGTCGTCCGCGACATCACCACCCCGCGCGGCGAGGTCGTCTTTCTCAATACCGAGGACACCTTCGAGGAAAACCTGAAGCACGCCCTCGACTCCCGCCACACCCGCTTTCCGCTCTGCGACGGCCACCTCGATAACACCATCGGCCTCGTCCACATCAAGGACATGCTCAAGCTCATGCGCGAGCCCCAGGCCGACATGCGCGCCATCAAGCGCGAGATCTTTCCCGTGCCGGAAATGATGCCCCTGGAAAAGCTCCTCACCTTCTTCCTCGCCAAGCACGCCCACCTCGCCCTTGTCGTCGATGAATTCGGCGGCACCGTCGGCATCGTCACCCTAGACAACGTGATCGAGGAGCTCGTCGGCGAAATCCAGGACGAGTTCGACGCCGAGAAGCCCGAGTTCAAACGTGTGAGCGACGACGAATTCACCGTCCTCGGCAGCCTCGGCCTCTACGAGCTCCGCGACTTCGCCGGCTTGGAGCTGGAGAGCGCGGACGTCAGCACCATCGGCGGTTACGTCACCCACCTCATCGGCCACCTGCCAAAGCAGGGCGAGCACGTCCGCATCGAGGACTACGAAGTCACCATCACCCAGACCGACGGGCGCCGCGTCGGCCAGCTCCACTTCAAGCGCCTTTCCGAAGCGGAGCATCAGATGACTTCCGAGAAGGAAAGCGAAGGCTGAGCGGCAGCCGAACGCCGTCGCCGGCTCCCGCCTGGATCGCCGAACAGCTTCAGATCGGGCATGTCAGCCGGGTGAACCGGTGCGCACGAGCGGCACCCCCTTGAGTTATTGCGGAAGCTTGAAAATGAACTCGGAAAATGAGCGAGCTTCTAAAGCTGACCCGAATGGCACACACGGCCGACGATTGCGCGGAGTCGGCCTGGCGGTTAAGGTCATGCCATGAGCCGAGGAATCCGCTGGTGGACTTGCGTTTCAGTCACGGGCAGTGCGTTGGCGATTGCCGTGCTGGCGTCGTGCGGATTCACCGCGCTTCCTAGCACCGGGTTCTATTTCTGCGAAGGTTTCGATAAGATCGGACTCAGTGAAGTTGTCGGCGCTCCGCCCGTGACCGTTTTCGAGGATCCCGGCACGATCAAGGTGATGCACGGTTCCGGGCGCGCGAGTTACCACAAGGGCACGCTCGTCAAAATCGAGCAGAGCGCCGAGCTGCCACCCTACGCGAATCAGGCGACCGTCTTCCTGAACGGGTGGAAGCTCTCCTACAATGGATCGGATCAACACCTGTATGGCGTCGGCACGAACTTGCTGCGGATCCGGGTGCAGCCGGGCAAAATCACCTGGCAGGCTGCGGGCATCCTGTGCGACGACGGCACCGAGGAGGCGTTCACCTGGGAATATCGCTATACGATCATCGCATGGAACGACGCCAACCTGCGCGCGATGGTGGACCACAACGACTGGGAGTATTACTGCAAAGCGAAGGAGTCCGATGGCTCCGACAACTTTTTCGGAGCTACGAACCGTAACATCACGACAACGGCGCTTTCGAGTTTTCCCAGTTTCCTGCAAAACCCCGGGTTTGCGTCCGGCCGGACGGTGGCCGTGCTCCCGCGCGGTTTCGGCTTCCGCTGGATGGGAGGCGACCATCATCTGCTCCAGCTCGCCTACAACTTGGAGAGCGTCGCCCCGTTTGTGCGCCACCAGCCATATTACAAAGCGTTCAAGACGCTGAACCCACTCGCCAACACATCGGCCGCGCAAGTCGGGGGAGAGTTTGTGAGCTGGAAGACTTCGGTGATCATGAAAGACGATGCGCGGCGGCGGGACTACGAAATTGGCGAGATGGTCTCCGCGATGGGCGGCCCGGATGTGGAAGTGATCCAGCCGGAGTTCACGATCCTGCCTTTCGAGGATGCGGACGGCGGCTTGGGAGGCGCGGGCTTGAAGTCGGCCGAGGTCGTGATCAATAACCTGCCGTATGCCTGCGCCGTGCCGATGCTGACCGGGTGGGACATTGGTTACACAGTGAGCGACGAGCATGTGAAGGAGCTGGGAATCTGGATCGACGATCTCCGCTACGAGAGGCCGCCAGGCGCGGTCACCGGAACCCTGCGCTACAAGGTGTATTCGATCGTGAAAGACGACGACACCTTCCCGGACAACTATTTCAGGCACAAGGTCACGGTGCTCGGGCTGGGCTCGCTGGTGGGTGCTCCGCGACCGCTGAAGTGATGCAGGCACCCGTGTGCAGCCTGAAGCGGTCAGCGGGAATTGGGGGCCGGGGGCAACTCTTGACGAAATGCTGTGGATGGAAGGGGAAACCTCGCTTTTCCCTCGTTCCGAAGCTGAGCGTTTCGCACGGCGCCCCTTGGGAAACATCACTTCGCGGCGGGGGAGGAGAGCAGGGCGTTGCTGCTCCTTCCCCCCTACTCGTCGTCGCTCGCGCCTTTTTCCCGCTTGAGGCCGCGGAGTTTGCCGTGGATGAAGGCGTCGATGTCGCCGTCCATCATCGCGTCGATATTGCTCGTCTCGACGCCGGTGCGGAGGTCGATGACTTTCTGGTAAGGCTGGAAGACGTAGCTGCGGATCTGGCTGCCAAAGGCGACATCGCTCTTCTCGCCGTAGGCGGCTGAGATTTCGGCGGCGGCCTTGTCGGTCTCGATCTGCTGGAGCTTGGCCTGGAGCATCCGCATGGCGGTGACTTTGTTTTTCTGCTGGCTGCGCTCGTTCTGGCACGCGGCGACGAGGCCGCTCGGGATGTGGCGGATGCGGACGGCGGTCTCGACCTTGTTGACGTTCTGCCCGCCTTTGCCGCCGGAGCGGTAGGTATCGACCTCGATGTCGGCCTCGTTGATCTCGATGGGCGCGCTTTCGGGCAGCTCGGGCACCACGTCCACGCCGGCGAATGAGGTGTGGCGGCGCTTGTTCGAGTCAAAGGGCGAGATGCGGACGAGGCGGTGGACGCCGCGCTCGGTGGCGAGGTAGCCGTAGGCGTATTCGCCGGCGACCTGGATGGTGCAGGACTTGATGCCGGCTTCGTCGCCGAGCTGGATGTCCACGATCTGGCTTTTGAAACCGTGGCGCTCCATCCAGCGCTGGTACATGCGCAGAAGCATGTCGGCCCAGTCGCAGCTCTCGGTGCCGCCGGCGCCGGAGTTGATGGTGAGGAAGGCGTTGCAGCGGTCGTTCGGGCCGGCGAGGAGCATTTTCAGCTCAAACTCGGAGAGCCCGCGCTGAATGGCGGCCAGTTCCTTTCCGACCTCGGCGGCGCTGTCAGCGTCCTTCGCTTCGAGGGCGAGTTCGATGAGGACGGGCAGGTCGTCGATCTGGCGGTCGAGCGCGAGGAGCGGCGTGATCTTTCCGCGCAGCGCGGAGACTTCTTCGACGTTCTTTTGCGCGCGTTCCTTGTTTGCCCAGAAGTCGGGCTCGGCCATCTGGCCTTCGAGTTCCGCTAGGCGTTCCTGAAGTCTGGCGAAGTCAAAGATACCTCCGGAGTTCGCCTACGCGGGCCTTGAGTTCGTCGGTATTGATGGCTTGGAGGTCCATGGGAAGTTGAGAGTTGTTAGTTGAGAGCCGCGGGTGCGCGGGATGGGAGCGGGCGGGTGAGGTGGGGCTTTGTCTTCCCCGATAGTCGGCGGAGGAAGATCAAAGGGGAAGGCGGCCTCAGCGAGTGGGGCGAACCTTCGACTTTTCCAGACGGACCGGATCGAAGCGGTAAATCGTCTCGCCCTCTTTCATCAGGTCGAGTCGATCCCGGGCGACGAGTCCGGCGTAATCCGGGTCGTGCTTGAGAAGCTCTTCCTCGCTGGTATTCAGGGCCACGAGCTGGCGTTCGTTTTCGACCTCCGCCTTGAGCTGATCGAGGCGGGCCTGCTGGTTGCGGCGCTTGGAGATTTCCGGCGTGAAGCGGTAGGCTATGAGCGCCGCGAGCGCCAGGAGCATGAGCGTGATGAGCAGCCGGTTGAGGGAATGCCAGATTCCTCTGCCGGGGCTGGGTGTTTCGTAGTGGCTGTGCGCCGCGCTCACTTATCGCATCTTACCGCCGTAAACGGCACTGTCACCAAGTTCCTCTTCGATCCGCAAAAGCTGGTTGTACTTCGCCACACGGTCGGTGCGCGAGAGTGAGCCGGTCTTGATCTGGCCGGCGTTGGTGGCCACGGCGATGTCGGCGATGGTGTTGTCCTCGCTCTCGCCGGAGCGGTGGGAGATGACGGCCGTGTAGCTGTTTTCCTTCGCGAGTTCGATGGCGTCGAGCGTCTCGGTGAGCGAGCCGATCTGGTTCACCTTCACGAGGATCGAGTTGGCCGTGCCGGTGTCGATGCCCTTGCGGAGAAACTCCACATTGGTCACGAAAAGGTCATCGCCGACGATCTGCGTATTCGCGCCCATGGCGTCGGTGAGCTTCTTCCAGCCGGCCCAGTCGTTTTCGGCGCAGCCGTCCTCGATGGAGATGATGGGAAACTTCCTCTGCAGCTCCACGTAGTAGGCCACGAGTTCATCTGCAGTGCGCTTCGAACCGTCGGATTTTTTGAAAACGTAGAGGTTCTTCGCCTTGTCGTAAAACTCGCTGGAGGCCGCATCGAGCGCGATGAAGATGTCCTTGCCGAATTTGTAGCCGGCCTTTTTCACCGCAGCGGCGATGGTCTCGAGCGCGTCCTCGGCGGAATCGAAATTCGGCGCAAAGCCGCCCTCGTCGCCCACCGCCGTCGAGAGGCCGCGGCCCTTGAGCACGCCTTTGAGCGCGTGGAAAATCTCGCACCCCGCGCGGATCGCCTCGCTGAAGGACGGCACGCCTTTCGGCACGATCATGAACTCCTGGAAATCCACCGGCGCATCCGAGTGCGCGCCGCCATTGACGATGTTCATCATCGGCACGGGCAGGACTTTGGCGTTCGGCCCGCCGAGGTATTTGTAAAGCGGCTGGCCGAGCTGGGCGGCGGCGGCCTTCGCGTTGGCGAGCGAGACGGCGAGGATGGCGTTGGCGCCGAGCTTGGCTTTGTTCTTGGTGCCATCGAGCGCGATCATCGTGGCATCGACCTCGAGCTGGTCCAGGGCGTCGAGGCCTTCGACGGCTTTGGCGATGCTCTTGTTTACGTTCGCCACGGCTTTCGTCACGCCTTTGCCCAGGTAGCGGTCCTTCACGCCGTCGCGCAGCTCCCACGCCTCGTGCTCGCCTGTGCTGGCGCCGCTGGGGACGATGGCGCTGCCGACCGCTCCGCCCGCGAGCGTGACCTCGGCCTCGACGGTGGGATTGCCGCGGGAATCAATGACCTGGCGGGCGTGGACGGAAACGATTTCGGTGAGAGACATGGAGATTTGGGAAGCGGGATTTAGGATTTAGGAAGTGCGGCACGCGCGCGCCGAGCGGTGCGGGCGGTGGTGAAAAACCGCGCGTGTGATAAAAGCCGGCGCGCTTCTTGGCAAGTGCAATTCCCATCGACCGTGCCGTGGCGGCCCGCTTCATTCGCGCGGATGAAAGTCGAACTTGCGGGCGTCTCGAAAATCTTTGGCCGAAAGCGGGCGCTGCACGAGGTGCGCGAGGAATTCGCGCCGGGCCGCATCGTCGCCGTGCTCGGGCTGAACGGCGCGGGCAAGAGCACGCTGCTCCACTGCATCGCCGGCATCCTGAGCCTCAGCGAAGGGCAGGTTTGGTTCGACGGCGAGCCTTTCACCCGTGCGCGCACCGATCTGCGGCGGCGCTTCGGCTTCCTGCCGGACTTTCCGCTTTTCTTTCCGTGGATGAACGCGCTCCAGCACGCCGGCATGGTGCTGCGCCTTTATGAAAGGGATGGCCCCGGCGCGGAGGAGCGCGTGCTCGGGTTGCTTCGCGCCTTCGACATGCTGACGCTTGCGGAGGCACCGCTTGCCACGCTCTCCCGCGGGCAGATTTACAAGATGGCGCTCCTCGCGCTGATCGCCGCGAATCCTGACCTCTGGCTGCTCGACGAGCCGATGGCCTCGGGCATGGACGCGCTCGGCCTGCGCGAATTCCGCGCCCGCGCGCGCGCCGCTGCGGACGCCGGGGCGACGATCCTCTACACCACGCAGATTCTCGCCGTGGCGGAGCAGTTCTCCGACGAGGCGCTCATCCTGCACGACGGGCGGGTGCGGGCGCGCGGGCCGGTCGCCACGCTTTCCGCCACCGGCGAACTCGAAGCGCTGCTCGCCGCCTTTCGCGAGGAAAGATGAAGCTTTACGCGCGTGAGTTTTACCGCGGGCTGCGGCGGAGCGTCCGGCGCGAGGTGAAAGCGCGGCCGGAGTGGCGAAAGGCAGCGCGGCTCGCACGTCGTGGGAGTCGTCCGGGCGGAGGTGCGGCGCTGCGCTGGGTGGTTCCGCTTCTCCTGCTCATCCCGGCGCTGATTGAGGAGTCCAGGCCGCTGCTGTGGGGCATCGTCGGACTGTGGGCGCTGATCATGGCCTGCTTCCGCGCGGGTCAGTTGCAGTCGCTCGGTGCCGGGCAGGAAGGGGTCACGGCTTTTCTGCAAGTGCCGGTCAGTGATGCCGAAGTTTTCCGATTCATCCGGGGCCGCATTCTCCGCCGCTCGTGCTGGTTCCTCGTCGATTCGCTCGTGGTCCTCAGCGTGGCTTGCGTGATCGCGGATGTGCGGCCCGTCGCGTGGCTCGGCGTGGTGCCTGCGGCTCTGCTGCTGTGGGCTTCGGTGCTCGCGCTGGCGGTCGGGGCTTTCAAAATCCGCCCGCAGATGAACTATGCCGGCGTCGGCACGGCGCTCTTCTATTGCATTTTTGTGGGCGGCCAGGTGCTGAGGGCGACAAAGACGCTCACGCCTGAGCGACTTGAGACCACGGCAGTGTTCCTCTCCTGGGCCACGCCGCCGGGCTGGGCCACGCAAATCGCGGCCTGGGTCGCCGGCGGTGGCGGTGGCCCGTTTCCTTTCGCCGCGCTCGGCCTGCTCGTGCTCGCAATCGGGTACGCCGTGCCTTGCTGCCGCGCGCTCGCGGAGCAGTTCGTTTTTTGGGAGCCGGAGAGGCTGCCGTTCGCCCGTGCGGAGGAAAGCGATGAAGTCGAACCCGAACCGCCGCGCGAAAGCCGGGCGAGCGAGGTCGAGGAGCGCATTGGCACCCGCGCCTTCCTCACGCCGCTCGCGGACGGTGCTCGCGGCTGGATCGAGCGGCTGGTTTTTCGCGGGCTCCGCCGCCACGCGACGGTGCTCGATTTCCTCGTCGGCACAATGCCCGGCTGGAGCGGGCTGTTTCGCTTCGGCGTTCTCTCGCTCCTGGCGGTGCCACTCCTCGCCTGGCTGGTCGCGCAGGTGAGCGGCACGGCCGGTGCGTGGATGCTCGGCGGCGGTCTGCTGACCACGCTGTTTTGCACGACGCCGCTCTTTGGAGGCAGGTGGAGCGGCTTCGATCTTGGGCAGATGGGTCATCGGTTCATCGCCGTGCTCTCGCTGCTGCCTGTGGGCTTTCGTGAAATCCGCCGGGTCGTTCTCGCGGTGAATGCCGTCCGCTTCGCCCTCGCGCTGCCGTGCTGGCTCGCTGCCGGGTGGATCGTGAGCCGCGCGGCCTCGGAAGCGCCGCTGACCGGCGTGCGCTGGGCTGCGGAACTGTGGCTGGTCGCGTTGCTCCTCCAACCGTTCTTCCTTGTCTTCGCCTTCTCTCGCGGGACGAACGACACGGCCAGCGGCTGCCTCCCCCTCGCGGTGATTTTCCTCGGCGGTCTGATGACGCTCGCGACGTGCGGCGCAGCAATTGCCGTGATCTTTGTCAACGGCGCTTGGCCGTGGCAGGCGGCAGCGTTTCTCGCGCTGGCCGCGAGCAGCTTCGGCTTTGAAAGGGCGTATCGGTGGCTGTATTGCAGCCAGCGTTTCGACCTGCTCGCGAAATCGCACGGCACGCAGTAGGCGCCCTGCGCGCCCGGTCAGGCCTTGATGTACTGCTCGATCTTCACGATCTCCGCGAGGCGGTCGCCGTGCTCGGTGGGGAGGGTGACCTGCTCGCCGACCTGGTGGCTGAGGAGGGCCTGCGCGAGCGCGGACTGGTAGCTGACGATTCCCTTTTCCGGCTGGCCGTCCCATGCGCCGAGGATGGTGTAGATGTCGAGGCGGTTGTCGGTCGTCTCGCGCAGGGTGACGATGGTGCCGATGGAGACACGCGTGGTGTCGGGGTTGGCGAAGTCGGTGCCGCGGCCGAGCGAGAGGTCGCGCTCCATTTCGCTGCGGCGGCGTCCGAGGACGCGCTGCATTTCCTTGGCGGCCTTGAACTCGAAGTTTTCGCGCAGGTCGCCGTAGCTGCGGGCGACGCTGATCTCCTTCACGTTCTCAGGGATGGTCTTGTTCACGAGTTCGTCGAAGGCGATCTTCTTCCTTTCGAGGCTCTCCCAGGAGACGACGAGCGTCTCCTGCTTCGTGTCGCTGTCGCCGGAGACGAGCGCCTGCATCTCGGGGAAAAGGCGGATGATGCGGCCGAGGAGGGAGCGTTTATTCAGCTCCTCAAAGACGGGCGTGCGCATCAGCTTCTGCATGATGTTGCGCATGTCCTCGTGGGTCGCGGAGGCGACGAGATCGTTGAGGAGTTCCTTGTCGTTGAGCAGCAGGTCGTGGAGACGGCGGTCGCGCTTGGCTTCGTCAAACTGGTCGCGCTCGAGCGCGCTGATGATGGAACTGAGGAGCCGCGGGTTGACGAGATCGGCGAAAGCGCCGTCGCGCTCTTTGCAAAGCCAGATCAGGGTTTCCGAGGTGATCGCGTGGTCGCGGATTTCGCGGTCGATGCCCTTGATGAGCGCGGGCACCTCGCCTTTCTCCTCGAGCAGCCGCGCGGCTTCGGTGACGATTCGCGTGCTGCCGCGCGCGGCGAGATCGAGCGCGATGGAGGGCCACTCCTCGCCAAACGCGGCGGGAATCTCCGCGAAGACGCGCTTGTGTTTTGCGGCGGGCAGGTCGGCGATGAGGGTCACGAGGCGGCGCTTTTCGTCGCGCAGGACCTGATCGACTCCGAGCGCGTCGGGGGATTTCGGGATGCCGGCCTTCTCCGCGATCTCGTCGCGCGTGACGAGGAGTTCGAGCGCCTGGGCGGTGTTCAGGCGCTGATTTTTGCGGGCCTGGCTGTCGGCGGTGGCGAGCACGGGAGTGAGCTGCGCGGCCGGGTCGGTGAATTCGCCGAGGTTCTTGAGGATCTGGTCGAGGGCGGTGAGCTGGTCCTTGAGCTGGCGCGCGTCGGCAAAGGCGGAGAGGAACTGCTCGGCGTGCGAGACGGGCGCGTCGCGCAACTCGAGTGGCTCGGACTTTTTGCCGGGAACGGCGAAGTGCCCGTCCTTCTTGATCGTCTTCTTGGCGGCTTCCCACCACTTTTTGAATTCCCCATCGCTGAAGACGGCCGGCACGAATGCCTGGGTGATCTGGTCCTGCGTGGCCTTGCCGCCGAAGCTGATAAGGACTGTGCGCATGAGTGCGACCGGATCGGCTTTCGCCCGTGCTTTCACCGCCGCGGCGTCCGCGGCGATCTGTGCGAGGATGTGGTCCGACTCGATGGCCTGGAGTGACTCCGCGGCGTACTGGAGCTGCATCGGGTGGGCCTTTTTGGTCTTGAAGTCGATGGTCACCTGGCTG
>JANOBH010000510.1:0-3977 GCA_031411535.1 Chthoniobacter sp. | reverse complement strand
GGGGCGGGGTGAGGGCGGGGTGGCTAGGTGCCAGGGGGCGGGGCGTCGGTGGTGTAGAGCCGGATGGGATCCTGCACACCGCGCAGGCGCACCTCTGCGACCTCCCGAAAGGCGCCGCAGGCATCTCCCACCGCGTCCACGACGGCGCGGCTCGCGAGAAGCTCGGTGCCGTATTCTTTGTTCAGGGCTTCGATGCGCGCGGTGACGTTCACCGCATCGCCGATCGCCGTGTATTCCATCCGCTGGTCGGAGCCGATGTTTCCCACGATGGCGTGACCGGAATGGATGGCCACGCCGATCCGCAGATCCGCGCCGGTCTGGCCCTTCATTTCAGCGCGGAGCGCGACGACGTCCTTCAGCATCGCCAGCCCGGCGCGCACCGCCATTTTGGGGTGTTCCGGGTCGTCGAGCGGCGCGCCGAAAAAGGCGAGCAGTCCGTCGCCCATGAATTTGTCCAGGGTGCCGCGATGCGCGAAAATGATCCCGATCATCCGCCCGAGAAAGACATTGAGGAACCGCACCAGTTCCTCCGGTGACACCTTCTCGGTCAGCGCGGTGAAACTCCGCATGTCCACGATGAGGACCGTGATCTGGCGCCGCTCTCCGCGGAGCGCCGGCAGTTCCCGGCTGGCGAGCACGCTTTCCGCGACATCGCGGGAGACGTAGCGCGTCAGCGCGCCTTTGAGCATTTCGCGGTCGCGCAGGGCGGCGGCCATCTCATTGACGGCTCTCGCGACCGCGCCGAATTCGTCGCGGCTCCTCACGGTGACAGGCGTCCCCCAGTCTCCCTGCCCGATCCGCTCCACCCCGTCGCGGATTTTCTCGAGCGATGCATTGGCGAGCTGCGCGATGAGTATTGCGAGCAGGAGCGAGGCGGCGACTCCGGCGCCCGTCGCGAAAAGCCCCGTCCGAAACAGGGCATCCAGCCGCGCGAGCACGGCTTCTGCGGCGACATCGACGCCGAGCACTCCGACGGTCTGCCCCTGCGAATTGTGAATCGGCGCGTTCGCGCTCAGCCAGGTGCCAAAGGCATCGTGGCTGAAGGATTCCTCCGCATAGGGCCGCGCCATGCTGAGCTGCTGGCCGGTTTCACTCACGAACTCGAGCGGATCGCCGACGTGGGATTTGCTGGCGTCATTTTCCTGCGAGTCCACGAGGTACACCCAGCGCGGCGGATTCTCCGTCACGCGGCGCGCGGTATAGACGAAGCGCACATGCACGTCGCCGCGACGGTTCGCATCGCGCATCTCGCGCAAGACACGCTGGATCGCGGCGTAGCCGGGCGACTGCTCGTCTTCGCGGGTCTGGATTTTTTCGAGCAAGTCGCCATCGACCTGGGTCGCCGCGGTGGCCGCGATCGACAGCACCTGGCTTTGGATTCGTCGGAAAAGGATTTCGCGCGACTGGAGATAGTATAGCGCGAGCACGAGTCCGCCGGTGAAGGCCACGAGCAGCGCCATGGCAATCGCGAGCTTGGTTCGATAGCGCATTGGCGTCATCTACCAGACCGCGCGAGCCGATCAAAGTTCGGGCTTTGAGCTTTTGCCCCCGGCCCCCGGGGCGGGCAATATCCCGCCGCAGGCCATTTCCTGTTGGACGCTCCGCGGGGGAAGCTTAGATTCCGCGCCCGAAACTTCACTGCCATGGCCATCTCGTTTGCGAACCGCTCCAACGCCGACCTCCTCGATCAGAACTACGAGCGCTGGCGGAAAGACCCAACCTCGGTTGACTCCGTGTGGGCCGCCTTCTTCGAGGGCTTCGAGCTGGGCTCGGTGCAGTCCAAAAACGGCGCGGGCACGGCGCAGGCCGGCGCGGCGGCGGGGGAGGAGATGCCGCTCCAGACGCGGGTGGACGGGCTCGTGTATGCCTACCGCACGCTCGGCCACACGATCGCGAATCTCGATCCGCTGGCCGACGAACGGCCGCAGAATCCGCTTCTGAGCCTGCGCGAGCTGGGCTTTGACGAGAAAGACCTCGATCTCCCCGTCGGCTCGAAGTTTTTCCTCGGCGGCCAGCGGATGAAGCTGCGCGAGCTGATCGGCGCGCTGGAGAAAATCTACTGCGGGCCGATCGGCGCGGAGTTCATGCACATCCAGAATCCGCGCGTGCGGAACTGGCTGCGCGAGAAGGTGGAGAGCCGTCCGCCGGAGTCCGCCGCGCCGGCCGACCTCCAGCGCCGCATGCTGCGCGAGCTGGCAAAGGTCGAGAGCTTCGAGCATTTCCTGCATACGAAATACCAGGGGCAGAAACGCTTTTCGCTCCAGGGCGGCGAGGCGCTCATCACCGCTCTCTACGGCATCCTCGAGAACTGCCGCTCGCGCGGCGTGGAGGAGATCTGCATGGGCATGGCGCATCGCGGGCGGCTCAGCGTGATCGCGGAATTCCTGCGGAAGCCTTTCAAGCTGCTGTTCGCCGAGTTTTCCGAGAACTACATCCCGAACACCACGGCGGGCGACGGCGACGTGAAATACCACCTCGGCTACGTGGTCACGCGCAAGCCGAAGACCGGCGGCGAGGTGCTCGTGCGGCTCTCCGCGAATCCGAGCCATCTCGAAGCCGTCAATCCGGTGGTGCTCGGCATGACGCGGGCGCGGCAGCGCATCCGCCTGGACACCGAGGAGCGCTCGAAAGTCGTGCCCGTGCTCGTGCATGGCGACGCGGCGTTCGCGGGGCAGGGGATCGTCGCCGAGACGCTGAACATGTCGCAGCTCCAGGGCTACCGGATCGGCGGCACCATCCACCTCATCGTCAACAACCAGATCGGCTTCACCACGCTCCCGGCCGACGCGCGCTCGACGACGTACTGCACGGACGTGGCGAAGATGATCGAGGCTCCCATTTTCCACGTGAATGGCGACGACCCGGTGGCCGTGCGCTTCGTCTCCGAACTGGCGCTCGAGTTCCGTCAGACATTCAAGCGCGACGTGGTCATCGATATCTTCTGCTACCGCCGCTACGGGCACAACGAGGCCGACGATCCCGTCTCCACGCAGCCGACGATGTACGCGGACATCAACTCGCACCCGAGCGTCGGCACGCAGTTTAAAAAGCGGCTCATCGACGCGGGCGTCATCACCGCGGAGGATGCGGCGGCTTTGGAAAAGGAAATGGACGACCGGCACGAGAAGGCGCTCGCCGTCGTGAAGACCGCGGAGAAGGACGAGACGATCAACAGCTTCACCGGCTCGACTGCCGAGCCGCAGGCGGCCTACACGCATGATCCGGTGAAGACCGCCGTGCCGACGGAAGGCCTTGCGCAGATCGTGAAGGCGCTCACCACCGTGCCGGACGGCTTCGCCATTCAGCCGAAGCTGAAAAGTTTCCTGCTCGAAAAACGCGCGAAGGCATGGGCGAACGGCGGCCCTTTCGACTGGTCCTACGCCGAGGCACTGGCGATGGGCTCGCTGCTCGTCGAGGGGATCCCCGTGCGGCTCAGCGGGCAGGACTGCCGGCGCGGCACCTTCAGCCAGCGGAACTCCTATCTCTACGACCAGGAGACGCGCGAGCGCTGGTGCCCGCTCAAGCACATCGCCGACGGCCAGGCGCGGCTGTGCATCTACAACTCGCTCCTCAGCGAAGCCGGCGTGCTCGGCTTTGACTACGGCTACTCGCTGAACTACCCGGACCTGCTCTGCATGTGGGAGGCGCAGTTCGGCGACTTCGCAAACGGCGCGCAGGTCATCATCGACCAGTTCATCGCGTCCGCGGAAAGCAAGTGGCAGCGGCCCAGCGGCATCGTCCTCCTGCTCCCGCACGGCTACGAGGGGCAGGGCCCCGAGCACTCCAGCGCGAGGCTTGAACGCTTCCTCCAGCTCTGCGCCGAGGACAACATCCAGGTCGCCAACGCCACGACCCCCGCCCAGTATTTCCACCTGCTGAGGCGCCAGGTCCGCCGCAAGTTCCGCAAGCCGCTGTTCGTCATGACCCCCAAGAGCCTCCTGCGCCACAAGGCCTGCGTCTCGCGCGTCGACGAACTC
>JANOBH010000509.1:0-1696 GCA_031411535.1 Chthoniobacter sp. | reverse complement strand
AAAAAACCGGTAAAGGCACCGCGCGGAATACACCCTCTACCTGAAGGTTGTCGAAGAATCCGATTTCGATGCCGTCTTGAATGAGGCAATCCCCAAGAAAGTTGACGTCATTGATCTCCCCCCGACTACAGATGCCGGATCATCCCAGACGAGATTTACCCTCAGCGGAAGCATCCCGATGTTCGCATTGCCCGGCGGGCGAGCACGATTGCGGCGCTCGCTCGGGTCATTAGCGAACGCAAAGTCGGCAAGCGACTGCGGACGATTCTTTTGACGCAAGCGGAACGCCTTCAAGATCTGGCGGACAAACGTCTCGCTGACTTCGCTGGAGAGCCTGACATCCCCGATCCCAAAATCGAAAGCGATGAATAGAATCCGCGCCGCCCGCGCCGTGCTCGCCGCGCGCGAACCGCACCTGCCCCCGCGCGGGATGAGCACGCTGGCCGATCTCTACGACCCGCTCTCCATGCCCGCCGAACTGGCCCGCGCCCACGCCGCCCTCGATCGCGCCGTGGAGCGGTGCTACCGCCCCGCGCCCTTCCACTCCGACCGCGAGCGCGTGGAGCACCTCTTCCGGCTCTACGAGGCGCTCCTCGTCCCCCTCCTCCCCGCCGCCCCGCGCACCCGTACCCGGCGTTCCTCCGCCCGGCCCGCGGGCAGCCCGGCTCGCCGCTCCCGGACTCCCGGCATCCCTCCCGCTGCCCCGCCAAACGAAACCCCGGAGCGCTGAGAGGGCGGACCGAAAACCTCTGCGGGCCAACGGCCCTCCTCATCCGAGCCTGGGGCACCGCCCCAGGTTTTCGCATCCACGCTGGAACAGGGCTGAAAGCTCGACTCATCGGGTGGGCAGGCGCATGGAGGAATCGGGCTTTCAGCCCTGAATCCGTCGGGCGACGCTTTTCTGGGGCGGTGCCCCAGGCTGGGATGAGGTGCGCCTTTGGCGCTCATTGTGGGCGGAGTCGGGCGGCCTGTCCTATAGGCCCCCCGTTACGAAGCTGAGGGCGTCGTAATGCGTGCCTGCCAAGGGGAAGCTGTGCTTCGCGGAAGGGGGGAGGATAAACGACGCAGTCGCGTAAGGTGCGTGAACACCCACTCAGCCGGGACGATGCAGTGGGCGGCGTCGCGGGGGCGTGGCACGGACATCTTGTCCGTGGGGCCACCGGGCATGGGTGGCGGTGGAAAATCGGCGTACCAAATGGTGCGCGCCAAAAACCGGGCGTGACGCCCGGTTTCCCCACGGGCTGGAAGCTCGTGCCACGCCGCCAACTGCCCCGTTCCGGCTCAGCCCGCACGATGGAGTTGCCCGGCAGCGGGTGTTCCCTCGCCCGCTGCACCTGCCGCCGCTTGTCCCGTACGCCGCCGCCTCGGTCCTCAACTTCGGACCAAGGAAAACCTGGGCTCTTGACGATCTTCCGCGCGGAGGAATAGCGGAAACTCAGGTTCCCGCACTGCTCGACTTGCGCGGGATCGCATTGCAGCGTGCCGGGCAATGAAACCGAAATGCTCCGCTGCGTGGTGGCTTCAAGCCCTTGTGGCGGTCGCCTCTACCGCGAGCGCGCAGCTTGCGCCCGACGATGCGCTGAAATCCTTCCAGCTCGCGGAAGACGTGAAGATCGAACTCGTCGCCGCCGAGCCGCTCACCGCCTCGCCGTGCGCGCTCGCGTTCGACGAGCGCGGCCGGCTTTTCGTCGCGGAG
>JANOBH010000508.1:0-5795 GCA_031411535.1 Chthoniobacter sp. | reverse complement strand
CGCATTCGCATTCGTCCGGGCCGGTCGGGATGGTGATACCGGGCGAGTTTGATCACGCCTCGGACCTGGCGAAGGACCTCGCCTACAACCAGTCGTCCTGCGCCGATGCGAAGTATCTCGCGACCGTGACCACGGCGATCGTCGATGCCGTCGTCGCCGCCGATGGCGCGCGCGAGGTTGCGACGGTGGGATTCGGCACGGGCACGGAGCCGACCGTCGGCTTCAACCGTCGCATCCGCATGAAGAACGGGCTCAGCTTTTCGCACCCCGGCAAGGGCAACCCCGGCAACGTCGAATACGCCGGGCCGACGGATCCGCAGGTGGGCGTGATCGGCGTGTGGAATGCCGACGGCCGGCTGCTCGGCTGCGTCGTGAATTTCTCCTGCCACGCCACCGCGAACGGCCCGTGGGTCTCCGCGAACTGGCCTCACTACATGGAGCGCGCGATCCAGGGATACTTCGGCAAGGAGGCGGGCGTCGTCTTCCTGCAAGGTGCGTGCGGCGATGTCACGCAGGTCGACAATCTAAACCCGCACGTGAATCCCGACGGTGACGCGTGGGCGCAGTTCGTCGGTGGTCGTGTCGGAGCAGAGGCGGTGAAAGTGCTGCTCGGCATGTCGCAGACGCGCGTGAGCGAAGTGCCGCTCGCGACGAAACTGAAGAGCTGGACCATCCCGCGCCGCCCGCCCGCGCCGGAGCGCGTCGCCGCAGCGGTGGAACTGGCGAAGAAGGGTGCGAAGGACGGCGGGCCGGAATGGGTTTGGGCAAAGGAAACCGTGCTGCTCGATGCGCTCCTCGCGAAGCATCCGGCGGTCGAGGTCGAGGTGCAGGCGATCCAGGTCGGCCCGGTCGTGTGCCTTGCGAATCCGGCGGAGTATTTCTGCCAGTATGGGCTGGAGATCAAGGCGGGCAGCGGCTTCCCGATCACCTTTCCGGTCGAGCTGGCGAACGGTTGCGTCGGCTACGTGCCGACCGAGGAGGCATTCGGCGAACACGGCGGCGGCTACGAGACGCGCCTCACGAGCTACAGCAATTTGGAGATCACCGCCGGCCGGCAGATCCGCGAAGCCAGCCTCGAACTCGCGCGCCAGCTCACGCCGACGCCGCTCCCGCAGCCACCGCCCGCGCCGCCCTTCAAGGGCGAAGGCTGGACTTACGGCAACCAGCCGCCGCAGTTGAAATGAGACGCGCACTCGTCGCCCTGTTCGCGCTCGCCTCGACGCTCGCGGCCGCGGATTGGCGGCCTGCGACGGTCCCGACGCCCGCCGCGCTGCCTGCACCCGTATGGCTGCGCTGCTTCATTCGCGTGCCGGATACCATGGTGACTCCTGCCGGGAAAGACCTGTGGCGCGACTCGATCACGCTCAGCGTCGGCGGCATCCGCGGGCCGTTTGCGATCTGGCTGAACGGACAGGAAATCGCCACCGGGCAGGCGCTGCCGGTTGGTGAACGGCGGCGATTCAAAGTGCCCAAGGGGATTTTGGAAAAGAAGGCGTTCAATGTTCTCGCGCTGCGAATCGAGGGCGCAGGCGGCGTGGGGATGGCGCCGATCCTCGCGGGTTATTTCGACGAGTTGCCGCTCGAAGGCGCGTGGGAAATGCGCGGGGACGAGCCGCCGGCGGATGAGTGGAAGACGCTCGCCGAACAGCCCGGCGCGGCATTCTTCACGGAGGCCGGCTTTCGTCCATCGACCACGCCACTGTCCGCGAATCCTGTGCTGATGCCGGGCGCACGGCTATCGCCCGCGGAGTCGCTCACGGGCATGACGGCGGCGGACGATCTCTCCGTGGACCTCATCGCGAGCGAACCGGACGTCGCGCAGCCGACGCATATTAGTTTCGACGAACGTGGGCGCATGTGGGTCGCGCAGTATCGGCAATATCCCTACCCGGCCGGCGTGAAGATGATCAGCCGCGACAAATACTACCGCTCGCGCTTCGACCGCGTGCCGCCCCCGCCGCCGCATCACGACCGCGGGCGCGATGTCATCACCGTGCATGAGGACGCGGATGCCGACGGCGCTTTCGAAAAGACGCAGGTCGTGCTCGACGGCCTGAACATGGCCAACGCCGCGCTGCGCGGCCACGGCGGACTGTGGGTGATGCAGACGCCGTATCTGCTTTTCTATCCCGACAAGGCGGATGGCGGGTTGGGCGAACCCGAGGTGCGGCTCGCGGGCTTCGGCATCGAGGACACGCACTCGGTGGCGAACGGTCTCGTGTGGGGGCCGGACGGCTGGCTCTATGGCGGGCAGGGCAGCACGACGACGAGCCGCGTCGTGCGCCCCGGTGTGGACGCGCCGGATTTCGCGGGCGTGTTTCACGAGAGCTGCATGGTCTGGCGCTATCATCCCACCGCGAAGACCTACGAGATTTTCGCGCAGGGCGGCGGCAATGTGTTCGGGCTGGATTTCGACAGCGAGGGCCGCCTGCACTCCGGCCACAACGGCGGCGGGACGCACGGCTTTCACTACATGCAGGACGCGCTGATGCTGAAGCAGGGCATCGATGCGGGAAAATTCGGGCCAACCGGACATCCGTTCGCCTTCGGCCATCTCGACATGATGAAAAGCCGCAATCCGATCGCGCGCTTTACCCACGCCACGATCATAGCCGACGGCACCGCTCTGCCCGCGCGCCTTGCGGGGCGGTTCCTCGCCGCCGATCCGCTGCACCGGAATGTCGTGGTCGCAGAGCGTTACGCGCGCGGCTCGACGTTCGAGACGAGCGACTCCGGCATCGCGCTCGCGGGCGCTGATCCGTCGTTCCGCCCGGTCTATCTGACGACCGCGCCCGACGGCGCGATCTACGTTGCGGATTTCTATGAGGAATACATCGCGCACGGGCAGAACTATCAGGGCCAGATCGACCCCGGCAGCGGTCGCATCCACCGCATTCGCGGAAAGGACATGCCGCTCGAAAAGGACGTGAACCTCGCGGTGAAGACGGGCACTCAACTCGTCGCGCTGCTCGCGCATCCGAACCGCTGGCATCGCCAAACCGCCGTGCGGCTGCTCGGCGAGCGGGCCGATCCCGCGACGCTCGAACCGCTGCGCGCCGCGCTGCGCGCGCCGTCGGAACATCCGGCGCTGGAGGCCCTGTGGGCGCTGCATCAGATGGCCGCGCTCGATGCGGCGACGGCGCTCGCCGCGCTCGCTCATCCGCAGCCATCCGTGCGCGCGTGGTTCATTCGACTCCTGGGCGATGCGAGGAAATTGCCCGGCGAGTTTTCCAGTGCCGTAGCGCTTCTCGCCGCCACGGAGCCAGACGCAGAGGTGCGCGCGCAGATTGCTTCCACCTCGCGCCGTCTTCCCGCGGAGCAGGCGCTCGCGCTGGTCGCCGCGCTGATGCGCCGCGATGCGGATGCCGCCGACCCGTGCATCCCGCTGCTCTGCTGGTGGACGATCGAATCCCACTGCGCCGCGAATGCCGACGGCGTGCTGGCCGCGCTCGCGTGGGATTCGGCGATGGCGAAGCAGCACATCCTCCCGCGGCTCATGCGCCGCTTCACCGCGGATGGCACACGCGCCGGTCTGCTCACGTGCGCCCGGCTGCTCGACGCCGCGCCGACTGCGGACCACCGCGCCCTGCTGATGACCGGATTCGACGAGGCGCTGAAAGGGCGCGCGCTTCCGCCGCTGCCCGAACCGCTCGCCGCAGCGCTCACGCGCCATGGCCTCGCGTCGCAGCATCTGCGGGTGCGCCTGCGCGAGCCGGGGGCCATCGCCGCAGCGCTGAAAACCGCGGCTGATGACGCGGCGAATGCCGGCGAGCGGCTGTTCTGCGTGCGGCTTTTCGGCGAAGTAAAACTGCCGGAGTCCGTGCCCGTGCTGCTGAAGATCGCCGCGTCGGCGAAGTCCGTGGAACTGCGCAAGGCTGCGCTGACTTCGCTGCTGCTCTACGACGAGCCCGCCATCGCCGCGGAGATCGCGCGCGGGTTTTCCACGTTCCCCGCGGACGTGCAACCGGCCGCGCAAACCCTGCTCACAAGCCGCGCCGCGGGCAGCCTCGCCTTTCTGCATCTCATCGAATCCGGCGCGGTGCCGCGCACCGCGCTCGCCGAATCCGCCGCCGCGCTGCTGCGCGACCACGAGGACGGAACGGTCGCCGCGCTCGCGCAGAAGCTTCTCGCCACGCCAGCTCCGCGCCCGCAGGCCCGCGCCGAGATCGACCGCGTGCGCGCCATCCTCGCGGGCGGCCCCGGCGATGCCTACAGGGGCGAGCCGATCTTCGGGCAGCGCTGCGCGGGCTGCCACACGCTCTTCCATAAAGGCGGCCGCATCGGCCCCGACCTCACCGCGTATCAGCGCGACGACCAGGGAACGCTGCTCCCGAGCGTCCTCGACCCAGGCGCAGAAATCCGCGAAGGCTTCGTCACTCAGATCGTCACCACGCGCGATGGTCGCACGCTCAGCGGTTTCCTTGCGGATCAGGACGCCTCCATCGTCGTCCTGCGCGGGCTCGACGGCCAGGACGTGAGCATTCCGCGCAGCGAGATCCGCGAACTGCGCGCCGCCGCTGCGAGCCTCATGCCCGACGGCCTCCTCACGGGTCTCGACGACCAGGCGATCCGCGATTTTTTCGCCTTCCTCCGCATCCCGCAGCCGATCAATCCCTGACATGAAAACTCTCCTCTTCGCCCTCGCTCTCAGCACCGCCGCGGCACTCGCCGACGACTTGAAAATCGGCGTCATCGGCATGGACACGTCGCACGTCACCGCATTCACCAAGCTGCTCAATGACACCGCCGCGCCGGATCACGTTCCCGGAGGCAAGGTTGTCGCGGCGTTCAAGAGCGGCAGCGCGGACATACCGTCGAGCATCGGGCGGGTCGAGGAATACGCGGCCGTCATGGAGCGCGACTTCGGCGTGAAATTCGTGCAGACGATCGAGGAACTGTGCCGCGAGGTCGATTGCGTGCTGCTCCTCAGCGTCGATGGCCGCCCGCATCTCGCACAGGCGCGGCCCGTGATCGCTGCGAAGAAGCGCCTCTTCATCGACAAGCCGGTCGGCGGCACGCTGCGCGATGCGGTCGAGATTTTCCGGCTCGCGAAGGAGGCGGGCGTCCCGGTGTTCACGTCGTCGGCATATCGCTACTACGACAGCATGGTGGAGCTAAAAAAGGCGGACGTGGGCGAGATTCGCAGCGCCATCTCGTACGGCCCGGCCCATCTCGAGGAACATCATCCCGACCTCTTCTGGTATGGCGTCCATCCGACCGAGGCGCTCTTCACCGCGCTCGGCCGCGGCTGCGAATCGGTCGTCCGCACCCACGCTGCGGAGACCGATGTCGTCACCGGCGTGTGGAGCGGCGGGCGCATCGGCGTGCTGCACGGGTTGCGCACGAAACCTCTGCCGCACAAGGTCACCGTCTTCGGCACCAAGGCCGTCGCGGAGCAGAAACCCGGTGGCGACAGCTACGCGCCGCTCGTCAGGGAGATCGTGCAGTTTTTCCGAACTGGCATCGCACCCGTGAGCGCCGGCGAAACGCTTGAGTTGTTCGCATTCATGGAAGCCGCCGACGAGAGCAAGCGCCGCGGCGGACAGCCGGTGAAACTGAGCGAAGTGCTCGAGGCTGCGTCCCGCTGAGCCGCCAACATGCCGATGCGCGCCCTTATCACCGCTGGGTTCACGGTCCTCGCGACCCTCGCCCAAGCGCAGCTTGCGCCCGACGATGCGCTGAAATCCTTCCAGCTCGCGGAAGACGTGAAGATCGAACTCGTCGCCGCCGAGCCGCTCACCGCCTCGCCGTGCGCGCTCGCGTTCGACGAGCGCGGCCGGCTTTTCGTCGCGGAG
>JANOBH010000507.1:0-2041 GCA_031411535.1 Chthoniobacter sp. | reverse complement strand
GCGTCGAGGTCTGCCGGCCCGGTGTAGGCGACGAAGGTATTGACCGGCACCGCCGCGATCCGCCCGCCGCCTTCCAGGCGCAGACGCTGCGCGATGAAGGCCGATGGATCCCAATACGTGGTGAAATCCCGCGGAAAGGCGCTGCGCGCCATGCCGATGCGGAGGTTCTTGCGCATCTCGAAATGGAGGTGCGCGGGATACATCCCGCGGTTGCTGCCGATGGAGCCGATCTTCTGGCCGCGCACGACCTGCGCCCCCTCGCGGACGAAGATCTCGTGGAGATGCCCGTAGAGCGAATCGACGTAGGCGACCTGCGCGCCCTCCATGTAGGCGTGGCGCAGGATGACCACGTTTCCCCAGCCGAGGCGGAAATCGCGTGCGAAAAGGACGATGCCGTGGGCCGTGGCCGTCACCGGTGCGCCGAGGTCCGTGTCGCCGCCCTCGGAGCCATTCCAGTCCTCTCCCAGGTGGCCGTTCGGCTGCATGCCGCGCGCCTTGTAGTAGCTCTTGCCGTCGCTGCCGACGGGGCATTGAAAACCGTCCGCGAGCCGCACGGCGGCGGTCTCTTCGGCGCGGAGGGAGCCGATGAGAAAAAAGACCGCGGCAGGCAGGATCCAGCGCATGGGTGGGGGAGTTTAGGAGCGCGATTCCGCCAGTGGCAACCCCTCAGTGCGCCGTGGCCGGAGGCTGGGTCGCCTCAGCGGGCGAGCGGTGCGGCGAGAACGCCGGCGATTTTCAAAAACTCGAGTGAGACGGGGTTGGCGGCATCGGCGGCGGTGATGGGGAGACCGCGGTCGCCGGCCTCGCGGGTGGCGATGTCGATGGGGATCTGGCCGAGGAGCGGGACTTTCAGGCGGGCCGCCTCGCGCTCGCCGCCGCCGGTGCCGAAGATGTCGTAGCGCTTCCCGTCGCTGGGGCAGAGGAAGTAGCTCATGTTTTCGATCAGGCCGAGGACGGGGACGTTCACCTTGGCGAACATCGTCGCGGCTTTGCGCGCGTCGATCAGCGCGACCTCCTGCGGCGTGGTGACGATGACCACGCCCGCGAGCGCGACGGTCTGGACGATGGTGAGCTGGATGTCGCCGGTGCCGGGCGGGAGATCGAGGACGAGGAAGTCGAGCGCGCCCCACTCGACCTGCCGGAGAAACTGCTGGGTGTACTTCGTGACCATCGGCCCGCGCAGGATGGCGGGCGCGGCGTCGTCGAGCAGGAAGCCCATGGACATGAGCTTCAGGTCGGCGCGCTCGATGGGGAGGATGCGGTTTTCGTCCGTGGCCATCGGCCGCTCGCTGGTGCCAAACATGACGCCGATGCTCGGGCCGTAGAGGTCGCAGTCGCACAGGCCGACCGCCGCGCCGTTCTTTTGCAAGGCGACGGCGAGGTTCGCGGCGACGGTGGATTTGCCGACCCCGCCCTTTCCGCTGGCGACGGCGATGACGTGCCTGACGCCGGCGATGGCCGAGGCCGCCATCGGCGCACCGCCTGCCGTGGGCGCGGCCTGCGGCGGCGCCTGGACGTCGATGCGCACGGTCGCTTTTCCGATGCCGGGGATCTGCGCGAGCGCGGCCTCGGAGCCGTCCTTGATCGCCTGCGGCACCTTCGGGTCATTGGTGGCGACCGTCACCTGCACCAGCACATCGTTTCCGGTCACGCGCACGTCTTTGACGAGGCCAAAGGAGACGATGTCGCGGCTGAAGCCGGGGTATTTGACGGTGGAAAGTTTTTCGCGGACGAGGGCTTCGGTGATCATGCGGGCGGCGAATCTTGAGGGGATTGCCACCGGGCGCAACGCCGAAGACACGCCGCGCCCGCGTCGGGCGGCGGTTCGGGCACATTCTCTCCGCGTTCCGGCGTCCCGAGGAATGCCCCGCCGCGTCTTTTACTATGGCGTCACCGATAGCTCGGCGGCCTTCGCCATCACGGCCTGCGCCGAGTGGGGTTCGCTCAGGTAGAGCTTCAGCAGGACACCCGAGTCGAAATACCGCATCAGACCCGTTCCGCCCGCAATTCATCGAGCACCGCCTGGGAATCCGGCAGAACC
>JANOBH010000506.1:0-6883 GCA_031411535.1 Chthoniobacter sp. | reverse complement strand
TCTTCATGCGGGCGCGAAATCCGAACTGCTGCTTGCGGGTGCGCTTCGAGGGCTGGTAGGTGCGTTTCATGGTCGTTTGGAAAAAGAGGGCGAAGAGTAGCGGCTCACCCCCGCCTGTCAACGGGGCAGGCAAATTATCTTCCCCAGCCACCAGCGATGCAGACCGCAGCGGGCAAGCGTGACATACAGGGACTATTGCCTTGCTTTCAAAAACCTCGCCGATAGTTTGCGCCCCTTTTTCCAAAGCCATGATCGACATCAATCCGAACTTTGCCGCCGTCAAACAGGGCCTCATCCCGCTCACGCCGCAGGAGAAGATGAAGCTCGATAAGGACGGCCTCGATGTCATCCACGACATCTACCGCTACGCGGAAACGGGGTTCGCCTCGATCGATGCGGACGATTTCGACCGGATGAAGTGGTATGGCGTGTATCGCCAGAAGCCGAAGGACAGCGGCTACTTCATGATGCGCCTGCGCCTCCCCGGCGGGCAACTCACCGCCGCGCAGGCGGAGAAGCTCTCCGAGCTGGCCGACCGCTTCGGCCACGGCTTTTGCGACATCACCACGCGCATGACCATCCAGTACCACTGGCTGCGCATCGAGGAAATCCCCACCATTTTCGCCGAGCTCACCGCCGTCGGCATCGCCACGAGCGGCGCGTGCGGCGACATCGCGCGAAACGTGGTCGCCTGCCCCGTCGCCGGCATCGACCCGGAGGAGATCATCGACGCCACGCCGCAGATGCTCGAGGTGAATGCCGCACTGCTCGACAACCGGGAATTCTCCAACCTACCGCGCAAGTACAAGATCAGCGTCTCCGGCTGCTGCATCCACTGCGCGCAGCCCGACATCAATTGCGCGGGCGTCTTCGGCCTGAAGCGCACGGTCAATGGCGTCGAGGAGCGCGGCTTTGGCATCAAGGTCGGCGGCGGACTCAGCGCGGCGCCGAAGATGGCGCAGACGCTCCAGTGCTTCCTCAAGCCGGGGCAGGTCTGGCCCGTCATCGAGGCGGTGAGCAAGATCTATCGCGACCACGGCTACCGGCATCAGCGGCAGAAGGCGCGGCTGAAATTCCTCATGGCCGACTGGGGCCACGAGCGCTTTCTCCAGGAGATCGAGGCGCTCCTCGGCTTCCAGCTTGAGCCCCACACCGACTTCGCCGTCATCAAGGACCAGGAGACCGACCACATCGGCATCCACAAGCAGAAGCAGGGCGACCTTTACTGGGTCGGCATCTGCTTCCCCGGCGGACGCATCCGCAACGGCACCCTCGCGAAAGTCGGCGCGCTCGCCGCGAAATACTCCGCGCCCGCGCAGGACCAGATCCGCCTGACGAACAAGCAGAACCTCATCATCATCAATATCCCCGAGGCGCAGCTCCCCGCGCTCAAGGCGGACCTCGACGCGCTCGGCCTCGACTACCAGCCCACGAATTTCCGCAAGGGCTGCGTGAGCTGCACCGGCATCGAGTTCTGCAACCTCGCCGTCGCCGAGACGAAGAACCGGATGCTCGAACTCATCACGCAGCTCGAGACGACCTCCGGCTGGTACAAGGACAAGATTCGCATCCACTTCAGCGGCTGCCCCAGCTCCTGCGGCCAGCACCAGATCGCCGACATCGGCTTCCGCGGCGCGCGCACGAAAGTGAACGGCGAGATGGTGGACGCCTTCGACGCCTTCATCGGCGGACGCCTCGGCCAGAACCGCCGCTTCAACGACCTGCTCAAAGGCAAGATCGTCGCCAAGGACGTGCATCTCTTCATCGACAAGCTCCTCCGCGTCTATGACACCGGGAAGCAGGCTGGCGAGACTTTCGCCGACTACACCGACCGCGTGAAGAAGGACGAAATCCTCGCCGCGCTCGACTGGAAGTAGCGGTCAGTCGAACCACTCGTCCGCCTCGTCAAAGGCGGGGATCGCGACGTTCACGATCTTCATTTTCCCGACGGCCCGGTGCCGGCAGCCGGGCTGGATGAAAATGGACGTCATCGGTTTCACCGGCACGAGTTCGCCGTCGAGTTCCATGTGTCCCTCGCCTTCGAGCACCAGATAGATCTCGGTCATCTTCTTGTGGTAATGCGTGCGGGCGTCTTCCGAGATCTCCACGACATGAAGGGTCGCGAGCGGATTGTCCGGTGTGGCAAAGGCGCGGCGGCTGGAGCCGCACGGACATGCAACCGGCACGATCGCGCCCATGTCGGCGACGCGGTAGTTTTTCACGCGAGGATGCCCTTCACGATCTTCCCCTCATTCGTCGGCCCGATGAGCCGCTGATTGAGCCCCTGGTAGCGGTAGTGGAAGCGGTAGGGATCAAAGCCCATGAGGTGCATGATCGTGGCCTGCAAATCGCGCACGGTCACTTTGTCCTGCGTGACGTGGTAGCCGAAATCGTCCGTCGCGCCGAAGACGGTGCCGGCCTTCACCCCGCCGCCCGCCATCCAGATCGAGAAGGCGTGCGGATGATGGTCGCGCCCGAGGAACTTCGAGCCGCCGCGCGCCTCATTCATCGGCGTGCGGCCAAACTCCCCGCCCCACACGACGAGCGTGGAGTCGAGCAGCCCGCGCTGCTTCAGGTCCTGCACGAGCGCGGCGGCGGCCTTGTCCATCTGCCGGCATTTCTCAGGAAGTTTGGTCATCAGGTCGTCAACCGTGCCCGTGCCATGCATGTCCCAGCCCCAGTCGTAGAGCTGCACAAAGCGCACGCCCTTTTCCACAAGCCGCCGCGCGAGCAGGCAGTTGTTCGCAAAGGACGCCTCGCCCGGTTTCGCCCCGTACATTGCGCGGATCGCCTCCGGCTCCTTGCCGATGTCCATCACGTCCGGCACCGCGATCTGCATCCGATACGCCAGCTCGTACTGCTGGATGCGCGTGAGCGTCTCGGGATCGCCAAAGGTCTGCGCCTCCGCCTCGTTCAGCGTCTTCAGCGCGTCGAGCGAGCGGCGGCGCGACTCGCGGCTCATGCCCGCCGGGTTGTCTGCGAAAAGGATCGGCTCGCCCGCGGCGCGGCACTGCACGCCCTGATAGACGCTCGGCAAAAAGCCCGATCCCCACAGGGACTTGCCGCCCGTCGGGTCGGTGCCGCCGCTGAGCATGACCACGAAGCCGGGCAGATCCTGATTCTCCGAGCCGAGCCCGTACGTCAGCCACGAGCCCATCGACGCCGAGCCGCTTCGCATGTTTCCGGTGTAGAGAAAAAGCTCGGCGGGCGCGTGATTGAACTGGTCCGTATTCATCGAGCGGATCAGCGCCACGTCGTCCACGATATTGGCGAAGTTCGGCAGCAGTTCGCTCACCCACGCGCCGCTTTTGCCGTGTTGCGCGAATTTGTAAGGCGACCCGAGCAGCTTCGGCCGGCCCTTGATGAACGCGAACGTCTCGCCCTTCATCAGCTCGTCCGGGCAGTCCTCCATGTGGTGCTTCACCAGCTCCGGCTTCCAGTCGAAGAGATCGTGCTGCGGCGGCGCGCCGCTCATCGCGAGATAGATGACCGACTTGATCTTGCTCGGGAGCGGCGGCGGCTTCACCGCTAGCGGATGCTGCGCATCGGCGGCGAAGCCTTTGTCCATCAGGCTTTGCAGCGCGATGGCGCCGAGGGAAAACTTGCCGGCACCGGCGAGGAACTCGCGCCGCGACTGCGCGCGGGCGTTAGTGAAGCGGAGGTTCATAATTCGGGGGGACGCGTCTTCATCAGCTTTTCATCAGCAAGGCGTCGAGGTTGAGGAGGACATTCGCCACGACCGTCCACGCGGCGAATTCGGCGGCATCGGAGTTCGCGGGCAGCGGACCGAGCGGCTGCGTTGCCAGCTTCACCGCGGCACCTGCGTCGGCGCGGTAGGCCGTGAGTTCGCTTTCGTACAAACCCGCGAGCGCCTTCACCTGCGCGGCATCGGGCGGGCGGGCGGTGCAGAGCTTCACCGCGAAACGCAGCCGCGCCTCCGTATCCGCGCCACCTTCGCGCACGATCCGCCGGGCGAGCGACTGCGCGCATTCCACGAAGACGGGGTCGTTCATCGTCACGAAAGCCTGCAGCGGCGTATTCGTCGGCAGACGCCGGACGGTGCAGGATTCGCGGCTCGGCGCGTCAAAGGTCGTCATGCTCGGATACGGCATCGTGCGCCGCCAGAAAGTGTAGAGCCCGCGCCGGTAGCGGTCCTCGCCCTGCGAGGTCGGATACTTATTCTGCCCGCCGTTGAAGGCCACATTCCACAAGCCATCCGGCTGCGGCGGATACACGCTCGGCCCGCCCCTTTTCGGCGAAAGCAGCCCGCTCAGCGCGAGCGCCTGGTCGCGCACGGCCTCCGCATCCAGACGCCGCCGGGAGGCGTGTGCCAGCAGACGGTTACGCGCGTCTTTCTCCAGCATCTCCGGCGTCACGCGCGAGGACTGCCGGTACGTCGCGCTCGTCACCATCAGCCGCAGCAGCGCTTTCATATCCCAGCCGAGGCCCGGCTGCGCTGGATCGGCGGCCTTCGGCGACTGGAATGTGACGGCCAGCCAGTCGAGCAACTCGGGGTGACTCGGGAGCGCGCCCTGCGTTCCGAAATCCTCCTCGCTCTCGACGATCCCGGTGCCGAAAAGCTGCGACCAGAAACGGTTCACGGCGACTCGCGCCGTCAGCGGATTTTCGCGGCTTACGAGCCAGCGCGCCATCGCGAGGCGGTCGATCTTTGTATCCGGCGGGACGAATGCCGCAAACGCGGAGAGCAGGGCGGGCTTCACCTTTTCACCGGGCGTCAGGTAGTTGCCCTTTGTCAGGATCCGGGTCTCGCGCCGCCGGCCTTCGGGCAGTTCGCGCAGGATCGGCACGGCCACCGGCTTAATCGCGGCGAGCTCGGCGCGCCTGGCGTCGAGCTGCCTGCCGAGCTCGGCAAAGCCACGCGACAGCGGCCGGAAGAACGCCGTGAGTTCTTCGCGCTGCTTCGGCTCCCGCTCGCTCGGCTCCAGGGCCAGGATCGCCCTGATGCCCGCAGGCAGCTCGCGGGGCGGCGGCGAGGCCGCGGTCGAGGAAAGCCGGAAACGGCCGAGCGTGTGTCCCTGCCCGTAGTCCTGACGCAGCGTGAATGTGAGCACGGAGCCACCCGCGTCGAGCGGCGCCGACGTCTCAAAGATCGCGGCGTGCGGCCGGCCGAGTTCGGGCACGAAGGCCCAGCCCGTTTTCTTCTCCCCCGCGAGCGCCTTCGCCACCGGAAAGCCGTCCTGACTGAAGTCCGCGCTCGCATTGCGCAGCGCCACCATCTTTCCACCCGCGGGGATGAGCGCCACGCTCGGCTGCGGCGCCTCCGCGACCACCTGCTCCCATGCGGCCTTGCGGTCGGCGCCGAGGATGCCCACGCGGAAATTCACCAGCCGCTCCGCCACGCCGTCGGTGCGGTTCCAGATGACCACGCGCTCGATTTCCACGTCCGCGCCGAGATCCACTTCCCACCACGGCTCCTTGTCCTTGCCGGTGTGTGAAACCGACGCGCCCTTCTTGTAGTTGCCGTCCGTCTTTCCATCGATCGCCCGCTTCGCATCGCCGCCGTGATCCGTGCTCGACTGCGACGCCGTGCCGCGCAGCGCGATGTTCTCCCCTTTGCTGAAAACCTCCACCTCGGCGAGCGCGATGCCATCCGTCGCACCCGGCAGCGCCACGCGCAAATACCGCCCGCGCGCCGGCTTCGCATCCGCCAGCCCGGCCATGATTTGCAGGCCGCTGAGCACCGCATTGCCATTCTCCGCGCGCCCCGGCCCGCGTGAGGGCAGCGTGTCGTCGGTCAGTGCCTCCAGGCGGAAAGCGGTGATCTTTTCCCGCAAGTCCACGCGCACCTGCACCGTGTAGGTATCGGTGTCGGGGCGGTCGCTGCCGACTGCGAGGAATGATCCGTCTGCCTGCGCGGCGAGCGTCGTCCCGCTCGCGGCCTTGATCGCGGAGGGCACGAGCGTTTTCCACTCAGCCCGCCGCGCCATCTGCGCCTCCCATTCGTGCTGCTCCGCCTCGAGCTCCGGCGTGTGCGCCTTCATCTTCGCCTCAAGCGCGGCGATGCCGTCCTTCAGCGTCTGCGTTTTCACCCGCTCCTCCGCGCTGGGCAGCGGCATCTTCGGCTCCTCGTCCTCGCGGTCGCTGTCCTCGGTCTGATTCAGCACGCCGTAAAAGCTGTAGTAATCCTTCTGCGAAATCGGATCGAACTTGTGCGTGTGGCACTGCGCGCAGCCGACCGTCAGCCCCATCCACACCTGCCCCGTGGTGGCCGCGCGATCCTTCACCGCCGCCACGCGGTACTCCTCGTCGATCGTCCCGCCCTCGACATTCGTCATCGTGTTGCGGTGAAACGCCGTCGCCGATATTTGCTCCGGCATCGCATCGGTCAGCAGATCACCGGCGAGCTGCTCGATGGAGAATTGGTCGTACGTCAGGTTCCGGTTGAAAGCGCCGATCACCCAGTCGCGATACGGCCAGATGTTCAGGCGAAACTTGTCCGAGCCGTAGCCCGTGGAATCCGCATAGCGCGCGAGATCGAGCCACATTTTCGCCCAGCGCTCGCCGTAGGCCGGCGACGCGAGTAGGCGGTCCACGACCTTCTCATAGGCGTTCGCGCTCCGGTCGCCGACAAAAGCATCCACCTCCGCCGGCGTCGGCGGCAGGCCAATGAGGTCGAACGAAAGCCGCCGGATGAGCGCGTGCCGGTCCGCCTCCAGCGACTGTTTCAAGCCAGTGCCCGACAGCCGCGCGACAACGAAGGCGTCGATTGGATTCTCGATTCTCGCGTCCTGACTCCTGATGCTCGGCAGCGCCGGGCGCACGGGCTTTTGAAACGACCAGTGCTCCTTGTACTCCGCTCCCTCGGCGATCCATTTCTTGAAAAGCGCGATCTCCGCCGCGCTCAGCGGGTGATCCTCCTTCG
>JANOBH010000505.1:0-2965 GCA_031411535.1 Chthoniobacter sp. | reverse complement strand
TTTTTCCGGCGTAGTGAGGCGGCGGCTGCGCTGGCTTCGGTGCTGGCAGATTTCGCGGGCGCGAAAGTGGAGCGCATCATCACGAGCGCGAACGGCACATTCATCGAACGCGCGGAAGCCACCGCGCTGGAACGACATTTTCCGAACGTTTCGACACTCGCGCCGAAAAAATCCCTCGGCGAATCCCCCGGCGCGGGCGCGCTCATGCAGACCGTCGCCGCAGCGCTTTCGGGCGGACCGGCGCTGGTGACAGTCGTGGGTTTCAACCAGCACGCCACCGTGGCGATGGTCGGTTAGTCGGAGCCAAGCGCTCCTGCGCGCCGGTGTTGGCGCGTGGCATCGGCCTCGCGCGGGAGCGCTCAGGCCGGGCGCGCAGGAGCGCTTGGCTCCGGCGGGGGCGCGCGGGATTTATGCCGCGGATGCCGGGGTGCGCGGACGCGAGAGCAGGCCGTGCTTCGGCGCGAAGACGAGCGCGGCGAGAAAGATGAGCGACTGGATGAGGACCATGCACGCGGCGGTCGAGGCGTTCAGGAAGAAGCTCACATAGACTCCCGCGAGGCTGGAGAAGACGGCGCTCGCGGTGGCGATCCAGAGCATCCGCCCAAAGCGGTCCGTGAGCAGGTAGGCGATGCAGCCGGGCGTCACGAGCATGGCGATGACAAGGATGATGCCGACCGCTTTCAGCGCGGCGACGATCGTGGCGGCGAGCAGCGCGAGGAGGAGATAATTCAGAAAGCCCGCGGGCAGGCCGATGGCGCGTGCGTGGCTGGGGTCGAAGCAGAAGAGCAGCAGATCGCGCCGCAGCGCGAGGACGATGGTGAGCGTGACTCCCGCGACGACGCAGCTCTCGATGAGGTCGCGCCGCTCGATTCCGAGGATGTTGCCGAAAAGGATGTGGTCGAGATGGAGATCGCTTTTCACTTTCGTAAAAAGCACGAGGCCGAACGCGAAAAGGCCGGTGAAGACGACGCCCATGACGGTGTCCTCCTTCACGCGCGAGTTCGCCTTTATGAAGCCGGTGGCGACCGCGCAGAGCAGGCCGGACGCGAATGCGCCAAGCGCGAGCGGCGCGCCGACGGCGTAGGCGATGACGATGCCGGGCAGGACCGCGTGCGAGATGGCGTCGCCCATGAGTGACCAGCCCTTCAGCACGAGGTAGCAGGAAAGCACCGCGCACACCGCGCCGACGACGGCGCCGACGAGCATGGCGTCGCGCATGAAGGCGTAGTGGAAGGGCTCGATGAGGGTTTCCATCACGATGCGGAAAATCCGAAATCCGAAATCCGAAATCCGAAACAGATCCGAAGGATCAGAAACGGTCGGAAAACAGAACGGGCGCGCGCCGCAGCTTCTGTTTTCTCGTTCCCAAACTCCGTTTGGGAATGCATCTGCGGGCGAAACTCTGTTTCGGCGGCAAGACGCAGCATGCGTGCGTACGCGCTCCCTGGGCAACGGAGTTGCGCAGACAAGTGCGTTCCCAAACGGAGTTTGGGAACGAGGAGAAAATCGGGCCCCGGCTTCCTGAAGATGGACTTTTCATTTGTGTCATCCTGAGCGGAGCGGAGGCGGAAAGGCGGGCGCAGCGCAGTCGAAGGACCCCGGCGGTTCGATAGCGTTATCGGAGCGCCGGGGTTCTTCGACTCCGTTCCCGCCCGCCTTCGCCCGCCGGGAACTCCGCTCAGGATGACACGCGTATTTTGATTTTCCCAAAATGCTTTCATGCGGCTGCGAGGCGTTTGGCGCGGGCGGCGAGGATGCCGTGCTTCGGCGCGAAGACGAAGGCGATGAGGAAGAGGATGGTCTGCAGCGTGACGATGCAGCCGCCGGTGGAGCCGTCGAAAAAGTAGCTGGCGTACGCGCCGACGAGCGATGCGCCGGCGCCCATGGACACTGCGATGGCGATCATCTTGCCGAAGCGGTCGGTGAGCAGGTAGGCGGTCGCGCCGGGCGTGACGAGCATGGCGACGACGAGGCACGCGCCGACGGTCTGGAGCGCGGCGACGGCGGTGGCGGCAAGCAGCGTGAGCAGGGTGAAATGGAGCGCGGTGACATTGAGGCCGAGCGCGCGGGCCTGCTGCGGGTCGAAGCAGAACAGGAGCAGGTCGCGCCATTTCAAACCAAGGATCAGCAGCGTGACCGAGGAGATGATGACGATCTGGAGGATGTCGGGATCGGCGATGCCGAGGATGTTTCCAAAGATGATGGTCCGCAGATCAACGCCGGTTGGGTTCATCGAAATGAGCAGCAGGCCGAGCGCGAAGAAGCTGGTGAACACGACGCCGATGACGGCGTCCTCGCGGAGTCGCGTTTTCTTTTTCACAAAGCCCATGCCGACCGCGGCGAGCAGGCCGGTGAGAAACGCGCCGACGGCGAAAGGCATGCCGGCGAGGTAGGCCACGGCGACACCGGGGACGACGGCGTGCGAGAGGGCGTCGCCCATGAGCGACCAGCCCTTGAGCGTGATGAAGCACGAAAGAAACGCGCACACCGCTCCGATGAGACCGCTCACGAGGATGGCCTTGACCATGTACTGGTACTGGAGCGGCGTGAGGAGCGTCTCGATCATTCGTCGTCGGGCTCCTCGGCGCGCTGTTTCACAATCTCCTCGCGGCCCTCGCGGTGGCTGAACTCGACGTGTCCGCCTTTGCCGAAGACGAGCGGGCGCTCGTCGTCGGTGAGCAGTGTGACGGTGCGGCCGTCGTGTTTCTGCACGGTGGATTCATCGAAGCGGAAGTGGCGGAGGACGCCGCCGAAGGCCTTCGTGAGATTCTGCTCGGTGAAGACCTCGAGTGTCGGCCCGCAGGCGAGGACGGTGCGATTCACAAGCACCACCTGGTCGCAGAACTCGGGCACGGAGCCGAGATTGTGCGTGGAGACGAGCATGAGATGTCCGTCGGCGCGGAGCTGGCGGAGCAGCTCGATGATGGTCGTCTCCGTTTTCACATCCACGCCGGTGAAAGGCTCA
>JANOBH010000504.1:0-3139 GCA_031411535.1 Chthoniobacter sp. | reverse complement strand
CGCAAAATCCACCGAGGGCGAACTCACCGCCGAGGAGCGCGATGAATATGAAGGCTACGTGCGCGCCAATAAATTCGTCGCCACTCTGCGGCGCGAGGCGCAGACCATGAAGTCCGGCGGCGCATTGTGACGGAGGCGGCGAGAGCCTTCGTGCGCCAGCGGGCCGCGAACCGCTGCGAGTATTGCCACCTGCATCAGGATGACTCACCGCTCGCCGCCCTGCACATCGAACACATCCGCCCGCGCAAGCACGGCGGCTCCGATGACGAGTCCAATCTCTGCCTCGCGTGCATCGACTGCAATCTCCACAAAGGCCCCAACCTGACCGGCATTGACCCGCTCACCGGCGCGGTCACCGGGTTATTCCACCCGCGCCAGCAGCGATGGGAGGATCACTTTGCCTTCGAGGGAATCTACATCACTGGCAGCACCGCCGTCGGTCGGACGACCATCCAAGTCCTGGACATGAACTCGGACGATCAACTCAACCTCCGCGCGGCGGGCTAGCAGCCACGGGCGAGCCGTGACGCACTTGCGTGGGGCAATTTCCATTGTGCGGGGTGGGGTGGCCGGGTTCACGCGCCGCCGCATTGGCTCCAGGCCGTCCCGCCCTTCACCACGAAGCTCAGCTTCCCCGCGTGATAACGGCGTGGCCAAGTCCTCAACCAGTTGTGTTCGGCAGCATGGAGGCTGTGGGAATGGAGCGAAGGCATGTTTTTGATGAGGAACGCAATTTTTTCACCCGCGTTACGCTCTTTGAATCCGTTTAGCGAACTGCATCCTCGCCGCGTTTCCACTGCCAAATCTTTTGCGGACGGTGGCTCCATGTTGCGTTGGGATCTGGAAATAACTTGGGTCTCATGGGAAGGCGGCTGGCCCAGGCATTCATGAGATTCTCGAACTTCTTGTTCCCGGTGCTTCGTGGTGGCGCTCCGAGTCGCTTGCCCCAACTCCAAAGAGAACCGTCGCGCGCAAAAACAAGTGTGGTATTTCCCGCGAGACCGAGCGCCCACGGTTCGAAAGTGAACGGCAATTTCTCGAGGTGAATGCCCCAGTGTGCTCCGTAGGGAGCGAAGCCGAGGCGGCCATCGAGATTCTCGCCCGACGCCCACCAACTGCCGTCGCGCTTGCGGGCAAGGTAGCAGTCATGGCCCGCGCGCACTTCGCTCCAGTCACTATCGGATCCGACCTGCTTGAGGCTGCCGGCGACCGGCTTTGTGCCTTCCGCGACGGCGTTGAAGGATGCGCCCCCAGCGCCACCGATCCAAAGAGTGCCATTCGTCTTCAACGCAAGAAGATCGTAGTAGGCCGAGATCGCGGCCCAATCGCGAGCGGTGCCGATTTGAGCCAGCTCCATGCTGATTCTCCCGCCACTGCCGTGCCGCGGGAGTCTCGACCAGATGGTGCCATCGCGGCGGAGGACGTATCTGCTCACAATGTCTGCGGCGATGGCGACGGGCTCGGGCTCGCTGCCGAATTGAGTCGGCTGCGGAACATAGCTGCCGTTGTTAAATCCTCCCCAAGCCCACACCGCGCCAGATTTCTGAATGGCGAAGGTGCCTCCGAAGCCAGTCGTCGCGATGAAAGTCCAATCCGAATCCGAGCCGATTCGCGTAGCCGCGAAGGCGACCTGATCGGCCCGCGAATCGGCCAGGGTCGGGCGTGACCCGACGACCCAGAGTGTGCCGTCGGTTTTCCGTGCGAGCAGAAAATCCACCGAGCCCGCAATTTCAATCCAGTCCGATTCGGTGCCGAGCCGCAGTGGAATCTCGCTGCGGCCATTCGGAAACTGCGTGCCTTCGCCCCAGGCCCAGAGCGTGCCGTCCGGCGCAAGGAGAACGGCGGAGCTTCCACCGCTGAGCAACTGCGGATGCACTTTTCCCATTGGTAACGGCACTCCGAGGTTGAACGGGTGAGCATCGTGCCAAGCGCGCGACGCGACAAATACGACCGCGGCGAGCGTGATGAGCAGCAGCCATTTCACCCAGCGCTTCATGTGGCGGCTCCGATACGGAGAGCTGGGTTCAGTTTGTAGATCTCCCTCAAGGACTTCGACGACGAAACACTCGTCGGCGCAACTCCATGAGATGATGAGTCCGTTGCGCAGATCAGTCGATCTCCAGTGCGTCCGGGATCGCAGTTTAGCTTCATCGCAGCGCGATGCTATGCCGGCAGCCGGGGCTTTCAAGCCTCGGATGGAGCGCTACGCGGGGATACGTCGCGGCGCGACGTTTGCGACGGGTGCGCGTTGAGTCGTCGAGAGCAGGCGTCGCTCCGCGACGCGGGCGTTTTGTGAAACGGACCGGGGCTTGAAAGCCCCGGCTACCGGCGGCCATCGCTCCTCGATGCGTTGACGCGGCGCTGGCGGAGAAGCAGGAACTCACCGCCGGGGAAGCCGCCGAGGTGAGCCAGCTCTGGCGGAAGCTGGTGAAGCTGTTTCATCCCGACCGCTTCGCGCACGAGCCGGAGAAGCAGGATGGGGTAGGGAAAATTCGAAATCCGAATATCGAAATCCGAAACAAATTCCAAAAGTGTGAAGCAGGAAAAGGGGAGCGGGTGTGCCGTCTCCGTTTTTTGGCATTTCCATGCCTTCGGATTTGTTTCGGATTTCGGATTTCGATATTCTGATTTTTCCCGTTGAGGAACGCGAGCTCGCGCAACTGCGGCGCCTGTGGGAGAGCATCGAGCAGGAGATCATCCGCGTGATGGAGGCGCGCCATGCGCTCAAGGAGAGCCCCGATTACGAGTTGCACCGGCTGACGACGCAGACCCCGGCGTTTTTCGACGAGACGGTGAAGCGGCATGTCGAGAGCTTGGAAAAGGAAGTGGCGGTGCTGGAACGCGAGGCGGAGGAACTGGCGAGGGGGATCGAGGAGCTGACGGGTGGGGTGGCACCCGGAATCGGGTGAAACCAGGAACCATTCCACGGGCGCGGGGATGCAGCGCCCCATCGTCCAAACCAAACGGTCATTCTGAACGGAGTTTCGCCGTGGGTGCAGGCGGAGGCGAAACGCAGTGAATCGCTGAAAGTAATGGGCGGAGGCGGCGGGGACGAGGGAACGCGTATTCCGACCAGACCGCCTCCGCCCGTTTCTATCAGAGATTCTTTGCTGCGTTTCAGCCCGCAAAGCCTGGCTGA
>JANOBH010000503.1:0-7225 GCA_031411535.1 Chthoniobacter sp. | reverse complement strand
CCACGGTGCATTCCACGCAGCCGCAGCATGTGACCGTGAACCTGATCGGGCCGCTCGTGGTGAACCGGCGCACGCTGATCGGCAAGCAGGTGATCATCGCGAACAGCGACCAATTTTCGACCCTGCATGCGCTCATCGACGAGCGGCAGGCCGCCAGCGCCGCCTAACGAAACCGGCCATGCTGATCCTCAGCCGCAAGCTCAACGAGAGCATCATGATCGGGGACGAGATCGAGATCCGCATCGCGCGGATCGACAACGATCTCGTCAAGATCGGCATCCAGGCGCCGCGCCACCTCACGATCTACCGCAACGAGATTTACCGCGAGATCAAGGACAGCAACCTCGCCGCGGTCCGACCCGCCGGGGCCGTGCTCCCGCAGCTGAGATTTTCCACGCCCCAAAACTAACCAGACACGCACCATGACCATTAACACGAACGCCAGCGCCAACGCCGCCGCCCGAAACCTGAACCACAGCCAGGAGATGCTCAGCAAATCGCTGAACCGCCTCAGCTCGGGCTCGAAGATCGTCAATCCATCCGATGACGCCGCCGGCATGGCAGTTTCCGAAAAGCTGCAGGCGCAAAACCGCCGGCTCGGAGCGGCCTCGACCAACGTGCAGAACGCGGTGTCTTACATCCAGACGGCGGACGGCTTTATGAGCAGCATGAGCAACGTGCTCGCGCGTATGAGCGAGCTGACGATGATGGCAAAGGACGTGACGAAAAACGCCGGCGACATCGCGCTTTACCAGGAGGAATTCCAGTCGCTCCAGCAGCAACTGCGCGACACCGTGGGTGGCGGCGCGGTCACGACGCCGCTCGGCACTTTCAACGGGATCACGCTTTTCGGGCCAAACGCCACGGGGCTTCCGGTCACGATCGGCGAGGGGCCGGGACAGACGATGACGATCACCGACAGCGACCTCCAGGGCGGCTCGATGGGTGCCCTGCTCGCGCAGAGCGCACCGCCGGCCTTCGACATCACGCTCACGTCGCCGACTGCATCGCAGATGTGCGTGGACGCGATCCAGCATGTAGCCACCGAGCGCGCAATCCTTGGCGCGGCGCAGTCCCGCCTCGAGGTCGCGGCGACGACCCTCGGCGTGGAGAGCCAGAATCTGGAGTCGGCGATTTCGCGCATCCGCGACGTGGATGTGGCGACCGAGAGCACGCAGTTTGCGAAGAACAACATCCTCGTGCAAAGCGGTACGGCGATGCTGGCGCAGGCAAATCAGTTGCCGCAGTCGGTGCTCAAGCTCCTCCAGTAGGAGGGCGTCTAAAATGGCGGCCGAAACGCGCGGAGCGCGTCTCCCGGCACAGAGCGACGGACGGTGGCCGTCTCACACTTCTTTGGGCGGAGATGGTGCCGCGCGACCGTGGTCACGGGCGCCGTGGCCTCGCACGCGTTTGGCTGCACGCGCTAACGCGTGCTCACGCCGCTGTCATCGAGGCGGTATTCGTTCAGCTTGTTCCGCAGCGTGCGGATGCTGATCTGCAGCAGCTCGGCGGCTTTCGTCCGGTTATTCCCCGTGTGATCGAGCGCGCGGAGGATGTGCGCCTTTTCGAGCTCGTGCAGCGGCATCGGGGAGCCGTCGCCCGCCGGTTCCGAGTCGTCCGCGTCGGAGCCGGCAGCCTCCGCACGGAAGCGCGGGCGGTTCAGTTCCTGGGCGCGGGAGCCGGCGACTGCCGTCACCGGCCCGAGGCCGAGTGCGGCGGCTTGCAGCGGCGTTCCGGCCTCCGTCAGGATGACCGCGCGCTCGATGGTGTTTTGGAGTTCGCGCACATTGCCCGGCCACGGGTGGGCCAGGAGCAGGCTTCCCGCTTCACGGGCAAACCCGGGAATGGTGATGCGGTGCTTGCGCGCGAAGCGCTCGAGGAAGTGTGCCGCGAGGCGCGGGATATCGGCCTGGCGTTCGCGAAGCGGCGGCACCTGGAGGGGAAACACATTGAGCCGGTAGTACAAGTCCTCGCGAAACTCGCCGGAAGCGACGGCCTTGCGGAGGTCGCGGTTGGTGGTGGCCAGGACGCGAACGTCCACCTTGATGGTCTTTGATCCGCCCACGCGCTCAAACTCCCGCTCCTGCAGGACGCGCAGGAGTTTAGCCTGGAGCTTCGGGGAGATCTCGCTGATCTCGTCGAGCAGCAGCGTGCCGCCGTCGGCCAGCTCGAAGCGGCCTTCGCGGCGTTCGGTCGCGCCGGTGAACGAGCCCTTTTCGTGGCCGAAGAATTCGCTCTCGATCAGGTTCTCGGAGACGGCGGCGCAGTTCACTTTGATGTAAGGCGCCTGCGACCTCGCGCTCGCGTGGTAGATCTCATGCGCGATGAGTTCCTTGCCGGTGCCGTTTTCCCCCTGAATCAGCACGGTGGCCTCGGTGGGCGCGACTTTGCGGAGCATCGCGCGGAGCGCCTTCATGGCGGGGCTCTCGCCGATGAGGTCGCGCGAATCGCTGACCTGCTCTGCGAGGTATTTGTTGACCTTGAGGACCTGCTGGTAGTTCTCCGCCTTCTTCACCAGCACCTCGATCTGGCTGAGGGAAAACGGTTTGATGAGGTAGTCGAATGCGCCATGGCGCATGCAGGAGACGGCGGTTTCGATCGTGCCAAAGCCGCTCATCATGATGGTCGTCGGCTGCTGCGGCAGCTTGGCGAGGCGTTCGAGGAGATCGGTCCCGTCGCCATCCGGCAGGCGGACATCCAGGAAGACGAGGTCGAAGGCGTCGCGCTTCAGCAGGCGCTCGGCGTCGTGAAGCGTGCCCGCACTGGTGACGCCGTAGCGTTTTCCGCGGAGCAGCTCCTCGAAACTCTTTCGGATGATGGGCTCATCATCGATGACTAACACTCTCTCAATGGCCATAGCGTAATGGGTGCACGCAAACCGGGGCATCCGATCCACACAGCAACCTACGGCCATGGGCAGATGCCGCAAGGTGCTAAATCCCGCTCAGCGGAATTTGCCGTAAATGCGCTGCAACTGCGATGCGGGCGGAGCGGCACCGGTTGTGGGGGCGGCTTTCGGCTGCAATGTCGATTTCAGCAGGAGCTGTTCGTTTTCGCGGTCGAGAAGCAGCGCCTTGAGAATCGTCTGCTGCACCTTCTCCATCGCGGTGCGCAGTTCCGGTGAGGTGCGGACGCCGTGGCTGGCGCGCTCGCGCATCTGATCCAGTGAACTCGTGAGCGACGCGAGCATCGCGCGCTTGCGGGGGAGCAGTGCGTCTCCGCGCGCGCGGTCGTTCGCTTTCAGGAAGCGGTTTTCGTCGAGCATCAGCTCGTAGAGGTCGTCGCAGATTTCGCCGTGTGTGGTGAGTGAGTGGGGCAGGGACATCGGAAAGAGAATTAGCGCAGGGCTTTTGCGGGAGTGGCGGCGGGAGCTGGCGCGAGCGGCTCGCCGAGCAGGTGGGTGAATTGCGTCTCGGTCGTGTGCTGCCAGGCGAGCTGCTCGCCACGCCAGCGGGCCATTTGCACGAGACTCGCGGAGCTTTCCGGCAGCGGTTTCCCGGCGCGCGCTGGCTTCTGCGATTCGTCGATGATGAATTTGTAGGCCTCCGCGGCACGGGCGACCAGGCGGAGGCGCTCAAAGCAAAGCCCCATCTGGTAGATCACCGGCCACTGCCATTCCGGTTCCTCGCTCAGCCGCGCGAGGGTCTGGTAGATGGTGAGCGCGCTCGTGAAATCGCCCTGCTGATAGAAGTCGTTGGCGAATTCATTGCCGGTCTTTTTCTGCCAGAAGGTCCACTTTTCCGGCGCCGTGTCCTTGCGTCCCCGCTCCTCGCGGAGCAGCGTCAGCACGGCATCGAATGCCTCCTTTGGCCGGCGCAGCGACCGAAGGGCGCTGGCGAGAATGTAGCGGCATTCCGGCGCGGACGGGTCGTCCGGGTGCTGGGCGAGGAAGGTCTTGGCCGAGCTGACCGTGGCATCCAGGTCGCCGAGGAGAAACTGGCAGTGCGTCGTCTGAAAGCGGACGCGCGCCTGCTCTGCGGGCGGCAGTTCGAGGCGGCTGAGAAGGCCGTAAAACTTCGCCGCCTGCGCGTGGTCGCCAGCGCGCAGGTAGGTCTCCGCGATTTCCGCCTGCGCGCGCTGCGTGAGGCTGCGGTAGGCATCGAAGCCTCGCCCGTTCACTTTCAGCGCGGAGTTCAGCACGCTGTAAAAGCGGGTGATCGCGCGCTGATGCGCGCCGGCTTCGCGATAGAGCAGTCCGACTTTGAAGATGAGATCCGGCGTGTCGGTGTCGGCCGGATACAGCTCCAGCATCTTTTCGTAGATCGCGATCGCCTTTGAAAAGATGCGCTGCTTCTCGTAGCGGCCGCCGATTTCCGCGAGCGCCGCCTTCTTGTCGGCGTCGGGTGCCGGGAGATTCACGAGGAGGTCGAGGAAATGCTCGGCGAGCGGCCATTTATCGTGATCCGCAGCTTCTGTGGCCAGACGGGCGTAGCCGGCGATCTCATTGCGGATCGCGGTGCTCGCGGGCACCTTTTCGACGGACGTGCCCTTGACCGGGTCGTGGTGCTCCGCATCGCTCGCGTGGAGCACGGCGCACGCGAATGCGGCGACGGCGGCCGAGCGCAGGGCCAGGTGCCGCACGCTATTTCTGCTGATAGGCTGCTTTGCTCTTGGGAAGTTCATTCGGGATTGCCGGCTGGAAAATCGGGTCGAACAGGTAGGCGCGCCGCACCGGGCGGCCTTCGGTGTTCTTGAAAAAATCGAGCACCTCATCGGGCACGCGGGCAAAGTCAATGTCGTCGCGCTGCGCATGCGGACCGTTGACGGGCGCAGGATGAGCGGGCTCCGGCGCGGCGGCGGCCTTGGCGGCCGTGGCCTCGGCCAGGGCCTTCGCGGCTTCGGCCGGGTCCCGTTTTTCCACGCCTCGTGCCGCACCGAAGAGAGGCGGCGCGTTTCGCTCAGGGCAGTGCGGGGCCGCCGGGGCGAAACGCATGGGCACTGGTTCGGCGGCGGCGAGGTAGGATTCGGCCCGAAAGACGAAGGGGTAGTTCTTGGACTCGCGAAACTGCGTGCGTGCGGGCGCGGTGTCGCCGCCCCATGAGGGTGGTGCCCCCGCAGAGAGGGCCAGGAGCAGGAATGTCGAGAGATGCCGCATCGCGGGGGATGTTAAGCAGATTGGCTGCCAGCGCGGGGGGCGAGTCGGGACTCGGAGCCGGCGGGCAGGATTGACGGGACGACAAACATCGAACGGGAGGGAGTCCCCTCCGCGTTCGATGTTCGTCTGCGAGTCCCTTCCGACTCCCCCGAAGAGCTCCCCCGGCCACGTGCCCCGGGGGAGCTCCTCCCATTACGCTTCAGTCAGCCTACTGCAGGAGACGCAGTGCAGACTGCGTGCTCGCGTTCGCCTGGGCGAGCATGGCGGAACCGGCCTGCACGAGGATGTTATTCCGTGCGAGCTTGGTGGATTCCACCGCCACGTCCACATCCACGATGCGGCTGTTGGCGGCTTCGAGGTTGGTGCGGTTGGTGGCGAGCATGTCCGAGGCGAAGCCAAGGCGGCTCGACTCAGCGCCGTTCTGCGCGCGGGACGAGGCCACGTTCGTGATCGCGTCGGAGACGTTGGCTGTCGTGATCGCACCGAGGTTTGCGCCGCCGGTGATCGTCGCCACATTCGCGGCGAGGGCCGACTGGGTGATGGCGAGCGACTGTGCTCCGTCTTCCGATGTAGCCACGCTCAGCGAGCCGCCGCCGAACAAGGCCACGCCGTTAAACGTGTTCGAGGTCAGGTTCGTCAGCTCAGCTTTCAGCGCCGTGAACTCGGTGTCGTAGTTAGCGACGTCAGTCGCGCTCTTCGTCACGTCAGTGGACAGCGTCTTGAGCTCGGCGATGCGCTCGAGGACCTTGCCCGCGGTTTTCAGCCCACCGTCCTGCGTCTGGAGGAACGAGGTGGCGTTTGCCACGTTCGTGCTCGTCGCGTCAGTGCGTTTGATCGCTGCCTCCATGCGCATCGAGACCGCCAGGCCACCGGCGTCATCGGCCGGGGAGGTGATTTTCGATCCGCTGGAGAGGCGGGCGAGGCTCTTTTGGAGCATCGAGTTGCTGCTGTTCAGGTTGACCGCGGCTGTTGAGGCCGCGACGTTGGTGTTGATTACAAGACTCATGTCTATGTTCCTTTCTTGGATTTACTAACTGCGACGTCCGTGTCGCACCGGGCCATTTTGAAATTGGTGTTTGACCTCACCCGCCGGGGCATTTGCCTCGACATGGAGGAGTCGGCAGGGAACGCCGCCGACTTTAGGGTTTTTATGGAAAATGTTCGCTCAGCCGGGAGTCCACCCGCCGCGAAACAGGCGCGTGCCCTGCTATCCTCCCCGGTGTGATGCATTCCCGCCGGGCTTTTCTTTCCGCATTCCTCAGCGCTGCCGCGCTTCTCGCAGGACCATGTCTGCTCGCTGGCGATGCGGAGGAAATCCGGCCGCCATTCAATCTCCGATGGGGCGAGCCTGCGGTCGGGCTGGAGGAGGCGCTGCTGGGGACCAGTGCCAGGATCGTCGAGCGCTCCAAGGCCGGGGGAGGGCGCGAGATCTGGAAGGTGGAGGGTCTGCCGGGCATCGCCGTGCAGCGGGTGCACTTTCACCTTCGCGAAAGCCGGCTCACGGAGGTCGAGATCCAGTATTGGAAAGAGGACTGGTCGCCCGCGACCTACGAGGACTTCATGCAGAGCGTGCGCCGCCGGCTCGATGAAAAGCACGGCCCCGGAAAAGCCACGGCCCGCCAGCAGGAGAGCGAGCGCGGGATCATGAAGACCCTCGTCGGTTACCGCTGGGAGTCCGCTGGCAGCGCGGTCGAGCTCTACTATTTCGCCGCAGCCGATCCGAAGAACGTCTTCCGCACGATCAGCCTCCACTACAAGAGCGCTCCGCCGAAGCCCGCCCCCGCCGGACGTGCCGATCCCGCGCCGGGGCGCGCCGCAGATGAGCTGACGCTCCCCAGCCGCTAGCTCTAGCTCGGCTTCTTTGCCCCGATATTCGCCGGCTTGGAAATTTCCAGCCCGCCGGTGAATGTCGCGCCGTCGTCCATCGCCAGACGGAAAGTCTTCAGGCTGCCCTGGAGGTGGGCCGTCGCCTTCAGGTGGCACCGCGCGGAGACCTTTGCATCGCCGTCCACGAGACCGGAGCTCGTCAGATTATCGACGACGATGGACTTCGCGTGAACCTCCGCGAACTCCCCCACCACCAGCGAGTTTCCCTGAATCAGATCACCGTTGAACTTCCCCTCGAAGATC
>JANOBH010000502.1:0-14236 GCA_031411535.1 Chthoniobacter sp. | reverse complement strand
AGCGCGGGCATGACGAAGAGATTCAGCAGCGTGGAGGTGACGAGCCCGCCGAGGATGACGACGGCCATCGGATACTCGATCTCGTGGCCGGGGATGTTGCCGGCGAGGACGAGCGGGACGAGCGCCAGCCCGGCGCAGGATGCGGTCATCAGGATCGGGACGAGCCGCTCTTCCGAACCGCGCAGAATAAGCGGGACGCCGAATTTTTCGCCCTCGTGCTGCTCTAGATTGCGGTAGTGGCTCACGAGCATGATGCCGTTCCGCGCGGCGATGCCGAGGACGGTGACAAAGCCGACGAGGGAGCCGAGCGAGAGCACGCGTCCGCCGAAGAAGGCCGCCGCAACGCCGCCGATGAGCGCGAAGGGCAGCGTGAGCGCGACGAGCGCGGTCAGGCGCGCGGATTGAAAGTCGGACTGGAGCAGCACGATGATGCCGATGACGGCGGCGATGGAGAGCCAGAGGAGCCGTTGCTGCGCTGCCTGGCGGGCCGCGTATTCGCCGAGGAATTCCGGGTGGTAGCCGCGCTCAAAGCTCAGCCCGCGCACGCGCTGCTCGATGTCGCGCGCCACGCTCCCGAGGTCGCGGCCCACGGCGTTGCACGACACGTCGATGCGGCGCGAGGCGCCCTCGCGCTTGATCTCATTCGGCGCGGGCACGATCTCCACGTCGGCCACGTCGCCGAGCGGGATGTGCCCGCCAGCCGGCGTCTCGATCAGCAGCTCACGCAGCGACTGGAGATCGGTTCGCACCGCCGGCACGCCCCACACGGCCACGTCGTAAATCTTCTGGTCCTGATAGACCTCGCCGACCTTCGTGCCCTTCACGAGCGTCGTCACCGCGCGGCGGACGCTCGCCGGGGTGAGGCCGAAACCGGACACGGCTTCCGGCCGCAGCCGCAACTGCACCTGCGGCACGAGCACCTGCGGCTCGACCTTCAGCGCGCTCACGCCCTCGACTTCGCCCATCACTTTCCCGACCTCCTGCGCCTTGGCCCGCAGCACCGCGAGGTCGGGGCCGTAGAGCCGCACGACGATCGAGCCGCTCGCGCCGGTCAGCACTTCCTTGATCCGCTCGCGCAGATACGTGAGCAGGTCGCGATAGAGGCCGGGGTAGCCGTCCACGATCTCCTGCACTTTCGCGACGGTCTTCTTGTAGTCCGCCTCCGGGTCGAGGCTGATCCACAGCTCGGTGAAATTCGGCCCGACGACTTCATCCGCCACCTCGGCGCGGCCGATGTGCGAGCCGAAGTTTCGCACGCCCGGCACCGCCCGCATCTCCTGGCTGGCGCGGATGGTGATGCGCGTCATCGCCTCCAGCGAAGTGCCCGGCTTTTCCACCCAGTGCATGAGAAAGTCGCGCTCCTGGAAGTTCGGGAGAAACTCCTCGCCGAGCTGCGTCCACACGATGCCCGTGAGGAGGAAGGCGCCGGCGAGAAACGCGACCGCCGCCTTTGGCCACGCGATGACACGCGGGAGCACGCGGAGGTAGGCGCACTTGAGGATGCGCGCGAGCGGCGCGTCCTCGTGGCGCTGCGGAGCGCCCGGCAGCAGCATGAGGCTCATGGCCGGCGTGACCGTGAGCGCGACGAGCAGCGAGGCGAGGATCGCGAGCACGTAGGTGACGGCGAGCGGGCGGAAAAAGGAGCCCGCGAGACCGTCGAGGAAGAAGACGGGCAGGAAGACGAGGATGACGATGAAGCTCGCGTAAACGATCGCGCTGCGGACCTCGATCGAGGCATTCAGCACGACGCGGAACGCCGGCTCCGGGCTGGGCTTGAGCCGGTTCAGGCGCAGGCGGCGCAGAATGTTTTCCACGTCGATGATCGCGTCGTCCACGACTTCGCCGAGCGCGATGACGAGGCCGGCGAGCACCATCGTATTGAGCGTGGCGCCCTGCCAGAAAAGCACGAGTGCGGCGGCGAGGAGCGAGAGCGGGATCGCCGTGAGGCTGATGAGCGCAGTGCGCCAGTCGAAGAGGAAAAGGACGAGCACCACCACCACAAGCGCGCAGCCGAGCCACATGGCGTGCGAGAGATTCCTGATCGACTGCTCGATGAAAGTCGCGGGCCGGAAGATCGTGGAATCCATCTCGACGTCCGCGAGGCCGGGACGCAGGGCGGCGAGCGCGGCTTCCACTTTGCGCGTGACCTCGAAGGTGTTTCCCCACGGCTGCTTCTCGACGATCAGCAGCAGGCCGGGACCGTCATTGATCACCGCGTCGCCGATGGGAGCGGGATGGCCGATGACCACGTCCGTCACGTCGCTCAGGCGGATCGGCGCGCCGTCGCGAAACTCGACGACCGTGCGCCCGAGATCCTCCGCGCCGGTCAGCGGCGAAAGCTGGCGCAGCGGCAGGCGCTGATTCGGCGTGTCGATGAACCCGCCCGCGCCGAGCGTCGCCGCGTCGGTCGCGGCGCGCACCACGGAGTCGAGCGCCACGCCGCTCACGCGCAGCCGCTGCGGATCGACGAGCACCTGGAACTGCCGGTCGCGCTGCCCCCAGATCGCCACATTCGCGACGCCCGGCACGGACATGAGCCGCGGGCGGATCGTCCACAGCGCGAGATCCGACAGCTCCATCTGCGAGAGCTTTCTCGACGAAACGCCGATCTTCATCGCGCGGCTCGTCGAGGAAAGCGGCGGGAGGATCACCGGCGGATGCGCCACGGCGGGCAGGCGGCGCTGGCCGACGGCGAGCCGCTCCTGCACGAGTTGCCGCGCGCGGAGCAGGTCCGTGCCTTCGTTGAAAATCAGCACCACCGAGGAAAGCCCGAGCACGGATTTCGAGCGCAGCGTCTTCAGCCACGACGTGCCGTTGAGCGCGTTTTCGAGCGGGACGGTGATGAGGCTTTCCACCTCCTCCGTCGAGAGGCCGGGCGCTTCCGTCTGGATCTCCACGAGCGGCGGCGCAAATTCCGGAAAGACATCGAGCGGAGCGTGCTGCACCGAGCGGATGCCGAAGATGAGCAGCGCTGCCGCCGCCGCGAGCACGAGGACCCGGAAACGGAGCGAGGCGGAAACAAGGGCGGAGAGCATGACGCAGCCGGGCTTACTTCCCCGTGCCGAATTCCGTGCCGAAGATTTCCGCGGCGCCGTCGGTCACGACCATCGTCCCGGGCTTCGGCCCGCTGGCCAGGATCGCCTCGCCGCCGGCCACGCGTTCGATCTGCACGCGGCGGCGCGCGAAGACATGCGGCGCCGTGTTTTCATAGACCCACGCGCCGCCGTGGATGTCGTAAACGACCGCGGCCCACGGCGCGACCAGCCGCTCCTCCTCGCCACGCAGCGGCACGGACAGCCCGACTTTCTGCCCCGGCCGAAACTGCCCCGCCTGCGCTTTCACCTCGTAGAAAAGATCGACCGTCGCCGTGGCCGCGGTGGCGGACGGCGGCGCTTTGACCGGCTGCGCGATCAGCTCATCTTTCGAGACTTGGGCGTCCAGCCCGTTCAGCCGCGCCGGGGCCTCCGTGTCCAGGCGTGAAAGCGCGCCCACATACACCGGCACGCGCACCCAGAGCTTCCCGCCGCTGAGCGACTCGGCGACGGACGGACCGAGCAAGGCGCGGCGCTCGACCGCCGTCTTCAGCGTCTCCTCCGCGACTCCCACCGCGGCCTCGGCGTCATCCACCGAGCGTTCGCTGCCGGCCTGCGCGCCGCGGAGCTTGCGCGCGCGATCCGCCGTGGTCCGCGCGGCCTCGATCATGACTTTCGCCTTGGCGACCTCGCCGTCCGCGACCGCCTGCAAGTCCGCGAGCTTGAGCAACTCGGCGGGCGTGGAGGTGCTGAGCGTCACGAGGTTCCCCGCGCGTTCGCCGCCCGTCATCATCGGCATGATGACCTCGCCGCTGAAGTGCCGCATGACGCTCATCGTCTTGCGCTCGACGGGCGCCGTCTTAACCCCGAGGCGCTGCTCGGCCTGCGGCGTGAGCGTGACCGTGGCCAGCTCGGTTTCCTTCACGGCGTTCTCGACCTTCGCGGGGCTGCCCGCGGCGGGCTCTGCGGCGTGCAGGCCGGGTGCGACGGAAGCGGTGAGCGCGAGAAAAAGCGGGAGCCTCATGGTTTGGGAGAGTCGTCGAGACGGCGTCCGATCGCGCGGTCCAGCTCGGCCTGCGCGCGGCGTAGCGCGGCGAGCGCCTCCGCCTCGCTGAGGCGACCGGCGGAGAGCTTCTGCTCGGCGTCGAGCGAGACCTGCGCGGGCGATTCGCCCAGCTCGTGAATCTTCCGCGCCTGCTGCACGGCGGTGCGCATCGCGGGGACGAGCCCGCCGCGCCACGACTCAAGCTGGCCGCGCGCCTGCACAACGCGCGCATGCGCCTCGCGCACCTCCAGTGCGATGCGGTCCCGCACGACGACGTAATGCCGCGCCGCCTGCGCGACCTTCGCGTGGGCCAGCGCCCGCGCGCCGTTGTTCTGGTTGAAGATCGGAATCGGCAGATCGGCGCCCGGCCCCATCTCGATTCCCTCCGGCGGTCGGTTGGCATCGAGCATCCCCGTCAGCGTGAAGATCTCAGCGACCGCGAGGCCGGAGCGTTTCCCCGCAGCCTCGATGGCCAGCTCCGCCGCGCGCAGCTCGGGCCGCGCGGCAAAGGCCTCCGCCACGAGATCCGCCGCGCTCCGGCGCACCGGCGGGATCGCGGGAAGCGGGCGCAGCTTCCACTGGATGCGGTTCACGCCGAGCCCGATCAGCGACGCCAGACGCTCGCGCGCGATGATTTCGTCCTGCAAAAGCCGCGTCACCTCCGTCCGCGCCCGCTGCGCATCCACGCGCGTCTGCGTGACCTCGAAGTCGAGCCCCTCGCCGGCGGCGACGCGCCCCTTCGCGATTCCATGCAGCTCGCCAAACGCCTCCGCAGAATCGCGCGCGGCGCGCAGCCGGTTCTGCGCGAGTTCCACCTCGGTGCAGGCGACGCGGACATCGCGCACGAGATTGAGCCCGGTCTGCGCCAGCGTCTTCGCCACGCGCTCCGCGTCCGCCTTCGCCACGGCGACGCGCTTTGGCCGCAGCCACAGGACTTCCAGCGGCAGCTTCGCGGTGAATTCGAGCTGCTTCGGGCCGTACGGAAAAAGCACCGTCAGCGTGGGATTGGTGATCTGCCCGGCCTGGACGAGATCCGCGCGCGTGAACCCGATCTCGGTCAGCGCTTCCTGGAACGCCGCGTTATTCCACAGCGCCATCGACACCGCCTCGTCCTCGGTCAGCCCGTCCGCGAGCGAAACGCCCGGCGGCATCACGGCTTCCCGCGGCTCCGCTTTCAGCTCAAAGCCGCGGCCGGTATCCGCGGAGACGCGCGCGACCGTGTGCGACACGCTCGGCGCGGCGCAGGATGCGAGCGCCAGAGCCAGCGCGGAGGCCGTCGCTGCGCGGAAAGCGGCTGTCGCGGACGGCTGCTGGGGGACTGTCATTGGCCGCGTGCTCTTATCGGCGTGCAAAGCGGTCGGCAAATGAATTTTCCAACAGGCGTTCACACGGCCGCGGATGGACGGCTGCCGGGGAAAAAATGTCTCACTTGATTGTGACATTTCCGCCATCTGTTTGTAACACTCGCCCGCGAATCTCCCCCCGCTGCCTCACCGAGGCGGCCCGCGCAAACCCCAAAGACAGCGGCTTTCACACCCAACCAACCGCCCACAAATCCCAATGACCAAAACACCAATGCTCAAGCTCGCAGTCGCGCTGACGCTCGTCTCCGCAGCAGCCACCACCTCCCACGCGCAGGACGCCGGCGCGCTCGTTGACAAGCTCGTCAAGAAAGGCGTGCTGACCGACCAGGAAGCCGAGGAAGTCCGCGCGGACATGATGCGCGACTTTTCGCAAAGCTCCGCCGGAAAGATCAATCTCAGCTCCTCGATCACCGAGCTGAAGCTCTACGGCGACTTCCGCCTCCGCTATCAGTACGATGACCGGCAGGCGCAGGTCGCCGACGTGAAGCATGTGGATCAGCGTTCGCGCTTTCGCTACCGGCTGCGGCTCGGCGCGGATGTGGCGCTGGGCGAGAACTGGTTCGCCGGTTTCCAGCTCCAGTCCGGCCAGAATGCGGACTCGGGCAACCAGACCTTCAGCAACGGCTTTGACAACGACGCCATCTTCATCTCGAAGGCATTCTTTGGCTGGAAGAACGACTGGGCGTCGGTCGTCGTCGGCAAGCAGAAGAACCCCTTCTACACGACCGATCTGGTCTGGGATAACGACATCAACCCGGCTGGCGTGGTCGAGACGATCGCCTTTCACAAGCTGCTCGGTCGCGGCCTCGCGGGGCCGTCCGGCGGATACAGCAAGGAAGGTCCTGCCACGGCGTCGCCCGAGGTGTACTCGGATTCCTCGTGGGAGCTGAGCCTCGTGGCCGGGCAGTTTTGGTATCAGGACAACAACGAGTTCAACTTCGGCACGGACCTCAAGACCGACGGCTACCTTTTCGTCGAGCAGCTCATCGCCACCTACAAGTTCAACAAGGATGTGAGCGTCACGCTCGCGCCGGCTTACATGACCTTCACGGCGTCGCACCTCACAGGTCTGCGCAATGAAAACTCGTTCAGCGATGCGGGCATCTTCGGGCCCACGATCTCGACCCGCACCACGACCTCCACGGTCAATACGATCCAGGACACGGTCAACGCCGCCGGCACCACGACGACCCGCGTCGTCACGCCGACGACGGTCGTCTCCACCGTGACCACGACCACGAACCCGAACGGCACTTCCACGACGAGCACGACGGCGAACACCGTGCGTGCCGGCGCCGCCACGACGACCGTGCTGGCCGTCCCCGGAACTCCGAACCGCCAGACAACGACGGCCACGACTGTGGCGAGCGCCTCGACAGCGAGCGCGCCGGTGCCGGCGCCGGGCTCACTCGCCGCGGTCACAGGTGAGACGCGCAAGCTCAACATCCTCACTGCGCCCGGCGACATCTCGTTCAAAATCGGCAGCCTGAAGACCAAGGTCTATTGGGACTTTGCCTACAACATCGACGGCGAAGGCCGCTACAACGACATCTACCAGCTCCGCACCGGCAACCCGACGACCGACGCCTACCGCGACTACCAGAGCCGCGACGGCATCGCGTGGCTGGCCGGCGTGCAGCTCGGCGAGACGAAGAAGGCGGGCGACTGGGCGGTCAACTTCAACTACCGCGAGACTGGCATCGCCTCGATCGATCCGAACCTCAATGACTCGGACTTTGCGCTGAGCGAGCTGAATACGCGCGGCTTCAAGCTGACACTCGGCTATCAGCTCGCGGAAGCAGTCGTCGTGCATCTGACCGGCATGATGAGCTGGAACCTCGACCGAAACCTCTCCGGCGGCCGGGCGACCAATGCTCAGGCAGTCGCCCAGGACAATGCGGTCAACACCGTCCAGCTCGATATCAACGTAAAGTTCTAACCCACCTTCCTGGAATCGGCGCCGGCGTCCTTCCGGACGCCGGTCCTTCCGGGGAAATCACCAACCACACATTACATCATGAAACTGAACCAATACCTCACCGCCGCCGCCGCTCTCGCGCTGTCGGCATCGCTCGCCCACGCGGGCCGCATCGTCATCAAAGGCTCCGATACACTCGGGGCGAAACTCGTCCCGCAGCTCGCGGAGGCGTTCAAAGCCGAGCACAAGGACGCGAGCTTTGAGATCGCCGCCGAAGGCTCGACCACAGGCATCGCCGCACTGATCGACGGCACCGCGCACATCGGCATGTCCAGCCGCCGCACCAAGGCGACGGAGGTTTCCGCCGCGGGCGCGAAAGGGATCAAGCTCCACCCGGTGATCGTCGCCCATGACGGCATCGCCATCGTCGTGAATGGGGCCAATCCCGTGAAGGGTCTCACCAGGCAGCAGGTCGAGAAAATCTTCACCGGCGACATCGCCGACTGGAGCGCCGTCGGCGGCACTCCCGGGAAGATTTCCATCTACACCCGCAACACCTCGTCGGGCACGTATTCGGATTTCAAGGAACTCGCCATGAAGAAGCGCGACTACGCAGGCGGCTCGCAGAAGATGGCGGGGAATGAGCAGATCGCCGCGGAAGTCGGGAAGAACCCCGGCGGCATCGGCTACGTCGGCCTCGCCTACATCAAGGCGGCCGGCCTGAAGGCGCTGCCGATCGACGGCGTCGTCCCATCGCAGGCGACGGTGCGCAGCAAGGAGTTCCCGTATTCGCGCCCGACGTTCTTTTACACGAATGGCGAGCCCGGCGGCGAAACGAAGGAATTCGTGGACTTTGCCCTGAGCCCCAAAGGCCAGGCTGTCGCGAGCCAGGTCGGCTTCGCCACGGTGAAGTAATTTGTCTTGGGTTGGTGAGGCCCGCTGAGAGCCGAGCTTTCAGCGGGCCTCTTTCCCGCAGCCCGCCTCCGGGCGCGCCTCGAAAGAGTTCACACGTTTGTCACGTTGGGTTTCTTGCCAGCGTACCGCCCGCGGTCTGTAGTGCCCGCGCTTTCCGCGCCACTGCCTTCAAATGAATCCCGCCCCTTTCCCGCCCGCGCGGCGCCCGATCGGCGAGGCTTTGCTCAATCGCAACCGCCTCCGCATCCTCGGGCTCACGCCGGACCAGATCATCAAGTACTTCTTTGGCGGCAATGCGACGGTGGCAGTCATCGTCCTCGCGCTGATCACCATTTTCCTCTTCCGCGAGGGCGCCGGCTTTTTCGGGATGAGCATGAAAAACATCCGCGTCTATCGGCTCGCGGGATTGGAGTACGTGGACTACATCCGCGCACAGGTCGATGACCACACGGCCATCAATCGGACGCTCAACGAATCGCGGCTCGCGCAGTTCGCGAAGCTCACGGCCGGCGGAAAGTCGATCGAGGAGGCCAATGCGGCGCTCGCGCCGTTCGACGAATTCGCCACGGCCTACGGCGACGCCGTGGAGGACGTGCGCGGGATCCTCTCGGACCTGACCGAGGCGGCGACAGCCATCAAGCAAAAGGAACTCATCAACGGCGATCTCGCCGAGCAGAGGCAGATGCTCCTCGGCGCGGGCAAGGCGGAGGAAGCCGCGGCCGTGCAGATCACGCCGGTGGATTTCGCGCAGGAGACGGCGGTGCTGATGTCCGCTTTCCCGGACTACCAAAAGGCAAACATCGCATTTGCGGAAAAGCTGAACACGGCGCTTGCGACCGTGCCCGTGATGCCGGACGCGACGCTCCAGGCGCGGATCACCAGGATCACGGCGGAGACGAAGGAATACACCGCCACCTTTCCTCAGATCGAGCGCGACATGCAGGCGTGGCGCCATGACGCCCCCTTCCCGGCTTACAAGGCGCTGACAAATTTCCTCTTCGGCTCCCGGTGGCTGACGGCGAGCTTCTGGCAGGACTGGTACGGCCTGCTCCCGCTGCTGGTCGGCTCGCTGCTCGTATCCGTCATCGCGCTGATCTTTGCCGTACCGCTGGGCGTCTCGGCGGCGATTTATGTGAGCGAGATCGCCGGTGCAAAGGAGCGGAACCTGGTGAAGCCCTACATCGAATTCATCTCGGCGATTCCGTCCGTGGTGCTCGGCTTTTTCGGTATCGCCGTCCTCGGCACCGCGCTGCGCTGGCTCTCGCAGGTTCCGTGGCTGTCGTGGATTCCCGGTTTCCCGATGAGCGAGCGGCTGAACTCCCTCACCGCCGGCGCGCTGCTCGCGCTCATGGCGGTGCCGACCATTTTTTCCCTCGCCGAAGACGCGATCACCAACGTGCCCAAGCACCTCAAGGAGGCCTCCTACGCGCTCGGCGCCAACCGCCTTCAGACCATCGTCCGCATCCTCGTTCCGGCGTCGCTCTCCGGCATCATCTCCGCGATCCTGCTCGGCTTCGGGCGCGTGATCGGCGAGACGATGGTGGTGCTGCTCTGCGCGGGAAACCGCATCGCCATCCCCAATTTCACGGAGGGCCTCGGCGCATTCTTCCAGCCGGTGCACACGATGACCGGCATCATCGCGCAGGAGATGGGCGAAGTCGGGCCGGGGAGCATCCACTACCGTGCGCTCTTCATGGTCGGCATCGTCCTTTTCGTACTCGCCCTGGTGATCAATTTCATCGCGCAGAAAATCGTCGCCCGTTACCGCATCTCGATCGGCTGACCCCATGAGCGCCAAAGCCCATCCCTTTTTTCACAGGCCGTCGGCGTCGCGCACCATCGAGGCAGTCGCGTTCGGCGTATTCCGCTCGGCGACCTACTTCGTGCTCGTCTGCGCCACGGTCATTTTCGGGCTGATCTTCTACCGCGGCGCAGGCACCGTCTTCCAGGCCGCGCCGCCTTTCGTGAACTGGTCCTTCATCACCGAGGCACCCGAGACACTCTACGTCTTCGAGTTCGACGGAAAAAAACACGAGATGGGCAACAGGGAGTTCCGCGAATTCAAGGCGTCGCGGAACCTGGGCGATATTCCCGCGGAAACCTACGCGCACAGCGCCGGCGGCATCTGGCCGTGCATCGTCGGCACGGTGCAGCTTGTGCTGGGGTCGATGCTCATCGCGCTCTTCATCGGAGTGAGCGCGGCGATCTATCTGAACGAGTATTCCACGCACGGGCGCACCGTGAATTTCATCCGCCTCGCCATCCTCAATCTCGCGGGCGTGCCCTCGATCGTCTTCGGCCTCTTCGGCCTGGGTCTGTTTGTCCACTTCATGCCGATGCTCGACACCTACGACAGCGCCACCGCGCTGAGCATCCCGGTCGGCTTCGGCCGCTGGCTGAATTTCCGCGGCTGGAATGTCTGCCTGCTTTCCGGCTGGTTCACCCTCGCCTTCATGGCGCTGCCCGTGGTCATCACCGCCAGCGAGGAGTCGCTGAAAGCCGTGCCCATGGGCTTCCGCGAGGGATCGCTCGCGCTCGGCGCGACAAAGTGGCAGTCGATCCGCACAAACGTCCTGCCCTACGCGCTGCCCGGCATCCTGACGTCGTCCATCCTCGGCATCGCCCGCGTCGCTGGGGAGACCGCACCCATTATGTTCACCGCGGCCTACGTCATGCGCGACCAGCAGAGCGGCGGCGGATTCTTCGACGGCCTTTTCCAGGGAGTCATGGCGCTCCCCTATCACATCTACGTCGTCAGCTCGAAAATCCCGCAAAACGAATACACCGAGCGCGTGCAGTACGGCGCGGCCTTCATCTTCCTGCTGCTCGTCATGGGCATCGCCCTGACCTCCATCTTCCTGCGCATCCGCATGCGCAGCCGCTACCGCTGGTGACCCGACTTGCCATGACGCCCCTCGTTTCCGACCCTCGCATGCAAATGCCCCCTGCCGTGACTGCCCCGCACACCGCGCCTCCCACGATGATCGAAGTGGAGAATCTCGACTTCTATTACGGCGAGGCGAGGGCATTGCACGAGGTCAGCATCCGCATCCCAGCGAATAGAGTGACCGCCTTCATCGGGCCATCGGGCTGCGGAAAATCGACACTCCTCCGCTGCTTCAACCGGATGAACGACCTCGTGGACATCGCGCGCATCGGCGCCGGCTCGATCAAGGTCCACGATGTGGACATCAACCAGCCGGACGTGGACGTGATCGCGCTCCGCCGGCAAGTCGGCATGGTCTTTCAAAAGTCGAATCCCTTCCCGAAATCCATCTACGAAAACATCACCTACGGCCTGCAAATCCAGGGAATCAACGACCGAAGGAAGCTCGACGAGGTCGTCGAGAAAAGCCTGCGCGGCGCCGCGCTCTGGGATGAGGTGAAAGACCGCCTCCACGCCAGCGGCATGGGCCTCTCCGGCGGCCAGCAGCAGCGCCTTTGCATCGCCCGCGCCATCGCCGTGGAGCCCAGCATCATCCTCATGGACGAGCCGTGCTCCGCGCTCGATCCCATCGCCACGTCAAAGGTCGAGGAACTCATCCAGCAGTTGAAGGGCAAATACACGATCGTCATCGTGACCCACAACATGCAGCAGGCCGGCCGCGTCTCGGATGAGACGGCGTTTTTCTACCTTGGGAAACTCATCGAGTTCTCGAAGACCGAGAAGATTTTCACCAACCCCGCGCACAAACAAACCGAGGACTACATCACCGGGCGCTTCGGCTGATCGCACGAGCCGCGGGAAGTTAGAAAACGCTTCGCAAACAGGCTCCGACACCTGACACCTGCCCCCAGACACCTTTCACAATTCTATGAGCCAATTTTGGGAACAACAACTCGCCGACATCCGTGAGCAACTGCTGATGATGTCGGGCCTCACTGAACGCAACCTTTCGCTCGCCATGCGTGCGCTCGTGGAGCGCGACGACAAACTCTGCGATGTCGTCGAGGCCGAGGACACGCCGATCGACAAACTCGAAATCCAGATCGATGAAATGGTCATCACCTACATGGCCACCCACGGTCCGATCGCCAAGGACTGCCGGCTGATGCTCACCGCATCGAAAATCTCCAGCAACCTCGAACGCATCGCCGACCAGGCGACCAAGATCGCACGGCGCGCGCGGGAGCTGAATACCGAGCCGCTGCTCAAGCCGCTCATCGACATCCCGCTCATGGCCGACATCGCGCAGGAGATGCTGCGCGACAGCATCACGGCCTTTGTCGATGCGAACAACGAACTCGCCATTGAGATCATCGCGCGGGACAGGTCCGTCGATGACATCAACAAGCAGCTCGCGCGGGAGCTGACGAGTTACATGATCGAGAGCCCGAAGACGATCACCCGCGCGCTGAACCTGATGACCGTCGCAAAAGCCATCGAGCGCGTGGCGGATCACGCGACGAACATCGCCGAGGAGGTCTTCTACCTGAACCGCGGCGAGGACATCCGCCACGACCACTCCTTCAAGCAGCCGCCCCCCGGCGGGAAGTCGGGTTAAGGATTTCTGAGTTCGGCCGCGACCGCCAGGATCGGCGGGGCGGTGACGATGGCGTGGAAGCGGTTGTCCATGATGCCCCAACGGTGCAGCCGCATTTGCTTGTGCTCCCTGCGGCAGATGCGCCGAAATGCGCGGCTTCGCCCTATGGCGTTTCCTCCTCCGCGTCTTCGTCGGTGTCCAGTTCGAGCGCGGGGATCTCCTGCAAGGCGTTGCCGGAGATTGCCTGCACGTCGCCGATCATGCCGGCCATGTTTTCCACGACCGCATTGATGTGCTTCTCGCGCTTGGCCCATGAGCGGGTCATGCCGCGCCGCTCCTTCTCCAGGTCGGCGCGCATCATGCCGAATGCCTCGATGACTGCGCTGACGCGCTGGCGGAACTCGACACCGGTCAAGTAGGTGTAGAGGAGCTGCATTTTCTCCTGCGCGCCTTCCTGATGCCCGCGCGCAATGGCCAGCTCCTGCACCATGCGCCGCAGGGTGTGCGCGAGCGGGATCGCCGAGGCGAGGTCGCAGACGAAGACTCCATCCTGCTGACCGAAGCGCGCGACGCCTTTCGGCAGCACCTCGGTGACGATAACGCCGATCTCCACCTTCGCGTTGCGCATGTCTTCCTTCAGCTTCGTGACCCAGCCATCGCTCCAGTTCTGCGTGCGCTTCAGCTCGTAGAGGATCTGGCCGCACGCGCGCCCGGTATTGCTGCGCACTTCCTGGAGCACGTCGGCGCCGCGCACGCCTTTCGAGATTTCGTTGATCGCATCGATTGGAAAAGTACGCCGAAGCTGCTCTTCGAAATCCAGTTCGAGCACCTCGCCCTGCGCCTGCTGCGAGCCTTGCGCCGCCTTCCGCTGCGCCTCGTCCAGCTTGAGCATCAGGTCGCTGATCACCTTTTCTTTTTCCGCGATCTTCAGCCGGTTCTCTTCGTCCGACGCGGCGCGGAGTTGCGCTTTCAATTTCCCGCGCTCCTCGTCGAGCGTCCGCTGCACTTCCAGCTTCAGCGCCTCTTTCGCTTCTTCGAGCAGGCGCTTTTCCTTCCGCAGTTCGAGTTCCTGCTCCTGCGCTTTGCGCAAAGCGCCCGCCTTGTCTGAAAGCTCCGCGCGGAGTTCCTTCACCGCCATTTCCTGCGCCTCGGTGGCCTGCTGCACGGCTTTGGCTTTGATCTCCGCTGTTGCCCGCGCGAGCTGCTGTTTGACCTGCGACTCCACCTGCTCCTGCTGTTCCGCGGCCTTTCTCTCCAAGGCGCTCCGCTGCTCGCCGAGCGCCTTGAGGCTTTCCGCGAGCGTCTTCTCACGCCGCTCCACCTCCGCTCGCAGCTCCTTGGCCAGGCCGTCGCGGACGCCGCCGAGGACGGCTTCACTCATGGGAAACTCGGCATGGCACGAGGGGCAGCGGACGGTGATCGACTCGGTCATAAGGACGCGATGCTAGCCGCGCGGCTCCGTCTGTGGAGGGCGAATT
>JANOBH010000501.1:0-8160 GCA_031411535.1 Chthoniobacter sp. | reverse complement strand
CTCCAGCTATCCGATCGCGGCCTGCGCCGGGACGGTGGCGATGAAATTGCGCAGGATGCCGAGGCCGACGGCCTGACTTTTCTCCGGGTGAAACTGCACGCCGGCGGCGCGGCCACGCGCGGCGCTGGCGGCGAAGGTTTCACCATAGGTCGAGCGGGACGTGACGACCGAGGAGTCCGCGGGCTCGGGAAAAAACGAGTGGACGAAATAGACGTGCGGCTGAGCAGGGAGACCGCGCCAGAGCGGGTAGGAGGGGTCGGCGAGATCGAGCTGGTTCCAGCCGATCTGCGGGACTTTGAGGCCGGGCGTGGTGAAGCGTTTCACCTTTCCTGGAAAGAATCCGAAGCCGCGCACGCCGGGCGATTCCTCGCTTTCGTCAAAGAGCATCTGGTAGCCGACGCAGATGCCGAGAAAGGGTTTGTCTGCGGCGAGCCACGCGGCGAGCGGCTCCCACAGCCCGCGCGTCTGCAAGCCGCGCACGCAGTCGCCAAACGCGCCGACGCCCGGCAGAACGATGCCCTCCGCCGCCGCGAGCCGCGCGGGATCGCTGACGAGTTCCACATCGGCGCCCTCGCGCTGGAGCGCATTGGTGACGCTGCGGATATTGCCGCTGCCGTAGTCGATGAGGGCGAGCATTGGGAAAGTAAGAAATAGGATTTAGGATTTAGGAAGCGGGCGGAAGCGCGCGGCGGGGCGGCACTTCTTATTTCCTAAATCTTACTTCCTAAATTCAAAGGCTGCCCTTGGTGCTCGGCACTCCCTCCACCCGCGGATCAAGCTGGCATGCGGCATCGACGGCTTTGGCGAGCCCCTTGAAGACGGCCTCGGCCATGTGATGTGCGTCGCGGCCGTAGAGGATTTCGACGTGGAGATTGATCCCGGCGTGGACGGAAAAGGCGCGGAGGAATTCCTCGATCAGCGTGAAGGAAAACGCCGTGCCGATGGTCGCGACGCCGGCGGGCGCGCGGTACTCGAGGAAGGGGCGTCCGCTGAAATCGACGACGACTCGGACGAGCGTCTCGTCCATCGGCAGGTAGGCGTGGCCGTAGCGGCGGATGCCGCGCTTTTCGCCGAGCGCCTTGGTGAAAGCCTGGCCGAGCGCGATGCCGGTGTCCTCGACGGTGTGATGCAGATCGACCTCGATGTCGCCGTCGGCCTGTACGGTGAGGTCGCAAAGGCTGTGGCGCGCGAAGAGCGTGAGCATGTGGTCGAAGAATGGGATCTTCGTCGCGATGGTGCTCTCGCCGCGCCCGTCGATGAGGAGATCGAGGGCGATCTTCGTCTCGCTGGTGCGGCGGTCGATGCGGGCTTGGCGGGTCATGGGCGGATCTATTCGAGGGTGTCGTTCGCCCGGTGCCGGAGTTTGTTGAAAACATTCACGCCCGCGAGAAGGACGGCGAGGATGATGACGATGGTGATGGCGCCGCCGAGGGTCATAAAGAAGGGCTTGGGCGCGTCCTCGGACGGGGTGGCCTCGGAGGATTCGGTTTGTGCGGGCGCATCGGGTTTTGCGGCAGTCGCCGCGCCGGGTGCGGGAGTCGCGGTCCCCGGCGGTACGGGTTTGCCCGGCGCAGGGGTCGCGCCTGCGGTCTTCGAGGGTGGTGTGGCCATCCCGGGCTTTCCGGTGCCTGGCGTCGCTGGCGCGGCGATGCCGGGATCCTCGGGTGGCGGCGGGTTCTTCGCTTCGGTGATCTGCGCCTGGACCCGCAGGCCCAGTTCATTTGCCGGCCAGAGTTTCACCACTTCCTTCAGCGTCTCGGTGGCGGCGGTGAGATCTTTCTCCGCGACTTCGGCGGCAGCCTTTTCGGCCAGGCGGATCGACTCGCGCATGGGGCCTATGGGCATCTTCTCAAGCCGCGCCGCCTCCGGCGTGACTTTGGCGAGGATGGCGGCGAGGCACTTCTCGCTGGTGGTGACGAATGGCGGCCACGTATTCGCGGTGGTCGCGGCGGCGAGTGCGGCGTCCGCCTTTGCCTCGTCGCGCTGGTGGGCGGCCATCATCTCCGCACGATCGGCGGGGCCGGCGTCGGCAAAGCCCTTCTGGCGCTCCGCAGCGCTGATCTTGGTGTACGCGATCGCGCTCTCAGTGGCGGGCTTGAGCGCCGTGAGGATCTGGTGCGCGAGCTGGATGGCGTCGGGCATGACCTTCGCGCCGGCGTAATTCTTTTCGAGCACGGCGAAGGCATTGAGCGCGCCGATGGCGTCACCCGCGGCGTTCGCGGTTTTCATGGCGTTGAAAGCCTGGATGCCGCCGATGTGGACGCGCTGCTTCTGCGCTTCCTGCTTGCTCAGCCATGCGCCATCGAGTTTCACCTCGCCGGCGTCCACGCGCTTTTTCTCTGCCTCGAATGCCGCGATGGTGCGCTGCACAGCGGCTGCGTGGAGGCTTTCGGGATACTGCTTGGCGAAGCCCTGCAAGGCCTTGAGCAAACCGTCGTACTGCGCGGGCTGGAGCGAGTTTTTTCCAGGCAGCAGATTCATCACGGCGCGGTAGGCGGTCTCGTCCGGGGCGATGCGGTCGATCTTCGCCACGTCCGATTTTTTCACGACGCGCTGGTCGGTGATGCCTGCGGAAACCTGGATTTCGAGGGTCAGTTCGGTGGCGGTTTCGCGGGAGATCCTGCCTTCGACGCGCTCGCCGCTGGTGAGTGTGACGGTGTCTGCGAGAGCGCCCGCGGCTAGGACGGCGAGGCTGACAATGACAAGCGGAAGACGGAGGAGTTTCGACATTTGCCCGCACTAAAGCAGAGGGTCAAAGGATCGTGAAGGAATTATCCCGCCGCGGGGCGAATCCGTGCGCTGCCGCGATCGGGCAAGGAAGCGGACCTCCGCCCGGCTCAGGGCGTGCCCATCTCGCGGAGACGGACGCCGCTGCTGGCCGCCGCGCGGCGGTAGTCGGCGATGACTTTCGGTCGGAGCTTTGTCTCGGCGAGGGCGCGGTAGCCTTCCACGCCATCCACCACGGCATCGGCCACGCGCTCGCGCCATGACGCGGAGCTGATGAGCGAGCTTTCCGCGGCATTGCTGACAAAGCCGCATTCCACGAGGACCGCCGGGCGCTCGCACAGCCGGAGCACGGCGAAGCGGGCGTGTTTCAAGCCGCGATCAACCATCGGCACCTGGCCGAGGAGCGCGTGAAAAACGCTGCCGGCGAGCGCGCCGCTGGGCAGCTCGAAGGCATTGCCCGGCTCCTCGCGGAGGTCGCGGTCGCTGGGTTTGGAGTCATTCGTCGCGGGCGCGCCGCGCGGGGCGATGGAGTAGATCTCGAAGCCGCGGGCGTCGGCGTTTTGGTTCGACGAGTTGAAGTGGATGCTGACGAAGATGGAATTCGCGATCCGGTTGGCGACCGCGGGGCGCTGCTCCAGCGGGATGAAGGTATCGGACGAGCGGGTCATCACGACTTTGTAGCCGGCCTTTTCCAGCAGCGTGCGGGCGCGCAGGGCGACATCGAGGGCGAAGTCCTTTTCAAAACCGAATCGCGAGATCGCCCCGCGGTCGTGTCCGCCGTGGCCGGGATCGAGGACGACGGTCGTGACCGGCTGCAGCCCGGTGATCAGCTCCGGGCGCAGGCGCGGCTCGATGATTTTGCTCAGGTCGAGCCGCGAAACCAGCGCCTGGCCATCCTCGACGCGGACCGGGAAGGCGAGCCATTGCTTGACGCCATTGATGTTCACTTCGCTGAGGCCGGGGGTGATTTCCAGGTGAATGGCTCCGGCATCCAGGACGACGGTGCGCGCCGCGGCGACGAGTGTGGCGGCGAGTGTGATTCCAAATTCGCTCGCGCTCGCCGCGCCGAAGACGGGCACGACGGGGCGTGCGCCGGAGGGCAGGGCCGTCTCGATCCGGGGTGGCTTCGGAAGACCGTAAAATGCCGCGATGCTATCGAGGGTGACGTAATCGCGCCCCTCAAAACGGCGCACATCCCAGCCCGCCGCCTCCGCCCTCGCAATGAGGGTGCAGAAGCAGAATGACCACAGCAAACGCCGGAGCTTCATAGATGGAATTTTCACACAGACTGCCCAATGTGCAAACCCCGTGCCGCGCCGTGCGGGTCTGCCCGTGCGGGGCACCTTCCGGGTGCAGCCGTGCGTCAGATGGTGTGAAAATGCCCGGGATGGTCCGCCTTCGGCGATCGCGCCGATGCCGGTAGGCGCCGTTTACTTCGCCGGTGGCTTCACGGGCGCCCCGTCCATCGGCCAGTGGTCGCTGCGAAAGGGGGACGCGGGCAAACCGGCGGCGTTGATGAGATTGCAGTCGGGATTGTCCGCCCACCCGTAGCGGACAGCGGCTGGCACCTTCACCTCGGGGCTGCTGATCATGACGTGGTCGCCCGCGACCTCGGCATCGGCCCAGACGAATTTGCGGTCCTCGCCCGCGATGGCGAAACCTTTGATCTTCCCGCCGTCCGCCGCCTTCATGCCGGTGCTGCTGCGGAATGTGAGCCGCACTTTTTCCCCCTCGATCTGCGCGCCGCCATACATCGGCCCGGAAAACTCGACGTCGCGGTAATAGACCGTGGCCTCGGCGCAGAGCGCGAGGCGTTTCCCGACGGTCTGCTTGTCCTTCGGGTGGATGTCCTTTGCGTCGCCCACGTCGATTGCCAGGGCCATGCCGGTGTGCGGGAGTTCGAGCGCCAGGGTCTGCGCTTCGCGGAGACGCGCCCAGTTAGTGTCGGTGGGCTCATCGTAGCGCTGCATGTAGTTGGCGAGCTGGACAAAGAGGAACGGGAAATCCGGGAGCTGCCATGCCTGCCGCCAGCTTTGGATCATCGTCGGGAAGAGCTTGCGGTAGAGGGTCGCGTTCCCGGCGTTCGACTCGCCCTGATACCACGTCGCGCCGCGGATGGTGTAGGGGAGCAGCGGGGCGATCATGCCATTGTAAAGGCACGCCGGGCTGCCGAAGGCGTCCGCGCCCTTTGGCGCGCTGGGCTTCTTGGGCGGCGGGGTGCCGGCCTCCCTGGCCTTCTTCTCCTCCTCGCTCCATTTCTCCAGGGCCGCGTCATACTTGGCTTTCGCCGCCGGGTAGTCGCTCACGACTTTCTCCCACGCCGTGACGATGGGTTTGAAATCCGGATCGCCATTGAGCACCGGTCCCGGCGTCCAGAATTCCGCGGGCGTCCCGCCCCACGAGCTGTGAATCAGGCCGACGGGAACCTTGAGATTCTGGTGAAGCTGCCGGCCAAAGAAGTAGCCGACAGCGGTGAAGCCCGCGGCGGTCTGCGGCGAGCACACTTCCCACTTCCCCTTGCAGTCGTCCTGCGGCTCTTTCTGCGGCGACTTGGCCACGGTGAAATGGCGGATCATCGGGAAATTCGCCCCGGCGATTTCCTCCGCGGAGTTCAGCGCGCCGCGCACGGTGAACTCCATGTTCGACTGGCCGGAGCAGACCCACACCTCGCCGACTGCCACGTTTTTGATCGTGAGCGTATTGGTGCCCGCGACAGTCAGGTCGCCCGTCGCGCCGGACGCCAACCCGGCGAGTTTTACGCTCCACTTGCCTTTCGCGTCGGCGGTCGCATCGGCGGCCTTGTCGCCGAATTTCACACTCACCTTTTCGCCCGCATCGGCCCAGCCCCACACGTTTGCGGGGAGATCCTGCTGGAGCACCATGTTGTCGGAGATGAGCGCGGGGAGTTTCACCTCCGCGTGAGCGGCGGCGGCGAGAGCGGCGGTGAGGAGGAGGGAAAAGGCGGGGATTTTCATGGGAAGAGAGGCGGAGAGTGGCCGAGGGAAGCTGCGCGGGGCGAGGGGAAATTTCCGGCTCTGGGTGCCGGATGCAGGGAAAAGCGGCTGATCTTCCCTTTTGTGAAATGTGTTCTCTTGAACACTTTCACGGCCGCGCCTATTTTGCCAGGCGATGCGCGCCAGCCCGAAGATTATCGAACTCCAGAAGCTCCTCGCGGAAAAGTATCCGCAACTGCCCAAGGTGGCCGCAAGCGCTGTATCCACGGGCGCGGAGCGCTGGGACGCCGCGCTCCGGGGCGGGCTGCGAAAGGGTGCGGTGACGGAGGTCATCGCTGCCCAGCCGGGCGCTGGGACCGCGCTGCTGCTCGGGGCGCTTTTCGCCGAAAGCGCCGCTGCCGGCCGATGGGTCGCGCTCATCGATGCGCGCGATTCCTTCGACGCCGAGTGGCTCGGCGAGGGGCACGATTTTTCGCGCTTCCTCTGGGCGCGCTGCCCGGACGCCGCGCTCGCGGTGAAAGCCGCGGATCTGCTGCTGCGCGACGGAAACATCGGCACGGTCGTGCTCGACCTGCGGCTGAACCCGCTCGCGCAGCTCCGCAAAATCCAGCCTCAGGTCTGGTACCGGCTCCAGCGGCTCGTCGAGGAAAGCGCGGCGGTGCTGCTCGTGGCCACGCCCTTCCGCACGGTCAGCAGCGCGAAAGTGCAGCTCATCCTCCACGGACGCTGGACGCTCGACGCGCTGGAAACACCGCAGTCCGCGCTGCTCCCGGCGGCGGAGTTTTCCGTCGAGGGACTGTCGGCGGCGGAGCATTACGAACTCAAGGCCGGGTGAAATGTTTGCCGTCATCTTCATCCACGACTTCGCCTTGCAGGCGCAGCTCCGCCACGAGCCCGAGCTGCGCGACAGGCCGCTCGCGCTGATCGAGGACGGCCCGCTCGCTTCCAAAGTCCACGTGCTCCAGGCGAGTGCGGTAGCGCAGGCGGCGGGCGTCTTTCCCGGCATGACGCCGCCGCAGGCGCAGGCGCGCTGCGCGGGCGTGATCTTCCGCAAACGCTCGCCCCCGCAGGAGCGCATCGGCGCGGAGATTCTGCTGCAGGCGGCGCAAAGCGTTTCGCCCGAGATCGAGGCGACAGGCGAGGGGATCGTGACCGCCAATCTGCACGCGGTGCGTGAGCCGGACTGGCCGGCGCTGGCGGCTGGGCTGGTGGAAAAGCTCGCGCCCTTTCATCTGCGCGCGCAGGCCGGCGTCGCGGAGAGTCCCGATCTTGCATTGCTCGTCGCGCAGTCGGCTGCGCCGTGGCGGGTGATCGGGCGTGATCTCACGCCGCTGCACGCGCTGCGGGCGAAGGTGCTGCCGTTTTCCGTGCAGACGCTGGCGATCCTGCGGAAATGGGGCGTGCGGACGGTTGGCGAGTTTCTCGCGCTGCCGAAAGATCAGCTCGCCGCGCGGCTCGGCGCGGAGGCGGTGCGCTGCTGGGAGCTGGCGGCAAACCGCCGCACGCGGCTGCTGCGGCTGGTGCGCGTGGAGGAGGTTTTTGCGGAGGCCATGGAATTTGAGCACGGCATCGAAACGCTCGAACCGCTGCTCTTCGTCCTGCGCCGGTTCCTTGATCAGCTCGCGCTCCGGCTCGACGCCGCGCATCGCGTGGCGCACGCGCTGCACTTCCGCCTTGGCTTCGCGGATGGCGGTGGGCACGCGCGCACCTTTGCCATCCCGTCGCCCACGCGCGACGCCGCCACGCTCTTCCGCCTGCTCCACACGAGCCTGGAAAATTTCACCGCCGCCGCGCCCATCGTCGCGCTCGGCCTGCGCGTGGAGGCGGGGCGCGCGGTCGCGGATCAGTTCGAGCTTTTCGACCACGCGCTCCGCGACCCGAACCGCTTTTTTGAAACGCTAGGCAAACTCACCGCCCTGCTCGGCGAGGGCTGCGTGGGACGGCCCGTCCGCACGCCGGGTTTCCGCCCCGATGGTCTCGCCGTGCAGCCCATTTCACCGCGGGAGAAAAGCGTCGCGCTCCTGCCGGCGGGAGCGCCGCGCATCGGCCTCGCGCTTTGCCGCTACCGCCCTCCGCTGGCAGCGGTGGTGGAGGTGCGCAGCCGTCAGCCCGTGCATGTTCGCACGGTGGAATTCGCCGGCGCGGTCACGGACGTGCGCGGGTTCTGGCACACGTCCGGCGAGTGGTGGCGCGAGGATCCGTGGGATCGACTCGAATGGGACGTGCAGCTCGAAAGCGGCGCGCTCTACCGCGTCTTCCGTGAGCGCGGGGAGTGGTTTGTGGAGGGCGTGTATGACTGAGCGCATTCACCGAATTCAAAAGCGTGTCATCCTGAGCGGAGTTCCCGGCGGGCCGAGGAGGCGGAGGGGAAAAGCGGAGGCTGGTCGTGGGCGAGCAAGGCGGGCGGGAACGGAGTTGAAGGATCTCTAACTATTTCTTCGGGGCGCAGGCGGTGGGAGCAGCGGGCGCACATCTCACC
>JANOBH010000500.1:0-2239 GCA_031411535.1 Chthoniobacter sp. | reverse complement strand
GCGAGGGAGCGGTTGGCCCGGATGCTCCCCGCGGCCGCCACGCCCCCCCCCGCGCCCACGAGGTGCTCCCGCGCCCGGACTCCCGACCTGATTCACGATCTCGATAAAGCGTTGTGAAAGAAGCGGCATGAACTCTCCTTGGCGGCCACGCTGCCGCGAAATTCGCAACGCGCTATGACACCCGGAGGGACGCGCAGGAGCGCGTCCCTCCGATGGTGGGCTTGCCCCCGCCTGCCGCGTCTGCCAGTTTTCGCGTCCACCTTTCACCTACCAAAAATCTATGTGCGGAATCATCGGCTACATCGGCAAATCCCAGGCGGTGCCCATCCTCCTCGACGGCCTGCGCCGGCTCGAATACCGCGGCTACGACTCCGCAGGCGTGGCGATCGCCGAGGGTGGAAAAATCGAGACGCGGAAGAAGGTGGGGCGCATCGCAAATCTCGCGGAGCTGATCAAGGAATCACCGCCCGCCGGCACCGTGGGCATCTCACACACCCGCTGGGCCACGCACGGCGGCGTGACCGACGCCAACGCACACCCGCACGCTGACCAAAGCGGGAAACTTTTCCTCTGCCACAATGGCGTGATCGAAAACTACGCCGTGCTCAAGGAAGCCCTGGTCAAGGAGGGGCACACTTTCCAAAGCCAGACGGACACCGAGGTGCTGGCGCATCTGATCGGAAAGGCCTACGACGCGGCCGGCGGCGAGCCGACCAAGGGGCGGCTGATCGAAGCGCTGCGGAAGGCTTTGAAGCAGGTCGTCGGAACCTATGGCATCGTGATGATCCACCAGGATGTGGGCGATGTGCTGGTCGGCGCGCGGCGCGGCTCACCGCTCGTGCTGGGCATCGGCAAGGGGGAGAATTTCTTCGCCAGCGATGTAAGCGCGATCATCGCCTACACGCGGGACGCCATCTATCTGAAGGACTACGACATCGCGGCGCTGACGCGGGAGGAGTTTGAAATCACGAGCCTGCTGGGCGGCGCAAGCGGCTTCGAGGTGACGAAGGTGGAGATGACCGAGGAGGACGTAAGCAAGGGCGACTACCCGCATTTCATGCTCAAGGAAATCCACGAGCAACCGGACACCGTGCTGGATGCGATGCGCGGAAGGCTCAGCCGCGAGGAGGCGACGGCAAAGCTCGGCGGACTCGAAATGACGGCCACGGAGCTGCGCAATGTAGAGCGGATCATCCTCACCGGCTGCGGCACCGCGAGCCACGCCGGCATGGTCGGCGAGTACGTGATCGAGGCGCTGGCGCATGTGCCCGTGGAGGTCGAGTTCGCGAGCGAATTCCGCTACCGGAACATGCCGCTGCCGACCAATACGCTGGTCTTTTGCATCTCCCAGAGCGGCGAAACCGCCGACACTCTGGCGGCGCTGCGCGAAAGCCAGCGCAAGGGCCACCGCACGCTCGGCATCTGCAACAACGTGGCCTCGACGATCGCGCGCGAGACGGACGGCGGAGTGTATATGCACGCCGGGCCGGAGATCGGCGTCGCGGCGACGAAGTCCTTCACCAGCCAGGTCACGATCCTGACGCTCATCGGCCTGCTGCTCGGCCGCATCCGGCACCTGAGCACCACCGAGGGCCTGGCGATCATCAACGAACTCGAAGCGCTCCCGGCGAAGATCACGCGCATCCTTTCGCAGAGCGATGAGATCAAGCGCATCGCCGAGAAATACTGCAAGGCGCACTCGATGATGTTCCTCGGCCGGCAGTTTAATTACCCGGTCGCGCTCGAAGGGGCGCTGAAGATGAAAGAGATCAGTTACATCCACGCCAGCGGACACCCGAGCGCGGAGCTGAAGCACGGCGTCATCGCGCTCATCTCACCCGAGGTGCCGAGCGTCTTCATCGCGCCGGAGGACAGCGTGCTGGAAAAGAACATCAGCAACATCGAGGAAGTGAAGGCGCGGAAAGGCCCCGTGATCGCCATCGGCACCGAAGGCGACACCAAGCTCGCGAAGATCTGCGACGACGTGATCTATGTCCCCGCCTGCCCGGACTACCTCTCACCGATCCTCACCGCCATCCCGCTGCAACTCCTCGCCTACCACACCGCCGTCGCCCTCGGCTGCGACGTGGACAAGCCCCGGAACCTGGCGAAGAGCGTGACGGTGGAGTGATTTCACTCAATCCGCCGCGCTAAGAGGCTGCGAAATCAGTCGGCGAAACATTTCTCCCCCTGGCGGCTCCCGGCGCAGGAGCGCCTCGTAGGCGCGCAGGAGCGCTTG
>JANOBH010000499.1:0-8851 GCA_031411535.1 Chthoniobacter sp. | reverse complement strand
AAGCGCCGAGGTGGTGGGCGTCGCACCGCGCGCCATGCGTCACCCTGCGCCGAAGGCCCATCATTACAGTGTGGCGCGGGCGCGCTGTGTTTTGGCATGGCGCGCGGAGCGACGCCATCCACCAGCGGGAGTCAGTGTCTAACGAATTGCAAACCTGCCGATTGCAACGATGAACTCCGCAGCGTCCCCCCTCCGACTCCGCCCCATGTCCTCCCCATTCCTCACGCGACTAACGTGGCTTTTTTCCACGGTCCTGCTCCCCTCCGCGGGCTTCGGCCTCGCCTTTGAGCAGGACAAGGCGGCGCGCCCGATCGCGCCGGACAAGCTCCCGACGGCGGAGCAGCGCTGGAAGGATGCGTCGCAGGCGGAGGAGCCGAGTTTTCGCCGGCACCTGATCCCGCTGATGTCGCGCTCGGGATGCAGCGGACGCGAGTGCCACGGTTCCTTCAGCGGCCAGGGTGGCTTCCAGCTTTCGCTCTTTGGCTACGACTTTGAAAAGGATCACAAGGAGATCACGAACGACGCCGAGGACGGGCCGCGCGTGGATATGGAGAGCCCGCTGCGCAGCCTGATCCTGGCGAAGCCGTCGCTCACCGCGGGCGAGAAGCACAAGGGCAGGAAGGTCATCGAGAAAGGGTCGTGGGAGTACAACCTGATGCTGCGGTGGATTCAGTCCGGCTCGAAGCTCGACGTCGCGGAGACGGGCGAGTTTGACCGGCTGGAGGTCACGCCGCGCGAACTGGTCTTTCAAAAGAACGGCGACAAACTCCAGCTCCGCGTGCTCGCGCATTGGAAGGACGGCACCGTCGAGAACGTCACGCAGCTCACGCGCTTCCGCACGAATGACGAGAGCGTGGCCGAGGTGGACGCGAAAGGCGTGGTGACGTGCAAGGAGCCGGGCGACACGCACATCGTGGCCTTTTACGACAATGGCGTGGAGCCCGTGCCGGCGATGCTGCCGGTCAGCGGAGAGCGCTTTGCGGGCGTGAAAGGGCGCACGCAGGTGGATGAGCTGGTGCTCGCGAAGCTGCGCAAGGTCGGCATCGTCCCGAGCGCGGTTTGCGATGACGATGATTTCCTGCGGCGGGCCTCGCTCGATGTCACGGGCACGCTCCCGACCCCGGCGGAGGTGCGGGCTTTCCTCGCCGACCGCACGCCGGATAAGCGCGCGCGCAAGATCGACGAACTGCTTTCCCGCCCCGGCTACGCGGCGTGGTGGACGACGAAGCTGTGCGATTTCACGGGAAACAATCCGCGCCAGATCCGCAACGTGGTGCAGGGAGGGCAGAATCTGAACGGCGAGATTTCGAGGCAGTGGTACGGCTGGATTCATCAGCGTGTGGCCGCAAACAAGCCCTACGACGAGATCGCCTCCGGCATCGTGCTCGCCACGTCGCGTACTTCGCCGGAGCAGGACTACGAGGCGATGGCGCGCGAGCTGGGCGGCTACTTCCGCAAGGACGGGCGCTCGGAGTTCGCGGAGCGGGCGAACATGCCTTGGTTCTGGGCGCGCAATAACGTGCAGAAGCCCGAGGAGAAGGCGCTGGCTTTCGCGCACACCTTCCTCGGCGTGCGGATCGAGTGCGCGCAGTGCCACAAGCACCCGTTCGACCAGTGGACAAAGACGGACTTCGAGCAGTTCCAGGCGTTCTTCTCCGGCGTGGTCTTTGGCGACCGCCGCGGCGACGCGAAGGGTCAGGGCGGGATGAGCGTGGCTTCGCTGAAAAGGGAGATCGACGCGAAGGTCGGCGGTGACGCCGCGATGGCGATGAAGAGCGCCGAGCCCGAGCCCGCAATGAAGCCGGACGGCGCGGACGAGGCCGTGAAAACTCCCGACGACCCGGCCAAGGCCGCTGAGCAAAAACGCCTGGAGGCGAAGCGGCTCGCGCAGCTCCGGCAGGACACGCAGAAGCGGGCGCAGACCGAGATCACCCGCCGGCTCGATGCCGGCGAGCCGGTGCCGTGGGGTGAGCTGTACGTGGATGCGAAGCGCGCGACGCAGCGCCCGCGCGATCTGAAGCAGAAGGATCTCAGCAGCTCGCGCGTCATCACGCCGAAGCTGCTCGGCGGCGAGGAGATTATGCTCGCGAACTTCCCGGACCCGCGCCTGCCGCTGATGGAGTGGCTCAAGGGGAAGGAGAATCCGTATTTCGCCCGCGCCTTTGTGAACCGCGTGTGGGCGGGCTATTTCAACCGCGGCATCGTGGAACCCGCGGACGACCTGAACCTGGCGAACGCGCCGAGCAACGGGCCGCTGCTGGATCACCTGACGCGCGGCTTCGTCGCGCACGGCTACGACATGAAGTGGCTGCACCGCGAAATCCTCGGCAGCGACACGTATCAGCGGAGCTGGCAGACCACGCCGACGAACCGGCTCGACGAAAAGAATTTCTCGCACGCGGTCATCCGCCGCCTGCCGGCGGAGGTCGTGTATGACGCGCTGAACATGGCCACGGCGAACAGCGCGCGCGCCGCGACATTTGCCACAGAGATCGCCGAGCGCAGCATCGGGCCGGCGGGCAATGCGATGGACAGCCGGGGCGGCGGAAAGCAGACCGAGGGTTACGCGCTCACGATCTTTGGCAAGCCGATGCGCGAGACCAACTGCGACTGCGAGCGCGTGACGGACCCGACGCTGCTCCAGACCATCTTCACGCGGAACGACCAGAGCGTGCTGAACAAGCTCGACGGCGGCGGCGGCTGGATCGCCGAACTGCGCAAGGAGGCGAGCGCGGGCGCAGGCGAGCGCAGCCCCGAGGCGCTCCGCGCGCAGCTCGACCGCTTCCGGGAAAAATCCGCGACTCTCAAGACGCCGGAGAAGCCCGCGGCCGACGACACGGAGGCGCAGGCGCGTTTCGCCGAGGAGTCCCGCCGCTACGAGAGCCGCGCCGCCGAAGGCCGGGAGCGCATCGCCGCGCTTGAGAAGGAACTCCGCGACGCGGAAAAACCGCGCGCGGCGTTCGATGTGGATGCTGCGATCCGCGAGGTCTTTTTCCGCACCGTCAGCCGCCCGCCCACCGACGCCGAGTTTGCGCAGGCGAAAGGCGACGTGGCTGCCGCGACCTCGCTGGTGCAGGGAATCCGCGACCTGCTCTGGGCCATGATCAATACCCGCGAATTCATCGTGAACCGCTGACACCCGGACCTCCATCTCCCCAACCCGCCAACCCAAACACACCATGTCCAACTACCTCTGCTGCGACGGCATTCCCCGCCGCGATTTCCTCCGCATCGGCGCCATCACCGGCTTTGGCCTGAGCTTCGGCCTGAATAACTACCTCGCGCACGCCGCCGCCACGCCCGCGGCCGGCAAGGCGAAGGCCGCCATCTTTGTCCGCCTCGGCGGCGGGCCGTCGCACATGGACACCTTTGACCTGAAGCCCGACGCGCCCGACACGCATCGCGGCGAGTTCAAACCGATCGCGACCAACGTGGCCGGCATGCAGCTCAGCGAGCATCTGCCGAAGCTGGCGCAGCACGCGGACAAATTCGCGATCCTGCGCGGCGTCTCGCACACGCTGGCCGCGCACGAGCTGGGCACGCTCTACATGAGCACCGGCAACCGCCCGCTGCCGTCGCTCCAGTTTCCCGCGTACGGCGCGGTCGTCTCGAAGGAACTCGGCGCCGTGCCGGAGCTGCCCGCTTTCGTCGCCATCCCCTCGCAGGGAAACAATCCCACCGGCTACCTCGGCGTGGAGTACGGCCCATTCGACACCGGCGGCTCCCCGCAGCCGGGCCGGCCGATGGAAATCCGCGGGCTCGCGCTCAAGGGCGTGACGCTGGAGGACGTGGACCGCCGGCAGGATCTCGTGAAGCGCTACGACACCGCCTTTGGCGATCTCGCGAAAGAGGACAAGATCCTGAGCGGCATGGATGAGTTCAGCCGGAAGGCGTATCAGATGATGCGCTCGACCAAGGCGCGCGACGCCTTCGATCTCTCGAAGGAAACGACCGCGATCTCCGGCCTGTTCGGCGCGGACCAGTTCTCGCAGAGCTGCCTGCTCGCCACGCGGCTCGTCGAGTCCGGGGTGAAATTTGTGACCGTGAACCTCGGCGGATGGGACACCCACAGCGACAATTTCACCAGCCTGAAAACCCGGCTGCTCCCGACGCTCGACGCCGGGCTGAGCGGCCTCTTCCAGACGCTCGCCGCGAAGGGCCTGCTGGAATCCACGGTCGTCTTCGTCACGGGCGAATTCGGGCGCACGCCGAAGATCAACGTGCGCGCCGGGCGCGACCATTATCCGCGCGCGATGTTCTGCCTGCTCGCCGGCGGCGGCCTCAATGCGGGCCGCGTCGTAGGAGCCTCCGACGAGAAAGGCGAAGGCCCGAAGGACAAGGCGATCACGCCCGACGACGTGGCCGCGACCTTCTACACCGCGCTCGGCATCAATCCGAAGAAGGAATACCAGACCCCGAGCGGACGCCCCGTGATGATCACCCGCTACGGCACGCCGATCCAGGAACTCATCGCCTAACGCGCGGCGTTTCGCCTTTCGCATCGATCCGAATCCGACTTACTGGGTGCCTTGCCTCCCGGCGCTGGCGGCGTTCCATCACGGTGCCATCATCGTTCAGCACCTGGACTGGATTCATAACAAACCTATGCGGCGCGGGTGGGTGAAATCGGCCGAACACTGGCGCTGGTCGTCTGCTCACGAATGGCCGGCCGGCGGATCTCCCGTGCTGTTATGCGATCCGTGGAAACGGAACAACCGCCGCCAGCCTCCTAACAGGCTGTTGAAGAACATGGATTTTCGGAGTCATCTCCTTGGAGCAAGGAGCGGGTAAAAAACATCGTGAGTAAGTTTCTGGTTTTGGGTGCGAGGGAACCGCATCCAGCGATGACCATGTAGAACATCGGTGACAAAAACAAACAGAGGCACGCCGCCCATTGCTTTGGGGTTCCTATTCCGTAAAGCTGGTGCAGGAGTTGGGAAAGATTGTAGCAGGCTGCGGCGATCTGATGGCGCTTGTTGAGATTTTCCAAAACCCGCAAGGCGGTGGCCGTCCAGACAAACGGGGTCGGGCGCGCATTGTAGCTGCTGAGGCAAGCGGTGATGGCTCCGATCGACTCGGGCAGGCTGCGAAAGACTCCTCGCCGCAGACGCCGGGTGGTCAGGGCACGAAGAAGCGCTCGAGCGAGTTGAGCCACGAGGCGCTCGTCGGCGTGAAGTGGAGATGAAAACGCGGATGCTTCGCCAGCCACGCTTTGAGCTTTGGATGCTTGTGCGCGGCGCAGTTACCGAGGATCAGATGCGCCTGGCTTTTCTCATCGCAACAAAAGACCGGCGCGTGCACCGGCGCGTTGAGATGGAGCCCGACGATGTCCTCCAGCTTTTCGGCAAAGTGCGGATCGTTGGAAACTTTGAAGGTGCGGATCAGATGGGGCTTGAGTCCATGCTGGTGCCAGATGCGAGCGATGGTCGAAGGACTCAGCCGTATCCATGCAGTTGGGATTTGGGTGAACGCAGAGACGCAGAGACGCGGAGAGCGCGAACGGAGGACTGGCAGCGCGCCCTGTTTGGTGACTCGGATCCGACGAGGGGAAATCTCCGCCGCTTGTCCCTTACTCCGGCGCCTTGGTCCTCAACTTGGGGACGACGAAAAACCGCCACGCCGCTGCGCCACATGCAGCGCCGCCGGGTGTGGGTGCCGTCTTGACCGAACCGCGAGGCAGGCGAAGACTCCCGCCATGAACGTGACGCTCGCTCCAGCCCTTGAAGAGTTCATTCAACACAAGGTCGGACAGGGGGCCTACGCCTCGGCGGATGAAGTGATCGCCGCGAGCCCGGCCATGATGCGCCAGGGCGAGGATGAGGAATGGAAGACGGCCGTGCGGGAGAAGATCCAAGACGGGCTGGAGTCCGCCCGCGCTGGGCGAGTCCATGCGCCGGAGGAGGTGACCGCATGGATGGCGGAACAGAAGGCGGAGTGGCGGAATCGCGACGGCAGGCAACGAAGCGGTTTGTCCTGAGCGACGAGGCTCGCTCGGATTTGTTCGGGGTCTGGGCATTCGTGGTGGCCGATAATCCACCGGCGGCGGACAAGCTGGAGCGGGACATCATGCAAGCCTGCGGCCTGCTGGCGCGGCGGCCCGACATCGGGCATCGCCGTCGCGACCTCTGTGCCGATGCCAGCGTGCGTTTTCATACGGTGCGCATCTGGTATCTCGTCACCTATGATCTCGACACCGACCCGCTGCGCACCGTGCGCATCCTGCACGGCGCGCGCGATGTGGCCCGAGAGTTGACGGAGGATTGAGCGGCGCGGAGACCGGGCATTGCATCCAAGTTTCGCCCGCCGTTGCCAAGTTGAAGGCTGTTGAGGACATGGCCACGCCGTATTGGCGCGGGGAAGCTGAGCTTCGTGGTGAGCGTCGGGACGGCCTGGAGCCAGTGCGGCGACGCGTGAACCCGACCACCCCACCCCGCGCCACGGAGCCGAGCGCAGCGAGACGGCCCCGCTCGCTTTTCCTCAAATCATGGAGGCAGCGGCAGGGATTTTGATTTTGGAAGTAAGGTGCCCGTGGGCTGATTCGGCGGCGAATACTGAATCGGGAATTTAGAATGCCGAATGGAAGATTTGGCGGCGGGTCATTTTGAAAAAAAACTCCCCGCGGAGCGCGGTTCAGGAGCCGTTCCCACCGGACGTGCCTGGGACAGATTCCGAGAACGCCGGCCAGAAAATGTTTGGCACCGCGGAGCAGAGAGACATGCTCCAAAAAATGAAAACTTGGAATTACTCGATCACGCCCACCCAGCGCGAAACCGCGCAGGAATCCGAATTGCCGAACCTCGTCACCGGCGGGATCCTCGATAAATCCACGCTCGTCTGGACCGACGGCATGGCTGCTTGGGAACCGGCAGGAAAGGCGCTGCCGCACCTTTTCGCCAGCAGCGCCGTGACCGCCGGACCGCCACCGCTCCCAGCCGCGCCGGCCGGCGCGGCCAAGCGCTCGCATGAGATCGACTTTGAGATTCACGGGGACGACCTGCAGATGGTGGAAGTCGAACTCGACCCCGGCGAGACCGTCATCGCCGAGGCGGGCGGCATGTGTTTCATGGAGGAGAATATCGAGTTCGAAACCCGCATGGGCGACGGCTCGGCGCCGGCCGGCGGCTTTTTCGGCGCGCTCAAGAGCATCGGCAAGCGCGTCCTCACCGGTGAGTCGCTCTTCATGACGCACTTCACAAACCGCGGCGGCCAGAAGCGCAAGGTCGCCTTTGCCGCACCCTATCCGGGCAAGATCATCCCGCTCGACCTGGCGAAGCTCGGCGGCGAGATCATCTGCGAAAAGGACGCATTTCTCTGCGCCGCACTCGGCACGTCCGTCGGCATCGCTTTCAACAAGAAGCTCGGCGCCGGCCTCTTCGGCGGCGAAGGCTTCATCCTCCAGCGCCTGCAGGGCGACGGCCTCGCCTTTGTCCACGCCGGCGGCACGATCATCCGCCGCGATTTGAAGGGCGAGACGCTCCGCGTCGATACCGGCTGCCTCGTGGCCATGACCGCCGGCGTGCAGTACGACATCCAGCGCGCGGGGAATCTCAAATCCATGATCTTCGGCGGCGAGGGTCTCTTCCTCGCGACCCTGCGCGGCCACGGCACCGTGTGGCTGCAAAGCCTGCCCTTTTCCCGGTTGGCCGACCGCATCCTCGCCAATGCGCCGTCCTCCGGCGGCAAGGCCACCGGCGAAGGCAGCGTCCTCGGCGGCCTCGGCCGCCTGCTCGACGGCGACTAACATCCGCGCGTACGACCATCCGGGGACACCTCCCCGCTCCGCAGCCCCGCCCTTTACCCGAGCGTAAAGGCGTCCTGGATGATGAGCTTTTGCTCGCGCTTGTGGAGGCCGAGGGAGCCGACGGCGGGGCTGGCGCTGGCGGCGCGGCCGGCATACCAGATGTAGGTTTCCAGCAGACGGCGGAGCTGCCAGGAGATGAAGCCCCACGCGCCCATGTTCTGCGATTCCTCCTGGCACCAGACAAAGGTCTTGGCGTTCGTGAAAGGCGCGAGGTGCGCTTTGATCTGCGCCTCGTCGAGAGGGTAGAGCTGCTCGACTCGGATGAGGGCGGTGTTTCCAATCTTCTGCTCGTCGCGGAATTTCAGGAGGTCGTAGTAGATCTTACCGCTGGAAAAAATGACGCGCTTGACCTTCTCGGGCTTGTCCAGAAGCGGGCCGGGGAGGATCTCGTGGAAACAGTCGCTCGTAAAATCCGCGACGGATGACGCAGCCGCTTCGAGCCGGAGCATGCTTTTCGGAGTCATGATGACGAGCGGCTTTTTAAAGGCGCGCTTCATTTGCCGCCGGAGGACGTGGAAATACTGCGCGGGCGTGGTGAGGTTGCAGACCTGGATATTGTCCTCCGCGCAGAGCTGGAGGAAACGCTCGAGCCGCGCGCTGGAATGCTCCGGCCCCTGCCCTTCATACCCGTGCGGGAGCAGCAGCACGAGGCCGCTCGGGCGCTGCCACTTGGATTCCGCGGAAGAAATGAACTGGTCGATGATCACCTGCGCCCCATTCGCGAAGTCGCCGAACTGCGCCTCCCACATGCAGAGGAGATTCGGGTAATTCAGCGAATAGCCGTAGTCGAAGCCGAGCACGCCGGCTTCGCTGAGCAGTGAGTTGTAAATGCACACGGTGGCCTGGCCTTCCTCGATATTTTTCAGCGGGCAATAACGCTCGCGGGTCTGCTGATCGTAGAGGTAGCTGTTGCGCTGGCTGAAGGTGCCGCGCCGGCAATCCTGTCCGCTCAGCCGGATGGGAACGCCTTCGAGGAGGAGCGAACCCATCGACAGCGCCTCGCCGTACGACCAGTCGATCGGCCCGCCGGCGGCCCACGCTTTGGCGCGT
>JANOBH010000498.1:0-1867 GCA_031411535.1 Chthoniobacter sp. | reverse complement strand
CCCTGCCCGCCGAGCGCTGCACGACGCCCTTCCTTTCCAAAGCCCGCAGGTGATTCACCGCCGCCGTCTGGCTGGCGAAACCGAAGTGCGCCTGAATCTCCCGCGTCGTCGGCAGAATGCCGTGCTGCGTCTGGAATTCGCAGATGAAATCGAGCACTTCCTGCTGGCGGGCGGTGAGTTTTTCCATGTTCGCGCGAACACATAATCCGTCCGCGGCGCTCGGGAAAGCGAAAACTTTCCCCCATGCCACCTGACAGCACTCCCCGCTCCCGCATCTTTCCAGCGCCCCGGCACGCGCCCTGCATCGAAAACGCCCAAACGCGCGCCCGCTTCCACGCGACCTCCACCACCATGACCGCCAAACGCATCCTCCTCGTCCACGAAGACCGCCTCCTCGGCAATATGTACCGCGAGCGCCTGGAAAGTGACGGCTTCGCCGTCGAGTCCGCACGCTCCGGCGACGCCGCCCTCCGCTCCATCGCCGAGCGCCAGCCCGATCTCGTCGTGCTCGACTCCTTCACCCCCTCCCCGGACCCCGCCCAGCTCATCGCCACCCTCCGCAAAGCCGACTCCACCCGCGGCCTCCCGGTCGTCGTCCTCCCCACCTCCCGGCTCCAGCTCGCCGAGGCCGCCCAGACTGCCGGCGCCACCTACATCCTCGCCCGCACCTCCAATCCCATGGCCGAGCTGATCGACGCCGTCGAGAGGTCCTTCGGCCTGGCGCGCACCACCACCCTCTCCAAAGGCCTCCCCTTTCGCCCCGAGCAGAGCTGGGTCTCATTGGGTCTCGATAGCGCCCCGGAGACCGTCACCGCTCTCCGCCGCTCCCTGCACGGCGTCAGCCGCGATACCACCGACACCGCCTCACTTCGCGATCTCTTCCAGCGCGTCCACGGCCTCAGTGAGCAGATGGCCATGCTCGGCCAGCGCCCCCTCTTTCAGTTCACCTCCGCACTCGAAGCCCTCGTCTTTGATCTCATCCGCCTCCCCGGCCAGATCAATCCCTCCACCCTCCGCACCCTCGGCCAGGCCCTCGATTTCCTCGCCATCCTCCTTCAGGAGCCCCAGCGCAGCCGCGTCAAGGACACCTCCGCCGCCAATGTCCTCGTCGTCGATGATGAAGACGGCGCCCGCAAGATCATGATGGCCGCCATGCGCCTCGCCGGCCTCAAATCCATGGCCGCCGACAACCCGACCAGCGGCCTTTCCGCACTCGCCAATCAGCCCTTCGACCTCGTCTTTCTCGACGTCGGCCTCCCCGAGATGACCGGCTTCGAGCTTTGCACCAAAACGCGCGCCCTCACCCTGCACGAGCACACCCCCATCGTCTTCGTCACCGGCATGAGCACCTTTCAAAACCGCGTCCAGTCCAGCCTCAGCGGCGGCAATGACTTCATCGGCAAACCCTTCAACGTCGCCGAACTCGGCCTCAAAGCCCTCCTCTGGGTCTTCAAAGGCCAGCTCGGAATGGTCTAAGCCGGGGCTTGGAAAGCGCAGAATTCAGCGCCCAAAGCTCAAATCTCCCGCTTCGAGGCGCGGGGATTTGAGCTTTGAGCTTCCAAACCTGCTCTTTCGACCGCGAGTCTTTACAATATCTGAACAAAATTTTATTGATTTCCCCTTGCGAACCGCCTCGAACTGAACCAGAAAGACCTCGCTATGAAAACCTTCTCCCCGCGACTCCGCCCACTCGCCGCTGCGATCCTGTGCTCCCTCATCGCGCCGCTGGTTCCCACCCTCCAAGCCCAGACCACGGCAACGACTGATCCGGTAGGATTCATTACGCTCAATATCGCTGGTACCGGGGGGACTACGCCTAGCGCATTTACGTTCAGCAGTCTTGGGCTGACAAACTCAATCGTCTATC
>JANOBH010000497.1:0-6636 GCA_031411535.1 Chthoniobacter sp. | reverse complement strand
GCGCGCGCTCCGAGAGGCGGACAGCCTCAGTCCGGCTGCGACTCACCTTCTCCAGCCAGTCTCTGTCTTCTCCGCTCCATTCGACTCTTGGTGCGATACGCATCTCCCCATCCCCCATACGGCCAAACCCCTGTCACACTTACCGCTTACTGTTTGCGGCGCTCTAGGCTGGCAGCCGATTTCAGTCGGAGGGTCAACTCTCATCACCCGCTACGATATGCACAGGGCAATGGGCCCGCTTGAAGATGTCTTTCGTGAACTTACCGAAGATGAGGTTGTAGAGCGGGCTATGGTGATGAGAACCCATGATGATCAGCTCGGCATCCCACCTCAGACAATCCTTCAGGATCTTGTTCACATTGCCGTCCAGAAGTTGCCGAATCAGCACTACGATCCCGGCTTTGGCGAGCGAATCACGATAGCTCAGGAGTATTTCATAGTCCGCTTTGATCCTCTCTTCTGAGGGAGCCTTTAGAATGATGGGAGAGACGATCCCTAGATCAATGACGACTGGCTCTTTGGGCACAAAATGCATGAGAATCACCCGGTCGCCGTAAAGTTTTGCTGATTCTCTCGCCTGATTAAGAACCTTGGCGGTGACATCGGAGAAATCGATCAACGCGACAATCGTGTTCATAAGCCGGCGGATACTACGCAATTTTCTGATGCGTTGAAAGGCACGGATCACGCACTCGTGATTGAGGCAATGGGGCCAAGGTGCTCATGGTCGCTGACGAGCCTCCGGTGCTCGTCGGGGAACTCGGCGTATGAGGAGCACTGCCCGCGCTGACCCCGGGGAGTGGCGGATGGGGGGGGATTCGAACCCCCGTTACCTTGCGGTAAACACGCTTTCCAGGCGTGCGCAATCGACCACTCTGCCACCCATCCTTTTCGCCTCGCGTCGCCGGCGCTGGAAAACTGAGCGCCCCGGATTTCGCGGGAGCGGAATAGTGCCGCTAAAACGCTGCGCATCAAGGGCGATGTTTCGTTTGGAAAGCGACCCGCAGGCTTGGCGTGGGAAAATCGGGGGGAGTTTGACCAGAGATTTCATGGATGACACGGATCGGGATTCCGGAAATCCGCGCAATCTGAGTAATCCGTGATCAAAGAACCGGGCACCGAGGGAGAAAGGTGCTCGGTCTGCGCCGCGATGTCTCACCTGCTGCCCGCAATGTGTGACACAGGCTGTGCCATGTCCCACTTGCGGCGCACCATCGAGTTCCCGCAATCCACTGACTGCAAGCGGCTTAAAACTCGCTTCCGGTCCCGGCGCGCCCCGTGCTTTTGCGCTCTGCCCCAACTCTTTTTCAGACTCAAACCACCAAACACATGGCTAAAATCCTCGGAATCGACCTCGGCACCACGAACTCCTGCATGTCCGTCATGGAAGGCGGCGAACCGGTCGTGCTGGAAAATTCGGAAGGCGCGCGCACCACGCCGAGCGTCGTCGCTTTCACCAAGAGCGGCGAGCGCGTGGTCGGCCAGGCGGCGAAACGCCAGGCGGTGACGAATCCGACGAACACGATCTTTTCGGTGAAGCGCTTCATGGGGCGGAAGTTCGACGAAGTGCAGAACGAACTGCATCGCGTGCCTTACAAAGTCGTGAAGGCGGCGAACGGCGACGCGCACATTTCCGTGACTGTAAATGGCGAGACGAAGACCTACTCGCCGCCGGAAATCAGCGCGATGATCCTCGCGAAACTCAAGTCCGACGCGGAGGCGAAGCTCGGCGAGACGATCACGCAGGCGGTCATCACGGTTCCCGCGTATTTCAATGACTCGCAGCGCACCGCGACCAAGGACGCCGGCAAGATCGCGGGCCTCGAAGTGCTCCGCATCGTGAACGAGCCGACTGCGGCGTCGCTCGCCTACGGCCTCGATAAGAAGGCGGACGAAAAGATCGCCGTCTATGATCTCGGCGGCGGCACCTTCGACATCTCGGTCCTCGAAATCGGCGACGGAGTCTTTGAGGTGAAAGCCACGAACGGCGACACGCATCTCGGCGGCGATGACTGGGACAACGCGGTAATGGACTGGATTTTTGCAGAGTTCAAAGCGGAGTCCGGCATCGACCTGACAAAGCAACCCGACGCCGTCCAGCGGATCAAGGAAGAGGCGGAGAAGGCCAAGATCGCGCTCTCCAGCTCGCAGGAATACGAGATCAATCTCCCCTTTGTCACCGCCGACCAGACCGGCCCGAAACACATCCAGAAAAAGCTCACCCGCTCGAAACTCGAGCAGCTCACCGACAAGCTTTTCGAGCGCACTATCGGCCCGGTGAAGGCGTGCCTCAAAGACGCCGGCCTCAGCGAGAAGGACGTGAACGAACTCGTCCTCGTCGGCGGAATGACCCGCATGCCCCGCGTCATCGAGACCGCGCGCAAGCTCGTCGGCAAAGAGCCGCACAAGGGCGTGAACCCGGATGAAGTCGTGGCCATCGGCGCGGCCATCCAGGGCGGCGTGCTCAAGGGCGACGTGAAAGACGTGCTCCTCCTCGATGTCACGCCGCTGACCCTCGCTATCGAGACCGCCGGAGGCGTCGCCACCGCGATGATCCCGCGCAACACCACCATCCCGACGCGCAAATCGCAGATCTTTTCCACCTACAGCGACAGCCAGCCCGGCGTGGAAATCAAAGTCCTGCAAGGCGAGCGCCCGCTCAGCCGGGACAACAAAAACCTCGGCACCTTCCACCTCGACGGCATCCCGCCGGCGCCGCGTGGCGTCCCGCAGATCGAAGTCACCTTCGACATCGACGCCAACGGCATCCTCCACGTCAGCGCCAAAGACCTAGGCACCGGCAAGGAGCAGAAGATTTCCATCACCGGTTCCAGCGGCCTGACCAAAGAGGAAGTCGAGAAGATGCAGCGTGACGCCGAGACACACGCGGAGGAGGACAAGAAGGCCAAGGAAGCCATCGAAATCCGCAATAACGCCGACAACCTCGCCTACCAGTGCGAGAAGCAGCTCAAAGATCTCGGCGACAAAATCCCCGGTGACAAGAAGACCGACATCGAGGCGAAGATCACCGCCGTCCGCGAAACGCTCAAAGGCAGCGACACCGACGCCATAAAGACTTCCTACGACGCCCTTCAGACCGCCTTCCAAAGCGTCAGCGAAGACCTCTACAAGCAGGCCTCCGCCAGCGCCGGAGCACCCGGCCCCGACGCCGGTGCGCAATCCTCCGCCGGTCCCGAGGCTAGCTCCGCGAAAAAGCCCGACGGCGATGTCGTGGATGCGGAATTCGAGGTCGTGGATGAGGACAAGAAGAAGTAAACCAGTTTGTCCGCCGCTTATGCGCCTCGTTGGTCTCACCCTTTGTCTCCTCGCCTCCTCCCTGGGTGCGCGTGCCGAATCCATCGAGGACCGCATGGCCGCGCTTGAGCGCCGCGTAAAAGTATTGGAGGAAGCTTTGCGAGGTCAAAGTGAGGCAACCGCACTGAACGGCAGTGTCAGCGCGATTCCCGATAAAATGCCGCCGCATCTCTGCATCGAAGGCGGGGATCCGGGCAGCGACAAGATCGCTCTAATTCAGTCCATGTAATTTACCGACGCCGCAGTTAGCTCCCAGTGAGCTAATCCTCACCGGAAGCTAACAACCGGCGTCTCAGTAGAAACCAAAACCAACAACCAACTAACTAGAAAGTAACCACCAACATGGCAGTCAACATTCGACCCCTCGCAGACCGGGTCCTCGTGAAGCCTCTCGAGGCCGGTGAAGTCAAAAAAGGCGGGATCATCATTCCCGACGCCCACAAAGAGAAGCCGCAGGAAGGCAAGGTTGTCGCCCTCGGAACCGGCAAGCGCGATGACGACGGCAAGCTCATCGCTTTCACCGTCAAGAAGGGCGACACCGTCCTCATCAGCAAGTACGGCGGAACCGAAGTCAAAATCGACGGCGAAACCCACCTCATCATGCGCGAGGACGACATCCTCGGCATCATCGGCTAACCAATCCTGGCAAGCCTTTTTACCTAACTCAACTACCAGCTAACTTACGAACCATCATGGCAGCTAAACAACTCCTCTTCGACGAAACTGCACGGCACTCACTCCTGCGCGGCATCGAAAAACTCGCAAAGGCCGTCAAGGCCACCCTCGGGCCATCCGGCCGCAACGTCATCCTCGACAAGAAATTCGGCAGCCCGACGATCACCAAGGACGGTGTGACTGTGGCCAAGGAGATCGAACTCGAAGATCCGTATGAAAACATGGGCGCCCAGCTCGTCCGCGAAGTCGCCAGCAAGACCAGCGACGTCGCCGGCGACGGCACCACCACAGCGACCGTTCTCGCCGAAGCCATCTTCAAGGAAGGCCTCAAGAATGTCACCGCCGGCGCCAACCCGACCTCGCTCCAGCGCGGCATCAACAAGGCCGTCGAAGCGCTCGTCGCCGAGATCGCCCGCATCTCCAAGAAGGTGAAAGACCGCACGGAAATTGCGCAGGTCGCCACCGTCTCCGCTAACTGGGACACCACCATTGGCGAGATCATTGCCGACGCGATGGACAAGGTCGGCAAGGACGGCACCATCACTGTCGAGGAAGCCAAGTCGATTGAGACCAGCCTCGATGTGGTCGAAGGCATGCAGTTCGACAAGGGCTACCTCTCGCCCTACTTCGTCACGAACGCCGAGGCCATGGAGACCGTTCTCGACAACCCGTACATCCTCATCCACGAGAAGAAAATCAGCTCCCTCAAGGATCTGCTCCCCGTACTCGAGAAGACCGCGAAGACCGGCAAGCCGCTCCTCATCATCGCTGAGGACGTGGAAGGCGAAGCCCTCGCGACCCTCGTGGTGAACAAGCTCCGTGGCACCATCCAGGTCGCAGCCGTCAAGGCTCCCGGCTTTGGCGACCGCCGCAAAGCCATGATGGAAGACATCGCCATCCTGACGGGCGGCCGCTGCATCACCGAAGATCTCGGCCTCAAGCTCGAGAATATCACCCTCGAAGACCTCGGCCGCACCAAGCGCGTGACCATCGACAAGGAAAACACCACCATCGTCGAAGGGGCCGGCAAGCAGGCTGACATCCAGGGCCGCGTATCACAGATCCGCCGCCAGATCGAGGAAACGACCAGCGACTACGACAAGGAGAAGCTTCAGGAGCGCCTTGCGAAACTCGCCGGTGGCGTGGCCGTCATCAATGTCGGCGCCGCAACTGAGACCGAAATGAAGGAGAAGAAAGCCCGCGTCGAAGACGCCCTTCATGCCACGCGCGCAGCGGTGGAAGAAGGCATCGTCCCCGGTGGCGGCGTCGCCCTCATCCGTGCGCAAAAGGTCCTCGATACCCTCAAGCTTGAAGGTGACGAAGCGATCGGCCTTCAGATCGTACGTCGCGCGATCGAAGCCCCACTCCGCCAGCTCGCCGACAACGCGGGCCAGGAAGGCGCGCTCATCGTCAGCGAAGTCAAGAAGCGCAAAGGCAATGAAGGCTACAACGTCGCCACCGGCGTCTATGAAGACCTCATCAAAGCCGGCGTCGTGGACCCGGCCAAAGTGACCCGCAGCGCGCTCCAGCACGCCGCGTCGATCTCCGGCCTGCTCCTGACCACCGAGGCGATCATCACCGAGAAACCCGAGCCCAAGGCGGCCGCGGGCGGCGATGCCCACGGCCACGGCGGCGGCGGCGGCGGCATGGGCGGCATGGACTACTAAGCGACCCGCTCAGCTTAGCATCCGATAGAAACTAACATCCGCCGGGTTCCGTAAGGAGCCCGGCGGTTTTTCTGTGACGCCATATGGCGCGTCGGTGCATCTTGATAGATTACATCGCCTCTTGTTCGCGCAGATGCGGCAGAAAAGCACCTAGCTGGCGCACCCGCCCTCCAAGTCAAAGTCGGCCACATCGATTTCAAGCACAATCAACCGCTAGGCCCGATCGGATGAGCCCGGTGAGCGCAGTAATTGAAAGTAACTGAATTTGCACGGTTACCACTCGCTCGCGAGCGAGTGGTGAAGAGCCCGCGTCGAGGTCGATCAGAATCGGTGCCTTAACGCGCGATCCTCGCCCGACATCTACTTCCTCCTGCCTAATTTAAACCTGAACGCTTCCCGCAAAGTGGGGATGGAACCGCACAGGTGGGCATGAAAACCGTTAGCCCGGCTCCGGATTCACGACGTCGGAGTCCTCAGGAGGGGGAGCTTGAGTCGCCTCGCTCTTGCGCCGCTTCTTTTCATCCTTCCTGGCCTTCTTCTCCAGGTCTCTCTTGCGCTTTTCGAATTGGTAATTTGGTTTGGCCAATTTATGAATCCTCTACTTCCCGTCGCAAATTTGAACCTTCAGACGCCTGTTTCACTTCTTCGACTTTACCGCCTGCTTTGCAGCGGCAGCGGTGTTCTTTTTCTGCGTGTTGGAGTTGGTATTGGCCTTTTTCTGCGCGGCCTTCTTGTTCGTCGCTTTTGGTGATTTATCGCCCATAGAGGAACAATATCGGGCCTAAGCTGCCAAAGCGCGAGTCTGAAATTCAACATTCCGGCCAAGGGGGTTTAGCGGCTTTTGAGTAAAAGCGTGTAGCGACACTCGCGGAGCGTGGGTGCAGATGCTCCGCGCCTCCGCCTCTCACGGATGTCAACGCTCGTTGAGAACTGACCCGGGTTCGCTCGTTGAGAAGTGACCCACCCGGGCGGGAAAAGA
>JANOBH010000496.1:0-19394 GCA_031411535.1 Chthoniobacter sp. | reverse complement strand
ACGAGCGCGTCGTGCAGCAGCGCATTCTCCGGCGCAGCCCAGAGTTCGTCGGGAGCACGCTCCACCCAGCGCACAAAATCGTTGGGCGAGGGCGTGAATCCTGTTTCCAAGCCGAAGCATTTTTCCGCGAGGTAATAGGCGACCGCCGCCGAGTCCTGCGCCCCTGCGGGCGGCGAAAGCTCGCCGCGAAGCGCGCGGGAGATCAGCTCGAAATACTCCGGCACCGACCCCGCGTGGGACGCAAAGCCGCAGTCTTCATAATACGTCTCCCAGCCGAGGATCACCGGCTTTCCAAACATCCCCGCCTCGATCGCGACGCGCGACGTGCAGGGCAGCACCACGCGCGTCCGCTCGAGCAGATCGTAGGTATTCACATCGTCCGCCGCAGCGATGAAGCGGCAGCGCTCGCCGAGCCCGTAGCCCGCGACCAGCTCATCCCACCGGTCGCTCCCGCGGAATTCCTCGATCTTCTCACAAGGATGCTGGCGGATCGCGAGCGTGACGGACGGCTGGGTTTGCAGCCACGCAAGCACCTGCCTCAGCCAGTCGCCGACCGACGTGAAAAGCCGCTGCCTGCACATCGCCGCGGAATCGGACCGGTAGTTGAGCGGCAGCAGGATGTCCCACGTTTCCTCCGTCGCCTGCCCAGCCGGCTTGGGCTGGAGGCGATAGAGGTCGGTGCCCTGCATCCGAGTCGCCAGCTCGGCGCGCGCGACCGCCACCATCCGCTCCCGCTGGGCCAGCTCGCCGGATTCAGCCAGCACCTGCTGAAACGCCCGGCTCATGTCCGCGAAGTGCGCCGCCACTCCGTCGTGCGCGAGGAATAGGATGAGGTCGCCGCAGTCGTACGTGGTGAAGTGGACGCCCAGTTCCGCAGCCATCCGGCAGTAGATCCCGCTCACGCCCCACACACCGCCGGGGATCAGCACCCAGTCGAAATCCTGCGCCTTCAGCAGCGCGCGGATGCGCCCGCTGTGCAGTGCCATTTCATCCAAGGAGGCCGCGTGGCGCGCGGACAGCTCGGCCGCCTTTTGCTCTCCCTGCGTGCGCGCCACGGCGTTTTCATGGAGCAGCGTCTCGATCAAAGCGCGGTCCATCCCGCCCTCGCGCGGCCCCTTTCCCGCGTCGATGACCGGGAACCATTTTTCGAGCTGCGCGAGGCACTGGCGGATTCCCGCGACCTCGTGCGGACGCGCCGCATTGAAATGAATATTGCTCGTGTCCCAGATCAGGCTGACCTCCGCGGAAGCCGAAAGACGCGCCGCGCATTCCATGCTGAAAAAGGGCACCGCGGACTCCAGCCACGGAGCGATGACGACACCGATCCGCGGACGACCTGCGCCCGACTCCGCTGGCGTCGGCGGCCAGCGGTCGATGCGCGCACGGAAAGCGTCCGCCATTTTCTCAAAGCGGGTGGGCGGCTGCGCCCGCGGACGCCAGCGGTCGAGCACGCGGCGGATTCTTTCGATCGGGATCATGGCAGGTCAGGAAACTTTCACGGCGGGAATGCCCGCATAGCTGGAGTTCGGCTCCGCGTCGGTGAGCAGCACGGCATTGGCCCCGAGGCGCACGCCATCGCCGAGCCGGACGGAGCCGAGCACTTTCGCGCCTGCGAAGAGCGTGCAGTCGTCCCCGATGGTGATGGATTCGCCGGGAGAATTCAGCCGCCGCTGCCCCAGCGTGACGCCCTGATGGATGGTGAAGTTTTTCCCGATCCTGTTGCGCGGACCGAGCACGATCCCGACGCCGTGATCGGCGAGAAATCCCGGGCCGACCTCCGTGCTGTAGTAGATCTCAGCGCAGGTGCGAATCTTCATCAGGCGGGCCAGACAGGGCAGCGCCGGATGCTGCGGATCGCGGAGGAAAATGCCGCGCTGGATCCGGTAGCTGACGACGGCCTCCAAACCGCCGTCCAGCTCCACGGTGCGGAAAAGCTCGGCATCGAACGCGGGGCTGCCGGCAAGGTCGGGATACTTGCGCCGCACATCGGCGCGGATGATCTCCCGATGCCCGGCGAAAACCTCCGCCGCGAGGACGAGCCATTCCTCGGAGTAGCTGGTGAAAAAAGTCGCCAGCCCTTTGCGCAGGAAAATGGAGAGCGGTGATTCCATCAGGCGGCCGGGGTTGCGATGCGCTCGCACCAGTTGCGCAGCAGACGCAGGCCGGCGCGGTGGCTTTTCTCCGGGTGAAACTGAACGGCGGCGATGTTTCCCGAGGCAATGCTCGCCGCGAAATCGACGCCGTACCTGCACCCGCCGCTGATCGCCGCAGGATCGTGCGGTTTCAGCACGTAGCTATGCACAAAGTAGAACGCAGGCGCCTCCCCCAGCCCGGCGTAAAGCGGGTCGCCATCCGTCGCGTGGACTTCATTCCAGCCGATGTGCGGGACGCGCAGTGGCTGGTCGCCGACGGATACGGGGAGTTTTTCGACCGTGCCCGGCACCCACCCGAGACCGGCGTGCTCGCCATGCTCGAAGCCGGTGGTTGCCAGCAGTTGCAGGCCGAGGCAGATGCCGAGGTAGGGCTTCCGATTCGCGAGCACCTGGGTTTCGAGTTCTCCGATGAGGCGGCGCGCGCGGAGATTTTCCATCGCGTCGCCAAACGAGCCCACGCCCGGCAGGACGATGCTGCCGACGTCGCGGAGCTGCTCCGGCTCCGTCACCAGCAGGATCTCCCGGCCGATCGCCTCAAACGCGCTGCACACGGAGTGCATGTTTCCCATCCCGTAATCGACGACCCCGATCATGACGCGGCGGCTCCGGCCAGGGCTTGAATGGCGGCGGTCACGCGTTCCTGCTCGGCGGCGGAAAGACCAGCGGAGCACGGCAGGCTGAGACACTCGGCGCACAGCACATCGGCGACCTCGCCACCGACGTGCGGGCTGCCAGCGTGGGCAGCGGATCGGTGCATGGGCTGCCAAAGCGGACGCGTCTGGATGCCTTCCGCACCGAGCGCGGCGAGCAGCTCCCGGCTGCTGCGGCCGAAAGCGGCGGCATCAATGCGCACGGTGAAAAGCCACGCAATGCTCGCGGCCCACGCGGCCTCACGCATCGGCGTCACGCCGGGCACGTCGGCAAGCGCGGCGTGGTATGCGGCGGCGATGCGGCGCTTGGCGGCGATGAATCCGTCGAGTTGCTCCATCTGCGCGCAGCCGATGGCGGCCTGGATATTCGTGAGCCGGTAGTTGTAGCCGATCTCGCGATGCTCGTACTCGACCGGGTCGTCCTTGGCCTGCGTGGTCAGGTACTTCGCGCGCGCGGCCCATTCCGCATTGCCGGTCACGATCATGCCGCCACCGCCGGTGGTGATGATCTTGTTGCCATTGAAGCTGAAGCACGCGATGTCGCCGCGCCGGCCCACGCGCTCGCCGCGGTAGCTGGCGCCGAGGCACTCGGTGGCGTCCTCGATGACGGGCAGGCCGAATTTTCGTGCGAGCGCCAGCAGCGGATCCAGATCGACGGGGTGCCCGAGGATGTGGACCGGGAGCAGCGCCCGGACGCGGCGGCCCGTCGCGCGATTGCGCAGAGCGCCGTCGCTCCAGTCGCATTCCTTTTCGAGAAAGTCCGCCACGCGCTGCGGGTCCATCTGCCAGAACTCCGGCTCGGCATCGATGAAGACCGGCCACGCTCCGGCGTAACGGATCGCATTTGCCGGCGCGATGAAGGTGAGCGTGGAAACGAGCACTTCGTCGCCGGGCTCGACGCCCGCGACACGCAGCGCGACGTGCAGGGCGGACGTGCCATTGACCGTTGCGACCGCATGGCTCGCTCCGACGTAGTCCGCCACGCTGCGCTCAAAGCGATCGACGTAAGCGCCGACCGACGAGACCCAGCCGGTGTCGAGGCAGTCTTTGACATAGCTCCACTCATTGCCGCCGATCTCCGGGACGCACAGCGCGATTCCGCCGCCGGTCGCCCGCGCGCCGGGCTCAGATGGCGTAGGCATGGGGTCGGTATTTTTCACGGTTGGCGGCGAGCCACTCGATGGTCTGCCGGAGGCCGTCTTCGAGCGTGACGGCGGGCGTCCAGCCGAGGAGCGATGCGGCGCGGGCGTTGCTCGCGAGCAGGCGCTCGACTTCGCTCTTGTTGGGGCGCACGCGCTGGTCCTCGTTCTCGATCGCGATGGGGCGGCCCATGATTCGCGCAATGGTTTCGGCCAGGTCGCCGACGCTGATCTCGCGGCCGGTGCCGAGATTGATCGTCTGCCCGAGCGCCTCGGGCACCGCCGCGGCCTGGACGAAGCCATCGACGGTATTGGCGACGAAATTCAGATCGCGCGTGGGATGCAGGCTGCCGAGCCGAACTTTCTCCCCGGCTAGCAACTGCGCGATGATCGTGGGGATCACCGCACGCGCGGACTGGCGCGGGCCGAAGGTATTAAACGGGCGTACGGTCACGACGGGCACGCCAAACGACAGGTTGAACGCCTCGGCGATCTTGTCCGCGCCGATCTTGCTGGCCGAGTAGGGCGACTGGCCCTGGAGCGGATGCACCTCGTCGATTGGCACGTACTGCGCGGTGCCATAGACCTCGCTCGTGGACGTGTGGACCACGCAGCCCACGCCAGTTTCCCGCGCGGCCTGGAGGACGTTGAGCGTCCCCTGGATATTCGTGCGGATGTAGGACTCGGGCGCGTGATAGGAGTACGGGATGGCGATGAGCGCCGCGAGATGGAAGACAAACTCGCGCCCTTCCGTCGCGCGGCGCACGCTGTCCCGATCGCAGATGTCGCCGGCCATGACGTGGGCGCTTTCCCGCACAGGCGAATGGTCCAGCCATCCGGCGCTGCCGAGCGCATTGTAATGCACCAGCGCCCGCACTTCCGCGCCGAGCGCGACGAGCCGCTCCGTGAGATGGCTGCCGATGAACCCGCCTGCACCGGTGACGAGCACGCGCTTTCCAGTCCAGTTCATCGCGCCGCCTCCCATGATTTGAAGTCCTGCTGGGCCTGCGAGTAGTCGCCGTGCCGGCCGATATCGAGCCAGTATTCTACGATCGGAAACGCGGCCACGGAGCGGCCCTCGGCGGTGAGTTTGGCAATGAGATCGGTCATATCAAAACGTTGCGAAGTCGGGATGCTGAGGTGCGCGGCCGGCCCGATGAGATAGATGCCCGCATTCACGAGGAAGTTCACGACCGGCTTTTCCTCGATGGCGCGGACGCTGGCGCCCTCGCAGCGCACGACGCCGTACGGCACGCTCATATCGTACTGGCGCACGCCCACGGTGAGGTCGGCGCCGTGTTCGAGGTGAAAGGCGAGCATCGCGCGGAAATCCACGCGGGTGAGGATGTCGCCATTCATCACCAGCATCGGCTCGTCGCACGGCGCGAGCAGGCTGAGCGCGCCCGCGGTGCCGAGCGGCTGGTCTTCGTTCACGTAGGCGATTTCGAGGCCGAAATTTTCCCCGCCGCCGAAATGCTCCTCAATCACCTCGGGCCGGTAGTGCGTCGTGAAACTCACGCGGCGGATGCCCGCCTGCTGCAACTGTCCGACGATGTGCTCGAGGATCGGCTTGTCTCCGACATGCAGCATCGGTTTCGGCACCGCGTCGGTGAGCGGAGTGAGCCGCGATCCGAACCCGCCGGCCATGACGACGGCCTGCATCGGGAGATCGGCGGCAGCCGCCAGCTCGTCGAGCAGCGCCACGCCGCTGACGCGACCGGCCTCGTCGAGCAGCGGCAGGTGGTGGATGCTGCGCTCATGCATGACGCGAAGCAGTTCCGCGCGCGGCGTGCCGGCGCGGGCGGTGACCGGGTCGCGCGTCGGCACGACATCGCGGCGGTCGAGGAGTTCGCCGGCGGTGGCGTTGAGGCTGATTCCCGCGAGGACGGCGCGCCGGATGTCGCCGTCGGTCACGGTGTGGATCAGGCGGCCGTCGGCATCGAGGATGAGTGCGAGCCCGCAGGAGTTGCGATTGATGCACTCCATCGCGGCGCGGATCGTCGTGCCGGGCGCAATCGCGAGTTCTTTGAGCGCGACGGGATTCATCGGGTCAAACGGCGGGCCGGCACGCCGACATAGACGGCATCGTCCGGGACATCGCAAACGACCGCCGCGCCAACGCCGATCACGGCACCGCGCCCGATCCGCAGCCCCTGCCGGACGACTGAGCCTGCGCCGACATGCGCGCCTTCACCCACGGAGACATTGCCAGCCAGCACCGCTCCGCTGGCGATGTGCGCGTGGCTTTCGATCCGGCAGTCGTGCTCTACGACGGCGCGCGTGTTCACGATCACATTGTCCGCGAGCCGCGCCCCGGTGCCGACGATCGCACCGGCGAGGACTGCGCAGCCCTCGCCAGTCTGCGCCGAGGGCGCGAGCACGGCGCTGGGATGCACGACGGTGACGAAGCGCAGCCCAGCCGCTTTCGCCTGCGCAAAAAGGCGCTGCCGCGGCTGCGTGTTTGCCGCCGAACCCAGCCCCATGAAGACATGCCCGATGCCGCGGGCCGCCAGCGTAGCTATCAGCTCGTCCCCTCCGAGCACGCTCACGCCCGCAACGGATTCTCCGTACAGCGCCGGATTCCCGTCGAGCAGTCCGGTGACTTCGCAGCGCCCTTCCGCGGCCAGTATCTCCAGCAGGACACGCGCGTGGCCGCCCGCTCCGAGCCCGATAAGCCGGATCATTCCGCGCCCTCCATGTCGTGAAAGTGTTTCACCAAAAGCCGCTCGCCGAGCGCTTCCGCGGCGAGCCGATCGACGATCCGCGGCGCGGCGGAGCCGTCGCCGTACGGGTTCGTCATCCCGGCGAGTGAGGCGCGAAATTCCGCCGACAGCGCGCGGCGCAGCGCGGCGGAGATGGCGTCGCGCCGTCCGTCGCAGTCGATGACATTCGCGCCGCGCACGCGACCCGCCTGGCGCTCGCCGATATTTACGACCGGGAGCGCAAACGTGGCCGCCTCGACGATGCCACTTGAGGAATTACCCGCCATCACTGCGGCGAGCGTCATGGCCGTCGCGTAACCCTCGCTCCCAAGATTCTCGACCGCCTGCGCGGATGGATGCCGGGCGACAAACTCATGGATCAAACTGCGCAGCGCGCGCCCGCCGGTGTCGGCATTCGGCATCGTGAAGAGAACGGGCCTTCCGCTTTCCTCCAGCGCCGCGGCCAGTTCGCGAAACTGCCCGGCTGCGTCATCGCTACCAGCCGTCACCGGGTGAAAGGTGACGAGCAGGAAATCCTCGATCGGCGCGAGCTGAAAGCGCTGGAAAAACTCCACCGGAGCAAGCGGCACGACCGTGCGCAGCGTATCGAGGCCGGGCGCGCCGGAGACCGTAATCCGCCACGGCTCTTCGCCGAGCTGCTCCACGCGCCGTGCATACGCGGTTGTGCTCACGAAATGCAGATGGCTGAGCTTTGTCATCGAGTGCCGGAACGCGTCATCGAGCGCGCCGAAGGAAAGCTCGCCGCCATGCACATGCGCGACCGGGATGCGGAATGGCAGCGCGGCGACGACTGCGGAGTGCATTTCAAAACGATCACCCACGACGAGGAGCAGATCAGGCCGCGCGCTCGCGTAGGCCTGGGCGAAACCGATCGCGCCGAGGCCCATCGATTTGGCGACGGCTTCCGGCGAGTCTGACCCGAGCAGCATTTCGACGCGATCGCCGATGGCGAAACCGTCCGCCTCGATCGCGCTGACCGTCGATCCGAACTCCGGCGAGAGATGGGTGCCGCTGACGATCAGATGCAATTCCAAGCCATCACGTCGCACGATCTCGCGGAGGATCGGACGGCAGATGCCGTAGTCCGAGCGGCCCACGGTCACGGCGGCGATGGTTCTGCTCATGAAATGGGGGACGAAAGCTCCGGGCTGAGCCGCCGGACGGGAAGACCGTTCTCAATGCAGTGTTCACGAATCTCCTCAAGGCCGAGCCGCCCGTAATGCAGGACACCCGCCATCGCCACGGCTTGGGCGCCCCCGGTTTTCACCGCCTCCACCAAGTGCCCCGCGCCACCCATTCCCCCGCTGGCGACGACCGGGATATTCACCACCGAGCTCACCGCCTTGATGAGCGCGATGTCGAAGCCCTTCCCTGTTCCCTCGCGATCGACCGAGGTGAGCAAGATCTCACCCGCGCCCAATTCTTCGCCACGCTTCGCCCATTCGACGACATCGCGGCCGGTTCGCTCGCGGCCATTGTCGGTATAAACCTCCCACTTTCCCGGAGCGATCTGCTTGGCTTCGATCGAGAGCACCATGCACTGGCAACCGAAGCGGCGGGCGACCTCCGTGATCAGCTCGGGCCGGAGCGTGGCGGCGGTGTTGATCGCGGTCTTGTCCGCGCCGCAGCGGAGCATTTCCTTCACGTCGTCCACCGAGCGGATGCCCCCGCCGACGGTCATCGGGATGAAGAGATTGCGGGCGGTGTGGCGCACAATGTCGGTGAGGCTGTTGCGTCCGTAGAGGCTGGCGACGACATCCATATAGAGCAGCTCATCCGCGCCGGCCTCATAGTAGCGCGCGGCAAACACCTGCGGGTCGCCCATGACGCGGAGACCTTCGAGGTGGATGCCTTTGATGAGGTTCGGGCCCTTGATGTCGAGCCGCGGAATGAGGCGGAGTTTGGCCATCGGTCAGGCTGGACCGGCGCTGCTGTCCCAGACGTTGTGCCGCAGTTTCCACTCGCCGTTTTCGCGCGCCCAAAGGTGCGGGGAGCGGAAGGACTCTGCGAGATTCAGGAAGTATTCGCGGTCCATCACCGGCTGCTCAAACATCCGGGAGGCCTGCGGAAACTGCGCCGCCGGGATGCTGAGGTAGTCGAAGATTTCCTGCGCGAACCGCTCCGGGAACTCCCCGTCGAAACGGCGCACCAGCGCGACCCCTTCCTCCCGCGTGATGTCGCCGGAACGGATTTCCTGCGCCGCATCATAGGTGGCGCGGCCGATGCCGAATTTCACCCGCGTCGTGTAGTAGTGGTAGTCGTCGATGCGGTCGTCGATGCTGTTGTACTTGCTGTATGTGCCCGGCGTGCGCTCGGGCGAGGCCTGAAAACCGCCGTGCTCGACGGAGTAGTAGTAGCAGCTCTGCGGGTGCCATTTCAGGTAAAAGCCGAGGTAGTGGACCTCGACCTTTGTCTGCTGGAGCGCCTCGGGATTGGCCGGGAAATAGGGCTGCAAATCATTCTGATCCACGCCGAAGTGCTCCTCGAGATCGGCAACCGATGTGCCGCCGAGACTGATCTGCGATTTGTCCCCCGCGGTGAAGTAGGACCAGTCGCGCTGCGCGCTGTTCGTGTCGGCAAGCGGGTTGCCGTACTCGGCCTCATTCTCCCCGTAGAAGACGAGCGGGATGTTGTGCAGCGCCGCCATTTTCGGCGCGAGCGACTTCTGCCCGAAGATGAAAGGCTGAAACGGGTGAAAGAGATTCTCCACGGCGAGCCGAGTGAGGAGGCGATGGATGCGGCCATTCGGCGTGCAGAGGAAATTGTCGAATCCCGCGTGAATCCACGCCTGGAAATTCTTCCAGCCCCAGTCGGTGTACACATGCGGCGCCCAGGTGCATGTCAGCGGGTGCATGCCGTATTTGTATTTCAGAAGGTGCGCGGCGTAGAAGCTGTCCTTCCCGCCCGAGCCGGGGACGAGGCAGTCGTAGGAGCCGTCAGTTTTGCGGTAGCGGTCGCAGAGTTCCTTGAGCTGCTCCTCGCGTCCGGCCCAGTCGATGGTGTGCTTCTTCTGCTCGGCCAGCCGGCAGGCGTCGCAGATGCCGTCGTCATCGAAACGAATTGTCTGCTTTTTGCTGTCCTTGGTGTGCGCGTATTCGACGGCGGAATTCGGGCGCTGATTGGAAATCACACACGAACGGCAGAAGCGCACGTCGCGCGGCAGGCCGTAGCGGGTTTCGAGCAGGTCGGCTGGGGCGTCGAATTTTGCGAGATCGACCTCGCGGCGTTTTGGATAGATTTGCATGGGAAAGGGAATGGTGAGCCGGGAACGGGCTTCAATCGAGCATCTGGAATGTAAGCGGCGTGTGCGCCGAGATTGCGTGTCGAAGGGTGCGCCCGACAACCTGGGACGCGAGCGCCGGGGAAAGGCCGGTGCCGGGCCGAAGGGCGGTGAGCATTTCGGGCGTGATCGTGGTGCCGGCGGGCAGATCACACGCGGCGACGAGGCTCTTGCGGGCGACTTCGGTGGTATTGCGCTCACTCGCCGCGGGGCGCTTGCAGCCGTCGCCGAGCGCCGACTCGACGGCGCGGATTCCGCGGACCAGAGCGGCAAATTCCGCTGGCTCGGACGACGCCCGGTGGTCGGGTCCGTGCATCCCACAGTCGAGCGTGAGGTGTTTCTCCACGACGCACGCTCCAAGCGCGACGGCAGCGAGCGCGATGTCGTTGCCGAGCGTGTGGTCCGAGTAGCCGGTGGCGACGTCGAGCGCCTCTGCCATCGTCTGCATCGCGCGGAGATTCGAGTCCGCCGGATCGGCGGGATAATTACTCACGCACTGAAGCAGCACGATGGATTCATTGCCCGCAGCACGAATGGTCCGCACCGCCTCCTCGACTTCGCCGAGGTCGCACATCCCGGTGGAGAGCACGATCGGCCGGCCCATGCGGGCGACATGGGCGAGGAGCGGCAGATTGGTCACTTCGCCCGAGGAGATCTTGAAAAGCGGTACACCCATTCCATCGAGCGCCGTGGCGCTCTCCTCATCAAAAGGCGTGGCAAGAAAAACGATCCCGCGGTTTGAGCAGCGCGCCTGCACCGCCGCGAGCGCGTCTGGAGATAGCTCCAGTCGGCGGAGCATTTCGAATTGCGATTCGCCGCTGTCGGTCGCCGCGAGCTGGTAGGCCGCCTTGGGCGCGGTCGCACTGACGATTCGCTCCGCTTTGAAAGCCTGAAACTTCACCGCATCCGCGCCTGCCTCGGCGGCGGCATCGACGAGGCGGAGCGCCAGCTCGGTGCTGCCGTTGTGATTCACGCCGGCTTCCGCAATGACGAAGCATGGATCGCCCGGGCCGATGCGGCGACCGGCAGCGATTTCGATTGGCGTCATCGATTCAAAAGCGCCTCCGCGATGCGGAGGTCGAGAGGCGTGTCGATGTCGAGCGAACGCTCGCGCGGCATGACGAGCGCGAGCGCGCCGGGCGGCTGGAATGCGCGCGAGGCGCGGAGCGATGTGCTGCGGTTGAGGTAGAGAGCGCCATTGAGGACGTACGCCGGAGGAAATCCCTGCCGGGGGCCGGACGCTTCGGGAACCGGGATGAAATGACTGAGCGCGCCATTTTCATCCACCCGACGCGCGAGATACGGGTGCGGCTCGGCCTCGCATACGCCGAGCACGGCGTCGGCGCCGCGGGCGCGCGCGAGGTCGATGGCGGCGTCGATGTCGGCGGTCGTGCGGAGCGGGCTCGTCGGTTGCAAAAGCAGAAGGTACTCGGGTTCGCCGCCGGCGTTTTCCCGAAGCCAGTCGAGGGCGTGGAGGGCGACTTCAAGAGCGCCGGACTCGTCGGCGGCCAGCTCTGGTGGGCGGAGAAATGGCACGTCGGCCCCATGCTGCCGGGCGGCATCCGCGATCTCGGCGTCGTCCGTGGAGACGATGACGCGGCTGAGGTTTTTCGATGCGAGAGCTGCTTCAATCGTCCAGGCGATGAGCGGTTTGCCCGCGAGGGGCGCGAGGTTTTTGCGAGGGATGCCTTTTGAACCGCCGCGGGCGGGAATGAGAGCGACGACGCTCACGCGGCAAAGTCCAGGCGCGGCGCGGGCTGGGTGCCCTCCCGGACGATTCCGTGCGCCTGCAGGTGGCGTGCGAAATTCAGCAGCAGGTAGTCATTGTAGCGGCGCGCGAAAATCTGTGTGCCGAACGGCAGACCGAGCGGGCCGGTGAAGACCGGGAGATTGATCGCGGGCACGCCGCAGAGCGTCCAGATGAGGCAGTTGTCGAGGCGATCGTGGGAGTCGAGGCCCTTGGGCGCTTCGCCGCCGGTCGAGAGATCGACGATGATGTCGTAGCGGCCGTCGAGGAATTCGTCGCACTCGCGGGCGAGCTTGTTCTGCTCTTCGAGCGCGGCTTTGTACTGGGCGAGCGTCATGGCGTTTCCGCGCTGCACGATGTCATACATGATCGGGCTCACGAGCGTCTGCGCGGCGAACTCCTCCTTGAAATAGTAAGCCAGCGTCCGGTCGTAGATCGTGGCGTGGATCTCGTGGGCGCGCCCGAAGCCCGCGGGCATCGTGATCTCCTCGACTTCCACGTCCGGGACTCCCGCGACCTGCCGCCCGAAATCCTCCAGCGCCTTTTGCGCGTAAGACTCGGCGTTCGCCCACTTCGGCCCGCGCAGCAGTCCGACCCGCCATGGCCCGGCGCCCTTGTCACGACGCGCGGGATCGTTCAGCGCCGCGTGGCTGATCGGGTAGTCGATCCCATGCACGCGCACGACCTCGAAGAGCAGCGCGAGATCCTCCACCGCGCGCGCAAAAATCCCGACCGTGTCCAGCGAGTCCGTGGTCTTGAGCATCCCGGTGCGCGGCAGCAGGCCGAATGACGGTTTGAACCCATAGACACCGCAGTAGCTCGCCGGACGGATGATCGAGCCCGCGGTCTGCGTGCCCAGCGCCAGCGGCACCATGCCCGCGGCCGTCGCGGCAGCGGAGCCACTCGAAGATGTGCCGGGCATGTGCTCGGGATTGTGCGGATTGCGCGTCGGTCCCGGCGCATGCACCGCGAACTCCGCCGTCACTGTCTTCCCGGGCAGCACCGCATCCGCCATGCGCAGGTAGTGGACGACGCGCGCATCATTCCCCGGCGTAAAGCCCTCCCAAATCGGGCTGCCCATCTGCGTCGGCATGTCGGCGGTGTTGAAAATGTCCTTCACCCCGATGGGCACGCCGCAGAGCGCACCTCCTTTTCCCTCGGCCAGCTTTCGGTCGGCCGCCTCGGCCTGGCGGAGCGCGAGTTCGGGGGCCACATGGATCCACGCCCGGATGGCGGGATTCAGCCGCTCGATCTGCGCGAGAGCGGCGCGGGCCGCATCGACTGCAGTGCAGTCGCCGGCGCGGAGCCTCGCGATGAGTTGGGTGGCGGTGAGTTGGGTGAAATCCATGTGTCGTTCGCTAGGCCGCGGTCGTCTGGCTCTTTCGGTAGTCTTCTATCGCCTGGCTGAAAGTCGCGTCCGTGAGTTTCGCGATGCCGAGGTCGCGGCGGTGCTGCTCCATCACGGCGTTGAATTCCTCCTCCGTGAAGCCCGCGAGCTGGAGATAGAAATCGAGGGCTGGCGGACGCTCTGTGTCGTACTTTTTCGCCAGCTCGAAAGCCTCCTCGCGCGTGAGCAGCCCAGCGCGCACATCGGCGCTCGCATGGTCCGTGGCGCGGCCGAATCCGCGCTTCAGAAACTTCGTGTAGTCATGCACACCGGCCATTTTGCACTCCACGCTCTTGTAGCCTTTGTAAGTCCCCTCGACCTTGTCCTCGCGCCAGTCATAGACATCGCGGACGAATTCCATCTGCCTCTCATCGTCCCAGAAAATGAAATCGCCCAGATGGATGCCGGTCACGCCCAGCTCCTCGATTTCCTCCACCGACGGCAGCCGGAACGCCGCCATCTCGCGGGCCGTGATATCGCCGCCCACCATGGCCTCCGGATAGACCTTCGCGGAAACCTTTGTGAAGTAATCGCGGTCAAACTTCCGCACCGGATTGCGGTGCGTGGCCCGCCCGGAAGTCTCTGCGATGGATTCCCCCCAGATGAGCAGCGGGATCTGGTATTTCACCGCGACCTGCAGCGGGAATGCGCCGACGCCCGAGTGGCAGTGCCAGCACGCGTCGCCGATTTTGAAGAGCGACTTCCGAGCGAGTTTGTTCACGAGCGTGCGGCTCGGCGAAAACATGATGTGATCGACATCAAACTTATCGAGGCAGTTCTGCAGGTTGTATTTTCCCGTCTCGGAAAACCATGTGTGGCTGAAGGTCACGGCCAGCGCGCGCATGCCGTACACTTTCGTCAGCACATGGAGTTGGAAGGTGCTGTCCTTGCCGCCGCTGATCGGGATGATGCAGTCGTAGTCGCGCTCCGGCGAGCGGTAGCGGTCGAGGATCGTGCGGAGTTCCTTTTCGCGCTCCACCCAGTCGATGCGGATCTTGTGCTCGGCGGACTGGCACGCCTGGCAGATGTCCATCTCGTCGAACTGCATTCCCTCATTGGACTCCGGCATGCAGCAGCGCACGCAGTAGCGCATTTCGCGGAAGAGAGGCTGGCCGTAGGTCGGTGATTGCATGGCTGTTTTGGTTTAAATGTGGTCGGTGCTTCTTTCGTGAAATTCGTCGCGCAGGATTCCGTATTCAATCACGTCCTGATAGCACCCTCCCTTGAATACGGCCCGCCGACGCCGGCCCTCCTCGCGCATGCCGAGCCGCCCCGCGAGCTTCTGCATCGCCTCGTTTTCGCCGTAGGTGCCGCAGGCCACGCGTTCGAGATTCAGCTCGGAGAAGGCGTGCGTGAAAACGAGCTGCGCGGCCTCCAGCCCGTACCCCTGTCCCCATGCGGTACGGTCGCCGATGAGGATCGAAAACTCCGCCGAGCGGTTCACCGGATGGATGTGCTGGAGCGCGATGTTTCCGATGTGCCGGCCGTCCGCCTTCAACGTCACGGCCAGGACCAATGCGTCCCTTCGCGCGGCGCTATGCCGGATGTAGTCCAGCGCCTCAGCACGGGTGTAGGGAAAGACGTGGTGCGAATTGCCGCGGCATGCCTCGGCGTCGTTGAGCCAGTCCGCGTAAGGGCCGTCCGCATCGCTTTCGCGCAGCGGCCGCAGGCAGACGCGCTCGCCGGCGAGGAACGCGGCGGAGAGATTCGGTTTAGTTTCCATGGTGAGCAGGGCTGGTGTTGGCGAGGCTTCGGACGAGCGCGGCGACTTTCTCCGCGGCGCGGCTTTCCTGCGGGAAAGTAGGCGTGCCAGCCGCCGCTTCGTTTGCAAAAAGCGCGCGATGCAGCGCTGGCAGAACCTGCGCCGGGTCCGAAACGACTGCTGTCGCTCCGCAGAGATTCGTCGGGAGGGATTCACTCGACCGCAGCCCAGGTTGAAGGCTGAGAGTGCGGCACCCGAGAACCGTCGCTTCGAGGAGAAACGCCGAGTTCATCCCGACCACGAGATCAGCAGCCAGCATCACCTCACGGCGGTGATGGGCAGTCGAAACGCCGATGCGAATGGCGTCGGACTTTAAGCCCGAATGCGCGTCTTCCGTCTCGCGCGGATGCGGCCTGACCAGCAGAACAACCCGGCGCCCGGTCTCTAGTGCGATGGCGTCCAGCGCGCCGCCCAACAGTGCGGCCACGCCGTCCTCGGTAAATCCGGGATGCCCCGGTCGGCTCGTGTCATCTCCATGCGTGGCCACCAGCGGCTGCGAGCCAAAGACGACGAGCAACTCGTCCGAGTTCACGCCGAATGCGTTGCGGATGGCCGCGCGGGAATTTGGATCGGCCTGCCGTTTCCACGCCGCCAGTTCGTCGAACGCCGGCTGACCCGTCACGACGAGACTTTCCGCCGGGATTCCCACTTTAATCATCTCCGAGCGTGCCCGCTCATCCATGATGGCGATGCGATCCGGCAAGAAAGCCAGCTCGCCTTTCCCATTCGCAAAGCGGCTCCGGTAATTCGTCCAGAGGTCGAGCACTGCCACCGATGGCACCGCCAGAACCCGGGCGGCCTGCGTGAATTTTTTCTCCAGATCGATCCCGTTCGACGACGTGGACATCAGCAGCACGTCGGCACCGCACTCGCGGAGCATCCCCTCGCAATCCTCCACCGTCGCCGCCTCGCTGACCGCCTGCACACCCGCGCCGCGCGCCCGCCAGATTTCCACGGCCTGCCGGTATGCAAAGGCGTGGAGCGTCACGCCGGGCGACTGCAAAGCGGCGAGCACGGGCGCGACGGCCTCGGCTCCGCCGGGATCACCGCCGATCGCCGCGACCTGGAGTCCAGGCATCATTGTTTGGAAAAGTGGGCAGGCATTCCGATTTGCGCGGATTCTTTGACAGCGATTGCGATTTCCAGCGCCCGAAGCGCGTCGTCAATCGAGCACCGTGGCGTTCCGCCGCCGGCCACGCAGGCGGCGAGATCGCGGACGGCGTGCAGCGTGGTGTCGCGCATGCCGGGATAGTCCGCATCGACGCGCCGGAGCGCGCGGTATCCCGCGTAGCGCGGGTCTTCCGCCGTCTCGAACCGCTCGATCGTGTGCCCGGAATCGACGATCCGCGCGCGCCCTTCGCTGCCGATGATATCCATTTCGAAAATGCTGAAGCAGGCCGCGTCGCACCCCTGCAAATGCGCCGACGCGCCGCTCTCCAACTCCAGCACCGCGTCGAGCGTGGGGTCATACGTCGCCTTGCCCTCACGCTGGAAGCCGCGCACGGAGACGATCTCGCCGACGACGAATCTCAGCAGGTCGAACCAGTGGGTGCCGTTGTGCAAAACGCCTTTGGTGTAAATGCCGCCGACCGACTGGATGCGGCCGAGCCGCCCCGTCCGGACATCCTCCCGCAGCGCCTGATGACTGGCTGCGTAACGGCGCGAATAGTTCACCGCCACTGTCACCTTCTTCTGCGCAGCGAGCGCGACCAGTTCCCGCGCTTCCGCGACGTCGAGCGCGAGGGGTTTCTCGATCAAAACCCCGCGCACACCCGGAGCGCCAAGCGCCAGCAGGGCGAGTTCGTGGTGTGTCGCGTCAGGAGTGCAGATGCTCACAATTTCAGGCCTCACCTCGTCGAGTAGCTGCCGCACGTCCCGGTAGCGCGCGGCCACTTGCCAGCGCTCGCCGCATTCCTGAAGCGCCGCGTCATCAAGGTCGCAAAGCGCCACGAGTTCCGTGTCCGCGCATTGCTGGTAGGCTTCAGCATGAGTGTAAATGCCCACCGCGCCAGCGTCGCTGGACAGCCGGCTTGCGATATTCCCGCACCCGATAAGCGCGGCTCGAAGCGGACGCTTCATCGGCTGGGCTTGGGTTTCGACGCTTCGTTGATGGCTGCCAGCGCGGGCTCTTGCGCAAACAGTTCCAGCATCTCGGGCAGGCCGAAATGCGGGTTCCGCGGATAGAGCCGCCCGAAGACCGTCTGGATCAGTTCGTAGTCCAAAGGCGTGTCGAGCGTGAGGCGCAGGCCGGGCGCGGAGGGCGGCAGGCTTTCCGCAAAGTTCAGCAGCCGGAAGCGCTCGGGATGCTCGTAGATGTAGATCGAAACGTGTTCGCGATCGCGCGGATCGCTCGTCAGCCCGGCCACCTGTTTGAGCACGGCGGTCGGGAAAACCTGGATATCCATTCCGATGGGATGCGTGCGCAGCAGCCGGTTTGAGCAATAGTCCGCATCCCCGGCCAGGTAGGTGGTGATCACGCGGTCGATCAGGCCGGGATCGAGCAGCGGGCAGTCGCCGGTCAGCTCGACGATCAAATCCGCCTGCGCAGACTGCGCGGCCCCGAGCACGCGGCCCAGCACATCATCTTCGCTCCCGCGGAAAACGCTGACGCCGATCTGCTGCGCCAGCGCTTCGATGGGGTCGCAGCTCGCATCGTGGGTCGTCGCGATCACGATTTCGTCGATCCATTCCGAGCGCCGGATGCGCTCGACCATCAGCTCAAGCAGGGGCCGCCCAAGCACCGGCATCAGGACTTTTCCCGGCAGCCGAGTGGAGCGCATCCGCGCCTCGATGGTGGCGACTATTTTCATCGTGCTTTATCCGCCGCGCCGATGGCGTCTGCGTTTTCAATCACCTTGGCAATCGCGTCCGCGAGGTCATCGAGATCGGCCGTCGTGAGCGGCTCGCGCACCAGCGGGCAAAGCAGCAACTCGGAGGCGTGCATCCTTTCGGCGACAGGACAAATCCCGCGCGCGTAGCTCGGCGCCTCGCCTGCATTTGTGTTGAAGGGAAATCCTTTGCGACCCAGTGCGACGCGACGCTGATAGACCGGATTGAGATACAGCGGCCGGACATAGCCCTGCGTGAGCGGGATGTCCTCAAACGACTTCGGCGGCGGCAGCTCCGCGAGCACAGCGCGGGTGAAAAGGTCACGGGACAGCCCTGTCGCCGTCTCGTCATACCGGATCGGGAAAAAGTAATACGCGTGCGTGCAGTCGGCCGGGACCGTTTGCAATGTGAGCCCCGGCATTCCGCCAAGCCGCGAGGCGAGATGCGCGGCGAGGCGCTGGCGGGTCGCGAGGTGGCCGTCGAGGCGCTTGAGTTGCTCGATGCCGATGGCCGCCTGGATTTCCGTGAGGCGATAGTTCGAGCCGATCACATTCGCGAGCCGATCATCGTCGAAACCGTCGCTGAAATTCTCGCCGTGATTGCGGATGAGCCGGCAGCGCTCGGCGAGCGCGTCATCATTCGTCACGATCATGCCGCCTTCGCCGGTGTGGATGTGCTTGTGGTAGTTCAGGCTGAACCCGCCGATGTCCACAAGCGCGCCGACCGCCCTGCCTTTGTAGCGCACGCCGGGAGCCTGCGCGGCGTCTTCGATCACGCGGATGCCGTGCTGCCGCGCAATTCTTTCGATCGCATCCATCTCCGCCGGATGTCCGAGCAGGTGAACGACGACGATCGCCTTGGTCCGCGGCGTGATGCACGCGGCAATCGAAGCCGGATCGAGGCAGAGCGTCTGAGGGTCGATATCCGCGAAGATCGGCACGCCGCCGTAAAAGAGCGCGCACGTGGCCGACGCGGACATGGTGTAAGGCGAGCAGATGACCTCATCGCCTGGCTCAATCCCAATCGCGCCGATCGCCGTGACCAGGCCGGTCGTCCATGAATTCACGCTGATCGCGTGCGCGTATCCAAATTTCTCCGCCAGGTCGCTCTCGAACCGCTTCACCTTTTTCCCGCCCCCCGCGAACTTGCCGGGGCCGCCGATGAATTCGGAAAGGACGTCGGAATCGAGCACCTCGATCACCGCCGCCTTCTCCTCCTCGCCCATGGTTTTGCGGGGCTGAAAGGGCCGCGTGCGCACCGGAGCGCCGCCGAGAATTGCCGGTTGGTTATTCATTTCAGTTGATCCTTTGGAAGCCCGCCGTGGCCGGCTGGCCGGCGAGCACGTCGGAGAGTTTTTTCTGCGCGCGGGCTTCTGCCAGACGGGCAAAGGCCGCGTCGGTCGCCGCCAGATACTGCTCCACGTGCTCCGTCGTGTGCGCGTGCATGGCATAGAAAAGATTCGAGGCCAGGATCCCCTCCTCCAGCATGAGCTGGATGTAGTACGCCTTCAGCGCCGCGGCCTCGGGGTCGTCGAAGCGGAAGTGCCCGAGCTGCGGCATGCCGCCGACGTGGACCGGCAGCCCGTGCTTTTCCGCCAGCCGCTCCCAACCCGCCTGCACCTGCTCGCCGATCCTTTGCAGGTGCGGCGCCACGTCGCAGCGGCGGTGCTTTTCGATCGTCGCGAGCGCCGCCGTCGGGCCGATGCGCTCCGTCCAGTACGTGCT
>JANOBH010000495.1:0-1810 GCA_031411535.1 Chthoniobacter sp. | reverse complement strand
CTGCGCCGAGGGTGGACGGCGATCGATTTCAGCGACGAGCGCGAGATCGCGCAACTGCGCCGGCTGTGGGAGAGCATCGAGCTGGAAATCATCCGCGCGATCGAGGCGGGCAACGCGCTTAGGGAGAGTCCCGATTACGAGCTGCACCGGCTGACGACGCAGACCCCGGCGTGTTTAGACGAGAAGGTGATGTGGCAGGTCGAGAGCTTGGAGAAGGAGTGGGGGCTGCTGGAAAGTGAGGCGGAGGAGTTGGCGAAGGAGATCGAGGAACTGACGGGCGAGGCGGAGCAGGGAATGGGATAGGGGTCGCTTTGCTGCTTCGTCATTGTTTCATCATCCTTCATTCGTCGCTCCATCCGCCCGCCTCGGCGCTTCCCATTTCGCGCCACGCTCCATAGTTTCCCGCCGCGATGTTTCACAAGCGCTACGCTTCCCCCGGTTCCGCCCCAGCCACCCTTGCAACGCTCAGGACTCCGAGCGAGGCCGCGCGGCCCACGATGCGGCTCACGGAGTACGACACGGCCGGCCTTTTGGAAAAGGAGATCCTCACCGTGGCCGACCTCCCTTCATTCGAGGACGACGGGCGCATCCGCTGGCTCGACATCGAGGGGCTCGGCGACGCATCCATCTTTCAGGCGCTCGGCGAAAAGTACGGCCTCCATCCGCTCGCCCTAGAGGACGCGCTTCACACCGGCCAGCGGCCAAAGCTCGAGCCTTACGAAAAGCACCTCTTCATCGTCGCCCAGATGGTCTATCGCGACACCGAGCTCCAGTTGTGCGGCGAGCAGGTCAGCATGTTTCTCGGACACAATTTCATCGTCACCATCCAGGAGGAGATCGGCACGGATGTCTTCGATCCCGTCCGCGAGCGCATCCGCGTCGGCCGCGGCTACATCCGCAAACTCGGCTCCGACTACCTCTGCTACGCGCTGCTCGACGCCATCATCGACCACTGCTTTCCCGTCCTCGAAGTCCTCGGCGACGCCCTCGAGGAACTCGAAGACGAAGTCCTCGAACGCCCGCACACCTCCTGCCTCGCCAAGCTCCACGGCCACAAGCGCACCCTCACCCAGCTCCGCCGCTTCATCTGGCCTGAGCGCGATGTCTGCAACTCCCTCCTCCACGACGAAAGCGGCATTGTCTCGGCGCAGACCAAGATTTTCCTCCGCGACGCCTACGACCACACCGTCCAGATCATGGACCTCATCGAGAGCTACCGCGACGTCGTCTCCGGCCTCACCGAGATGTACCTCTCTTCCGTCGGCATGCGCACGAATGAGATCATGCGCGTCCTCACGGTTATTTCCGCGGTTTTCATCCCGCTCACTTTCGTCGCCGGCATCTACGGCATGAATTTCGACAACGCCGACGGCAAGATGCCCTTCAACATGCCAGAGCTGCACCAGCCCTGGGGCTACGTGGCGTGCCTCGGCGTCATGCTCACGATCGCCATCTGCCAGCTCCTTTTCTTCAAACGGAAAAAGTGGCTCTGACCCGGCGGGACGGACCGCCATTGTCCGTCCCCGCGTGATCTGCTCTCCCGGATGAAAGCCTCGCTGCACACCTCCTCGCTCGCCGCGCAGGCGCACGGGTCGGTCGTGCTCCCGTGGTTGAAAGCCGTCGCGCTTTCCGCCGCGCGGACGCCGCTCCACACGGCGGTGCTCGTCCCGCTGCGCGCAGACGCCTACCACCTCAAGGCGCTCGCACTCAGCGCCGGCCTCGGGCTGTGCGGCGTGCATTTCCTCACGCCCGGCGAACTGCGCGACCGCCTCTCGCGCCACCTCGGCCACGGTCCGCGCGTGCCGCTGCG
>JANOBH010000494.1:0-1720 GCA_031411535.1 Chthoniobacter sp. | reverse complement strand
CCTTCACACCGCCGCCAGCAATGAAGATACTGCTGCCGTCATACGCAGGGTAGATACCGTGCATGCCTTGCGGCAAATTGGGACCCATCCGCCACGTGTTGCTGTTGGGGTTGTAGATGTCCACGCGCGTGTAAACCCCGTTGGCCGGTGCGTTGGGCGTGGAGCTAGGTGTCTCGCCGCCGATGACATAGATCTCGCCGTTGATGAGCAGGCCAGTGCCCATGCCGCCACGTGCTTGCGGCAGAGGCTTAATGGAGGAGTCAGATGCGGAGCTGCGCCATGTGTTGGAGGAGAAGGTGTAGATCTGCACGTGGTTGAAGCCAGCCGACGGAACGTTGCTGCCATCCCTGAAAGTGGTAAATACTTCATATGCTTTGAAAGACACAACACGAAACAGAAAGAATGAAATACTCAAAGTGACAAACGTAAAACAATGATCATCTTAACAAATGGGGTGACGAACCTGCCCCCGAGAACGAACATTCGCGATCCGTCCGTTGCATACGCGGCATGATTCACACCCGTCGGCATGCTCGCCATAGCCAGGGATGTGCCGTCTGCGATGCGATACTTTCCACATTTGTTGATGGTGCCACCTGTGATCCCTCCACAGAAATAAATGATGCCCGCGGCGTAAACGGCATTGATAGTTCATTGCCACCCTCCTGCCACATTTTCCCCTCCATCGAGACTTTCTTCATCCTCCCACCACCACTCTTCCCGTGTTGCGCTCACTTTGTGAATTCGCGAATCTCCGCCGCTTCCCCGCCTTCCTCGCTCTCTCTACTGCGCTTTGTCTGGCGCGACCCGCTTTCGCCGATGAGCCTGTGCTTCCCGGCGTCGGCGCGGCGATGCAGGAGATGATCGGGAGAAATGAGATCGCCGGTGCGGTGACGGTGGTGGTGGCGAAGGACAAGGTGCTGCACATGGAGAGCAGGGGGTTGGCGGATTTGACGGGGCAGCGGGCGATGACGGCGGACACGATTTTCTGGATCGCCTCGATGACGAAACCGATCACGGGCGCGGCGGTGCTGATGTTGCAGGACGAGGGGAAGCTGAACGTGACCGATCCCGTGGCGAAATATCTGCCCGAGTTTGCGAATCTGAAGACGCCTTCGGGCAAGCCGGCGAATCTCACGATCACGCAGATCCTCACGCATACCTCCGGCCTCGGCGAGGCGGGTGGGCCGGGGGCGAAGGATGCGAAGACGCTCGCGGAACTCGTCCCGCTCTGGCTCGCGGCGCCGATGCAGTTCGAGCCGGGGGCGAAGTGGAGCTACTGCCAGAGCGGCATCAACGCCGCCGGGCGGATTGTGGAGGTCGTGAGCGGGATGAGTTTCGACGCATTCCTCCAGCAGCGGCTCTTCGATCCGCTGGGGATGAAGGACACGACCTTTTACCCGACCGACGCGCAGCGCGCGCGGCTCGTGACTGCTTATGCGAAGGACCAAGACACGGGGGTGCTGGCGGCGGTGCCGCCCCGCGCGGACTTCGGCACGCGCAACCGGCCGCCGCAGGGCAATGGCGGACTTTTCTCTACGGCGCCCGACTACGCGCGCTTCTGCCAGATGCTGCTCGCAGGCGGCACGCTCGATGGCCGCCGCTACCTGAGCGCCGACGCGCTGAAATTCCTCACCACGCCGCAGACCGGCGATCTGCCGGTGGGATTTTTCCAAAATGACACCTACGGCCAGCACGGGACGAAATACGGCTGGGGCCT
>JANOBH010000493.1:0-7182 GCA_031411535.1 Chthoniobacter sp. | reverse complement strand
ACGCCCTCGCGCAACTCCGCCGGCACAAGCAGCGAGAACCGGTTCTCGCCGGAAAAATAACGCGCCGCCGTCTCGCCGCTGAGCGCACGGCGGATCACCGTCCCGGTCAGCGGAGGATTGCAGACGAAGACGCGCATCGGGTCCTGCAGCGTGCCCGTCAGCCGGATCGAGAAGCCTTCCCCGGCGACCGCGCCGAGCGCCTCGATGGAGACCAGCGGACTCGCCGGGAAGCCGTCCCGAAATTCAACCGTCGCCTGCCGCACATCGAGCTGCCCGCCGCCGGCGCGAAAGCCGCTGCCGCCGCCGGGTGTGAATCTCACGCTGCCGACCATCGCGGGCTCCGCACCGGTGCCGGTCAGCCGTACATCGGCGGACATCGCCTCACCGAAAAGCCGGACGCCCCCGGCGCTGCCGCGCACGTCGAACCGCCATGCGCTCGCCGCTCCGCCCGTTAGCGCCAGCACCGGCGGCAATTCGCACGCCACATCGCCAGCAAGCCATCCCTCCACCTGCGCCCGGTCGAAGCCCTCGGCAGACGCCGCCATGATCGTCGCGTCGCCGCTCACCGTGGCCGCGCTGAGGGGGCCGGTCACCCGGAGTGCGAGGGTCGCGTCGGCCACGATTCCCCCGCGGCCCTCCTCCGCGGGAAACAGGCGCACGCCGCTCTTTGCGCTGGTGACTCCGAGCTTGAGCGACGGGTCGTGGAGGTTCGTGAAATCAATTTCGCCGCGCGCGGTGAGATCGCCGGTCGGATGCCGTCCGGTGAGCATTTCGACACGCAGCGTCTGACCGTCGAATGCGACCTCGCCCTCCACCCCGGTGAGCGCGACTCCGCTCCAGCCGAGCGGCAGGCGCCCGCCGGTCAGCGTCAGACCGCCACTGGTCTTGAGCGCGCCGAGCGGGCCTTCGGCGGACACATTTCCACGCACGATGCCGGCGATCGGAAAGACCAGCCCGGTGAGCTGTGCCGTATCGTGGAGGCTGAGGTCGTAGGCGGTGAGGCTGACTTTGCTGACCGTCTGATCGTCGAGCAGCGTCGCAAGCGACGTGTTCGGCCAGGCGTTCCATACGTCGAGCGGCAGCAGCGCGTCGCCCTCCAGGCGGAGCGCCTTCCGGTGCATCAGGCGGATGCCGCGCAGCGAGACGGCTTTGTTCACCACTCCGACCTGGGCGGTGAAAGCCGAGTTGTCGTCGGAAAGCGAAAACGTGGAGAAGACCATGCCTCCATTCGAGTAGGTCGCCTCGAAGTCGGCATTGATCGGGTGAAGCCGCGAGGCGGTCGCGCCGAGCGAGCGGACTTTTCTGAGCCGTGCGAGGAACTTGCCGCTATGCCCTTTCGCCGAGCCCTCACCGCTCCAGTCGATCCGCGCGCCGCCGGCCAGCGGCTCCGGGACGAAGGGTTTTTGCAGGATGGCCGCGTACTGGCCGAGATCGGCGACGGACGCGCGGATCTCACCCCAGTACTGCTTGTCGCCGACGATGTTCACGACGCCGGTGCCGTTGATGTAATCCGCGCCGTTGAAGAGCGAGACGTCGGTGATCTGATACTCGTTGCCGTTGAGCTTCACGCTCGCCGAAAGTTTCTCGATGGGCGCATCGTGCCAGCGGAGGGCCGAGCCGGTGACATTGATCCGCCCGTTGAACTGCTGGTCCTTTCCGCGGACCGAGCCGTCGATCGTGGCGCGGCCCGCAGCGTACTGAAACTCCGGCAGGACCAGCGCGGAGAGCATCGTCAGGTTGTCGATCTTCGCCGAGATGTCGCAGGAAAACTCAGACTTCCACCACGCGACGCCCGGCATCGGCAGCGCCATGTCGCCAGACAGATTCAGACGGTTTTGCCCCTGCGCGAGAGCGAGCTCCGGCACCTGGATGCGCCCGTCGAGCAGCTTCGCGCCGAGCACCAGCGAATCCCACTGGCGCGTCTCCCACTGGAAATTGGCGGCCTCGAACCTCAATTCCGCGCTCGCTTTCGCAAACTCCTGCGGCGGCCCGCTGAAGGTGAAACGGCCGGCCTTGATCGTACCTCCGGCGGCGTCCGAGACGCCGAGAAAAGCGGCCAGTTTCGCCACGTCGATCTGCGAAAACGGAACCGCGACGTAGATCGAGAACTGCGGCTCCTGCGGCAGGGCCTGCACGTCCGCGCGCAGCTTGCCGCCAAAGGCCGCCAGCTCCGCGGTGAACTTCATCTGCCCGCGCGCAAAGTCATTGAGCGATGTCGAAAAATCCAGCACCTCCACGCCGGGTTCGAGCGTGAGGCCGGCCACCTGCAGCGTGCGGTCGTGGATGGCCGTGGTGCCAGCGACATCGCGGAATGTGCGCGTGAGCCACGGCTGCCTGACGATGATCTGCCCTGCGCTGATCGCGCCCGCCTCGACATCGCTCAGCGTGAGGGTGCCCTGGAGGAAGCGCACATAGTGGCCGTCGCCCTCGACGATGAAATCGACATCCACCGCCTCCAGGCGCTCAGGCGCAGCCAGCCAGCGCCCGCCCGGACGCGGGATGTGGAGCCGGAAAGCGCCGGGCTGCGCAGCCGATTCCACGGTCGCCGGCAGGCGCGTCTTGCACGTCACGCCTTCCAGCGTGAGACGTTGGAACCATCGCCCGGAGCTGCGCGGGAGCAGATTGCGCCAGGAAAAAGTCGCGGTCGCACTTTCGATCTCGCACCGGGTGACGGGACCGCTTTCACCCTCGTAAGACCAGACCGAGGAGCGCAGGACGACCGGCTCGAAAAGGCTGCCGCCGACGCTGCCGAGCTGCGCGTCCACGCCGTTCCGCCACGCCTCGAAGCGGACGAACTGCCGCACGGCAAAGCGAAAGCAGTCCGGATGGAGGAGCGAGAGCAGCGCGAGGACGACGAGGATGAGGACGAAGCGGAAAGGCCGGAAGCGGCGCAGCCGTGCGAGGGCCGCGGCTTTGGCGGCCGCGTTCTGCGAGGTGGAAAGGGTGGTCGGTTGGCTCAAAACAGGGCGCAAAGCGTAACGCGCCCCGGCAAAAAGGAAAGCGGCGACGACTCCTGCCGCAGCCCCGGTTTGGCGGACTGTCGGGAGTCACGCATTGAAGTCTTTTTCCCGGTGCTCTTTTGTGCGCCGCCAAGCTCATCCAAAGCGAGGCAGATTTCAAAAGAGCGGGAGCTGCGCGGTGGGCACGCGGAAGGCGGCGGCGGACAACCCGGGCAGTTCGCCGCGGAACCCGGCCTTGCGTTTCGCGAGCGCGAAGAGCGCCCGGATCTGCTCCGCAAAAATCCCCTCCCCTTTCATCCGTGAGCCGAACTTCGGGTCGTTCAGCCTGCCGCCGCGCATGGACTCGATGCGGCCGAGGACCTTGTCCCGGTGGCCGGGCGCGTGGCGCTCCAGCCACTCGGTGAAAAGCGGCGCGACTGCAAAAGGCAGGCGCACGATGGTGTAGCCGGCGGTGCGCGCTCCGGCACGCGCGGCGGCGTCGAGCAGGTCGGGGATTTCGTGGTCATTCAGGCCGGGGATGATCGGCGCGGTGAGCGCGATGACCGGGACGCCGGCGGTGGTCAGCTCCTTGATGGCCGCCAGCCGCCGGCCGGGCGGCGAGGCGCGCGGCTCCAGCGTTTTCGCAAGCGCGCCGTCGAGCGTGGTAAGCGAGATGCAGACGTGCGCAGCGCCGTGGCTCGCCAGCTCGGCGAGATGCTCGATGTCGCGCGTGACGAGATGGTTCTTCGTGATGATGCCGACGGGATTGCGAAACTCCGCCAGCACCGCGAGGCAGCGGCGCGTGAGCTGGAGCCGGCGCTCGACCGGCTGGTAGCAGTCGCTGATCGCGCTCATGGCGATGGGCTGCGGCTTCCAGCCTTTCTTTGAAAGCTCGCGCCGGAGCAGCTCGGGCGCGTTTTCCTTCACCACGATCTTTGTCTCGAAATCGAGTCCCGCGGAGAAGCCGAGATACTCGTGGTAGGGCCGCGCGAAGCAGTAGGCGCAGCCGTGCTCGCAGCCGCGGTAGGGGTTCAGGCCGGCGCGGAAGGGGATGTCGGGCGAGTCGTTGAAGGAGATGACCGACTGCGAGTCGTCGCGAAGGAACTGGGTGCGCGGGCGGAGCGGCTCGCCGTCCTCATCCACGAGCGCCTCGGGCTCCAGCTCGACGGAGAGTTTTTGAAAACGGTTGTGCGGATTCGAGGCGGAGCCGCGCCCGGCGGACGATGGGTTTTGCGGCTGAAACGACATGTGTTCACTGGAACACACTCCACCCGGAATTCCAGTTTTCCCTTCAGTCGGCGAATAGCGTGTCTGCCAAAAGTCATTTCCCGCTTTTAATCCCGTCAATCTGGTCAAATCCCGTTAATTCCGTTTTTGTTTTTTCCGACGGAATTAACGGAATTTAACCAGATTAACGGAATGGTTTTTCGGGCACTCGCTCTAGAAATATCCCGGCTCGTTGCCCGGCTTCCACTTGATGTTGCAGCCGATGCTCGGCTTCTGGTCCGCGCTCACGGGCTGGTCTGCAAGCACTGCGTCGAGTGCAGAGCGGAGGTCCGCGCCGTCCGGCGCGCCGCGGCCTGGCCGAGAGCCGTCGAGCTGGCCGCGATAGACGAGACGGCGGGCCGCGTCGAAGAGGAAAAAATCCGGCGTGCAAGCGGCGCTGTACGCTTTGGCCACGGCCTGCGTTTCGTCATGCAAAAACGGGAAGGTGAATCCGGCCGCGCGCGCCATCGCCGCAGTCGGAGCGGGCGCGTCCTGCGGATATTGCACGGCGTCATTCGCGGTGATGGCGACGATCCCGACATTCTTCCCAGCGTAATCCCGCGCGAGCCGCGCCAGCTCCGCCTGCACATGCACGACGTACGGGCAATGAGCGCAAAGAAACATGACGAGCAGCGCCTTTCGCTCCGCGAAATCCGCGGGCGAGACGGTGCGTCCATCGGTCACGTCGGGCAGTGAAAAATCCGGCGCCGAGGTGCCGAGCGGGAGCATGGTGGAGGAGACGGCCATAGTGGGAATGAGGAATGACGAGTGAACTGAGGATGAATGCCCGAGTCGGCGGCGCGCGTCGAGACGATCTCTAGGCTTGGGACTTCGTTCGGTTTTCGTCATTCGTCATTCCCCTGCTCATGCCCACGACCATCCTTAAGCTCAGTTGCGCCGACCGCGTCGGCCTCCTCTCCCGCCTGTCCGGTTTCGTCGCGCAAAACGGCGGCAATCTCCTGGAGGTGCATCAGTTCACCGACCCGGCGACGGGCTGGTTCTTCGCGCGCATGGCGATCGACTCGGAAACGCTCGGCGGCGATCTCGGCTCGCTGCGCGCGGCTTTCACGCCGATCGCCACCGATCTCGATGCGGAGTGGACGCTCCGCGCGGCGCAGAACCGGATGAAAGTGGTGCTCATGGTGAGCAAGCTCGGGCACTGCCTCGCGGACCTGCTCTGGCGCTGGCGCTCGGGCGAACTGGCCTTCGACATCGCGTGCGTCATTTCCAATCACGAAGACCTGCGCCTGATGGCGGAGCGTGAGCGGCTGAAATTCCGCTGCATCCCGGTGACAGCCGAAAGTCGGGAGACCGCCTTTGCGCAGATCGCGGAAGTTTTCCGCCGCACCCAGCCCGATCTGATCGTGCTCGCACGCTACATGCAGATCATTCCGGCGGAGCTGTGCGCCGAGTTTCACGGGAGGATCATGAATATCCACCACTCGTTTCTGCCGTCATTCGTCGGCGCGAATCCCTACGAGCGCGCCTACGAGCGGGGAGTGAAGCTCATCGGCGCGACCTGCCACTACGCGACGGCGGAACTCGATGCGGGGCCGATCATCGACCAGGAGGTCATCCGCGTGGAGCACTTCCACACGCCGCAGGATCTCATGCGGCTGGGGCGGGATTGCGAGCGGCTCGCCCTCTCGCGGAGTGTGCGCTGGCATCTCGCCGACCGCGTGCTCATGCACGGCCGGCGCGCGATTGTCTTCCGCGACTAGCGGTCGGAAGTCGGCACGAGGGGCGTATCCCAAGGGTCCGAGCGCGGCGGAGGAGGAGGCACGCGTCCGCTGAGAATCTCGGCATCGACGGCGCGCTTCCACTCGACGGTGCCGATCCGGTAGCGCTTGCCATCCCCGCGGTAGGAGCCGCCCCGGGAGTCAAATCGGGCCGGGCCGGTGTAATTGGACGCGTAGTTCCGGCCGTTGCCGTTGCCGGGGTCCGTCCCGTAATTCCGCCGGCTGCCGTAGCCGCCGTCCGTCCCGAAATTCCGCCGGTAGTCTTCGCGGTACTGGTCGCGATACACGCCGCGGTAGTAGTCCTTTTGAAAGTCGGAGAAGACGACGTGATCGACGATGGCGTACCATTCCTGGCTGCCGGGGTCGGGCCGGTTGCCATTCGCATAGCGGGTGTCCACCTTGTGATCGACCCAGGTGATCCACTCCGGCGAGCCGATGTACGGGCTGCGCGGCACCGAGCGGTAGCTGCCGCGGACGTAGCGCGGATTCTGATTCTGCACGCAACCGGACACCGTGATCAGCAGGGCTAAACTGCAAAGCACGAGAAGATGAGTGGGGCTTTTCATGGGGTGGAAAGTAATCGCGGCGGGGAAGCTACCGGGCGGTTTTTGATTTGGCTACCGGAAACCCCTTACGCGGGACAAAGCCTCCCGCCATCCGCCGGTCAGCGCCTCCCGCTGCGAATACTCCATGCGCGGCTCGAAAATCCGCTCCGCCCGCCAATGCGCGGCGATCTCGCTCTCCTCCCTCCACACTCCCGCCGCGAGCCCGGCGAGATACGCGGCACCGAGCGCCGTCGTCTCGGCGACCGCCGAGCGCACGACGGGCACCCCGATGAGGTCGGCCTGAAACTGCAGCAGCAGGTCGTTTCGCGCCGCGCCTCCGTCCGCCCGGAGCTCGCGGACGGCGATGCTCGAGTCGGCCCGCATCGCGTCGAGGACGTCGGCGGTTTGAAAGGCGATGCTCTCGATCGCGGCGCGGGCGATGTGCCCGGCGGACGAGCCGCGCGTCAGGCCGCTGATCGTGCCGCGCGCGTGCGGATCCCAGTGCGGCGCCCCGAGCCCGGCGAAGGCCGGCACAAAGGTCACGCCGCCGGCGTCCGGCACGCTGGCGGCGAGGGCCTCGATCTCGCCAGTGGTGCGGATGATGCCCAGCCCGTCGCGCAGCCACTGGACCACGGCGCCGGCGATGAAGACGCTCCCCTCCAGCGCGTAGGTCGCGCGACCGCCGATCTGCCA
>JANOBH010000492.1:0-4550 GCA_031411535.1 Chthoniobacter sp. | reverse complement strand
CCCGTCCGGTTCAGGCCGGACCGGTTCCTCCGCGCCAGCCGAGAGGAACGCACCGGCGAGCACCAGGGGCATTGCCCATTTCACGGCGAGGAACGGAGGGTTCAGAAAGGTCGCGATGGCCGCCGGGCCCCATTTGTCAGCAAAGAGCCGCTTGGTCATGGCCGAAGTATTGATTTTTGCACAATGCCAACGCTAGCAAAATCCAGACTTGAGGTCGGTGGAGTGGCACGTTTTCGGGCGATTCTAAATCGCAGCCCGCTGGAATTCAGCGGGGGTGGACGAGGAGGGAATCGAACCCTCAACCTAGCGATTAAGAGTCGCTTGCTCTGCCAATTGAGCTACTCGTCCTTGCACCCGTGCCGGAATTGGGAGCCGCGAAAGTAGCGATGCCTCGCGAGGGCTCAAGAAGTATTTGAGCCCGCCGGGGACTATTGGGGCGGACGCACTTTGCCCTTTCACTTTTTTCCCGCGCCCGGCAGAAACGCGCCCGCATGAATATCCTCATCCTCGCCGCCGGTTACGCCACCCGCCTTTATCCGCTGACGCTCACGAAAGCCAAGCCGCTGCTGGATGTGGCGGGCAAGCCGATGATGGAATGGGTGATCGACAATCTCGCGCCGATCGAGGGGATCGAGAAGGTGTACGTGGTGACAAACAGCAAGTTCGCCGCCGACTTCCAGGCGTGGGCGGACAGCTACAACCAGACGCACGCAAAGCTCGCGTTTGAGATCATCAATGACGGCTCCACCGGCGACGCGGACAAGCTCGGCGCCATTGGGGACATCAATCTCTGCATCGCCCGCGCGGGCCTCGACAAGAGCGACCTCATCGTGGTCGCGGGCGACAATCTCTTTAACCAGTCGCTCGAGGAATTCGGGAAATTCTGCCGCGAAAAAGACCAGCCTGTGCTCGCGCTCTATGACGTGGGCTCGCTGGAGGAGGCGAAAAAATACGGCGTCGTCGCGATCAACGACTCAGGTGAGATCAGCAGCTTTGAGGAAAAGCCGGCGGAGCCGAAAAGCACGCTCATCGGCATCGCGCTCTACTACTACCCGGCGGCGACGGTCGCCACGATCCCGACCTATCTCGCCGCGGGTAACAACCCCGATCAGCCGGGACGTTTCGTGCAATGGCTCTATCAGCGCACGCCCGTGCAGACATGGAATGTGCCGGGGACCTGGTTCGACGTCGGCAGCAAGGAGACGCTGGAGGAAGCGAACCGGATTTTCGCGGCGTTCGTAAAGTAGCAAAGCCTCAGAACTCCCCTGCCCCGTTGCGCGGCTTGACCTGCTCGAGGACGGCGTGGGTGCGGTCGATCGGGGATTTGAGGGCATTGGTGCGGGCTTCCGCGGGGGCCGCGGCCGGGGCGCGTGGGCCGGTGGAAAGCGGGGCGGCCTCGCTGGCGGTGACGGCTCCTGCGACGGCGACGGCCGGGGTGTTTCGCGCGAGGACGAAGTAGGCGGCGGCCACGGCTGCGAGGAGGAAAAGGTATTTCATGCTTGCTGGGGGAGCAGTGGCCGGGCCAAACCGGGTCGCTTGAAAATCGCGCTCGTGCATTACACCTACTCGCCGGTGATCGGCGGGGTCGAGATCGTGATGGCGGAGCAGGCGCGGCTTTTCGCGGAGCACGGGCATGAGGTGACGGTGATCTGCGACCAGGGCGTGAGTGGCGATCCGAGGGTGCGCGTGGCGCTGCTGCCGGACACGCGCGATGCCGCGGAGCTGGCGCCGGTGCTGGAGGAGCGGCTGGCCGGGCAGGACGTGGTCTTTCTGCACAATGTGGCGACGATGCCTTTCCACCTCGGGCTGACGGCGGCGCTGTGGCGCGTGGCGGACCGGCTGCGGGCGGTGCGGTTCATCGCGTGGCTGCACGACATCGCGGCGTGCAATCCGGACTATGATGTGGCGTCGCACCATGAGGCGCCGTGGACGCTGCTGAGCCGGGCGCATCCGCGCTACGGATTTGTGGCGGTGTCGGACCTGCGGCGGCGGCAGTGGGAGGAGCTGACGGGCGCGCGCTGCCGGGTGATCCCGAACGGGCTGGATCCCTCGCGGCTGCTGGGGCTGACGGAGCCGGTGGCGGCGCTGGCGCGGCGGCATCACCTGCTGGAGCGCGAGATCGTGCTGCTGCACCCGACGCGGCTGCTGCGGCGGAAAAACGTGGAGCTGGGGCTGCGGGTGACGGCGGCGCTGCGGGCGGCGGGCCGCTCGTGCGCGTATGTGGTGACGGGGCCGCCGGACGCGCAGAACGCGGTCTCGCGCGATTACGCGGCGGAGCTGCTGGCGCTGCGCGCGGAACTGGGGCTGGAGGACGACGCGCTCTTTCTGCACGACGCGGGGCCGGTGGAGGAGCGCGATCTCGCGAGTCTCTTCGCGCTGGCGGATGCGCTGTTTTTCCCGAGCCGGCAGGAGGGATTCGGCCTGCCGATCCTCGAGGCGGCGCTGCACCGGCTGCCGATTTTCTGCGCGGCGATCGAGCCGTTGGACACGCTGCTCACGCATGGCGTGATGCATTTCGAACTCGATGCGGCGCCGGCGCAGATCGCGCTGAAAATCGCCGCGCAGCTCGGCATGCTCGAGTCCTGGCAGGCGCGCAACCAGGTGCGGCGGCAGTACGCGTGGCCGGCGGTGTACCGCAATTTCCTCGCGCCGCTCCTCTTGGAAAACCAAACTGCTGAAAACCCCTGACGCATATGAAGATCATCGACTCCACTCCCACCATCGACGACGGCGCCATCCACGCGATCCTCGGCGCGTCTCACGGCGATCCCTTTGGCGTGCTCGGAATGCATCAGGCGGGTGAAAAACTGGTGGTGCGGGTCTTTCGGCCCGATGCGCGGGCGGTGACCGTCCGTGATATGCGGCCATCGGGCGCGAGCTATCCGGCGCTGCAGGTCCATCCCGACGGTTTTTTTGAAGCCGTGCTCGAAGGCGCCGACGAGCGCTTTCCCTACACGCTCGATTTCACCGCTCACGACGGCCAGCAGTGGACGGAGCGCGATCCTTACTCGATCGGCGTGCTGCTCGGAGAGGTCGATCTGCACCTGTTCAGCGAGGGGCAGCACTGGCAGCTCTACGAAAAGCTGGGCGCCCATCTGCGCGAGGTCGATGGCGTGGCCGGGACGTCCTTCCACGTGTGGGCACCAAATGCGCAGCGGGTGAGCGTGGTCGGAGAATTCAACGGCTGGGACGGACGGCGCAATCCGATGCGAAAGCTGCTCGGCTGCGGGGTGTGGGAGATTTTCATGCCGGGCGTCGCCGAGGGAGCGCACTACAAATTTGAGGTGAAGCAGGCGCATGGCGCAGTCGTTTTGAAAAGCGATCCGTTCGCCTTTTTCGGACAGCACGGCACGGCGACATCGTCGCTCGTTTTCGACCTGAAGCGCTACGCGTGGAGCGACGCGGAGTGGATGAAGGCCCGGAGCGCGAAGGAGTGGCACCGCACGCCAATGAGCATCTACGAGGTGCATCTCGGCTCATGGCAGCGAAAGGCGGACGAGGGCAACCGCTTTCTCAGCTATCGCGAACTCGCGGATACGCTGCTGCCTTACGTCATCGTCATGGGCTACACGCACATCGAGCTGATGCCCGTCGCCGAGCATCCGTTCGAGGGCTCATGGGGCTATCAGGTCACGGGCTATTTCGCGCCGACCTCGCGCTTTGGAAACCCGGACGAGTTTCGCTACTTCGTGGACCGCTGCCATCAGGCGGGCATCGGCATCATCCTCGACTGGGTGCCCGGCCACTTCCCAAAGGACGTCCACGGCCTCGCGGAATTCGACGGCACCGATCTCTACGAGCATGCCGATCCGCGGCTCGGCGAGCACATGGACTGGGGCACGCTGATCTTCAATTTCGGACGCAACGAGGTCCGCAATTTCCTCATCGCGAATGCGCTCTTCTGGCTCGACGAATATCACATCGACGGCCTGCGCGTGGATGCCGTGGCCTCGATGCTCTACCTCGACTACTCGCGCCAGCCCGGCGAGTGGATCCCGAATATCTACGGCGGTCGCGAAAACCTCGACGCGATCTACTTCCTGAAACGCTTCAACGAAGTCTGTTACGAGCGCTTTCCCGGCATCGTCACCATCGCGGAGGAAAGCACTGCGTGGCCCGGCGTCTCGCGCCCGACCTACCTCGGCGGACTCGGCTTCGGCTTCAAATGGAACATGGGCTGGATGCATGACTTCCTCGATTACATGTCCCTCGATCCGGTCTACCGCCGCTTTCACCACGGCGCGATCACCTTCAGCCTGCTCTACGCCTTTCACGAGCATTTCGTCCTCGTCCTCAGCCACGATGAAGTCGTCCACGGCAAAGGCTCACTCCTTTCCAAAATGCCCGGCGACGCGTGGCAGAAGTTCGCGAATCTCCGGATGTTTTACGGCTGGATGTTCGCGCATCCGGGCAAAAAGCTGCTCTTCATGGGCGGCGAATTCGGCCAGTGGAACGAGTGGTCGCACGACAAATCGCTCGACTGGCATCTCTGCGGCGAGCCGATGCACGACGGCCTGAAACGCCTCTGCCAGCACCTCAACTATCTCTAC
>JANOBH010000491.1:0-2770 GCA_031411535.1 Chthoniobacter sp. | reverse complement strand
GAGAAAGGCGACCTCGTGGATTTCGTCGGCTGGATCACGATGAAAAACGACAGCGGCACCGCCTTTCAAAACGCGAAGATCAAGCTCATGGCCGGCGACGTGAACAAGGTGCAGCCATCGCCGGTTCCCATGAGGACTATGGCAAAAGCCGCGATGTTTTCGGACGCCGCACCTGCCCCGGTCGTCACTGAAAAAGCCTTCGACGAATTCCACCTCTACACCCTCGCGAACCCCGCCACGCTCCGCGACAAGGAGACCAAGCAGGTCGAGTTCGTCCGCGCCACCGGGGTGCGCGCCGAGCGCCTCTACATCTACGACGGCGCAGCCATCGGCGGCTGGCGCGTGGGAATGAACATCGGAGAAAACCCCGGCTACGGCACGCAGTCGAACAAGAAGGTGAACGTCTATCGGGAGTTCAAGAACTCCGAGGCCAACAAGCTCGGCATCCCGCTGCCCAAAGGCCGCGTCCGCTTTTACTCCCAGGACGAGGACCGCCAGCTCGAATTCGTCGGCGAAAACAACATCGACCACACGGCGAAAAACGAACTCGTCCGGCTCTTCATCGGCAACAGCTTCGACCTCGTGGGCGAGCGCAAGCGCACCGACTTCAAGGTGAGCAACGCCGAGCACATGGCCGACGAGACCTTTGAGATCAAAGTCCGCAACCGGAAGAAAGAGGCCGTGGAGATCCGCGTCGTCGAGCACCTCTACCGCTGGAACAACTGGACCGTGAAAGAGAAGAGCATGGAATTCGAGAAAACCGACGCGCAGACCATCGAATTCAAAGTCCAGCTCAAGCCCGACGAAGAGAAGATCGTGACCTACAAGGTCCACTACACCTGGTAGGCGCTGCCTGATCTCCCGTGAAAACGATAGCACTCTGCCTTGGTTTTCCCGCCATCGCCTTCGGCACCTTTGCTCTCGCCGCCGACAGTCCATCCGCAGCCCAAATCGCCGGTCAACGTGAAGGCACCGAAATCCATGTCGGATATCGCAAGCTGGCAGCGGCACGCACCGACATTCAGTCCTCCCCCGCCGACGGCGAAACCAGAAAGCAACATGTCGCCGCACTGCAAAGTCTCTACCAGCGAGCAAGGAAGATTGACGACAGTCTGGCCGCCTACTCGATTCATACGGAACTCAACCGCTTCGGCATTGTCATTCCGAACACGGTTCGCTGGCGGATAAACGACGACGAGACCGTCGAGCCCAAGGCGCTGATCGATGCCAAAACCCGGATCACCTACTATCTTGAGTCCGATGGGCGGCACGTTTCCGCGATCGATCCCGACGGCAAGATTCTCTGGCACCGTGATCCATTCAACGACGCCAACCTCTGGCCTTACCGCCTCTCCAAACCGGTCATCACGTATTTCAAGTTTGCAGAAAAAGTCACCAAACCGGCCATCGCGATTAACTTCAATTCGAGTCAGTTTGGAGTGATCGATCTCACCACCGGTTCCTTCCAGTTTCGGGGTCAGGATTGATAAGCCCGGATACCCTCAAACCTTTTCGCCAAGCTGATTCGCCTCCCTCCCACCATGAACACCACCACCCGCATCGCCGCCCTCATCCTCGCCACGGCCATCACCGCCCGCGCCGCCGACCCCGCGATCACGATCTACAACCAGAACTTCGCCGTCATCCGCGACACCGTGCCGCTGGAGCTGAAAGCCGGCGTCAATGACGCGCGCTTCGCCGGCGTCACCGCGCAGGTCGAGGCCGACTCCGTGATCCTGCGCGACCCGAGCGGTAAGGTGGCGCTGCAAATCCTGGAGCAAAACTACCGCAACGACCCGGTCTCGCAGGAGCTGCTGCTCTCCCTTTTCGAGGGAAAGACCCTGAACTTCATCCGTCAGGAACCGCAGAAGCCCGACGCCACGATCGCCGGAAAAGTCATCCGCAGCGGCTACGTGCCCGGCGGCGAAAGCGTGCAGCCGATCATCGAGGTGGATGGCAAACTGCAATTCTCGCTCCCCGGCGAGCCGCGCTTTCCCACGCTCGGCGACGACACCCAGCTCAAGCCCGCGCTTTCATGGAAACTGAACGCGCCCGCCGCCGCGAAGCTCGACGCCGAACTGGCGTACATCACCGCCGGCCTCACATGGGAAGCCAGCTATAACATCGTCGCGCCCGACGCCAATGACGTGATCGACCTCGTCGGCTGGATCACCATGAAAAACGAATGCGGCGCGACCTTTGCGAACGCGAAGATCAAACTCATGGCGGGCAATGTGAACAAAGTGGAGCCCCCGGCCCCGGCCGCGCCCCTCAGTGCGATGGCCGGCCTCGCGTTTGAGGCAGTCGCCGCCCCCGTCGTCACCGAAAAAGCCTTCGACGAATTCCACCTCTACACCCTCGCGCGTCCGGCCACGCTGCGCGACAAGGAGACCAAGCAGGTCGAGTTCATCCGCGCCACCGAGGTCAAAGCCACGCGCCTTTTCATCTACGACCCGATCATGAAGGAAGAGGGCTGGGCGCCGGGCGAGACCGTGGAAAAGGGCGAGGAATACGACAGCACGAGCAGCAAAAAAGTCGCCGTCTATCGCGAGTTCAAGAACAGCGAGGCCAACAAGCTCGGCATCCCGCTGCCGAAAGGCCGCGTGCGTTTTTACGCGCAGGACGAGGACCGCCAGCTCGAGTTCGTCGGCGAAAACAACATCGACCACACGCCCAAGGACGAACTCATCCGGCTCTACATCGGCGACAGCTTCGACCTCGTCGGCGAGCGCAAGCGCACCGACTTCAAAGTCACCAACTGGAATCACAC
>JANOBH010000490.1:0-4495 GCA_031411535.1 Chthoniobacter sp. | reverse complement strand
CGTTATGATCAAAGAACACGACTGCGTGGTGCTCACGCAAAACCTGCCGGAAAAAGGGCTCGAAGCCGGTGACATCGGGACGGTCGTTCACATTCACGACGGCGGGGCTGGCAACGAAGTCGAGTTTATGACCCTGGCTGGCGAAAAGATCGCGGTGACAACGCTGCTGCCGACCCAACTCCGCCCCATCGCCCGCCGCGACGTCGCGCATGTCCGCGAATTGCAGGCGGCCTGATTGACGAGCCAGGCCACCGAGGCAATTTGCTTTCCGCCGCACCGCGCGGGTGCGCTAGGCTACAGGCGAATGAATCGAAAACGCATCGTCGTCATGGGCTTCATGGCCAGCATCCCGATTGCGGGCGTGGTCTGGCAGCACATCCATTACATCGTCGGGCTGCTGCGGCTGGGGCACGAGGTGTGGTATGTGGAAGACTCGGCGCGGCTGCCATACAACCCGACGACCTACGAGGTCAGCAACGACTACTCTTACGCCCTCGAAACGCTCGCGCGGCTCGGGAAGCAGTTTGGCTTCGAGGACCGCTGGGCCTTTTGCGCGCGCTATCTGCCGGGCGATCCGTGCCACGGTCTCACGCGCGAAAAACTGCTCGATCTCTACCGCACCGCCGACGCCATCCTCAACGTTTGCGGCACCCAGGAACTCAACGACGACGTCCGCCAATGCGAGCGCATCCTCTACGTCGAAAGCGATCCCGGCGTGGAGCAGATCCGCGTCGATAAGGGCGAGCCCGGCCCCATCGAATATCTCTCGCGGCACCAGGCGCTTTTCACCTTCGGCGAAAACATCGGCACCGAGGCGCCGATCCCGACGCACCAGTTCCAATGGCTGCCCACGCGTCAGCCGGTGGTGACGGACTTTTGGAAAACCGACGCGCCTCCGCCGGGCGGCGCCGTTTTCACCTCCGTCGCAAACTGGAACACCGGCGGCATCAAAGACATCGAGAGGCGCGGCGACAAATACCTGTGGAGCAAGTCGCTCGAGTTTCTGAAGTTCGTCGAAGCCCCCGCGCGCAGCGGCGAGACCTTCGAACTCGCCACGGACATCAAGGACGCCGCCACCCGCGAACGCCTGCTGGCGCAAGGCTGGCGCTTCACCAGCCCGGACCAGATGAGCATCGATCACGATCTTTACCGCCGCTATCTCCAGGACTCGAAAGGCGAGTTTACCGTCGCGAAAGACCAGTATGTCCGCCTCAACACCGGATGGTTCAGCGACCGGACAGCCTGCTACCTCGCCGCCGGCCGCCCCGCGATCACGCAGGAGACCGGCTTCACGCGGCACTACGGCGAGAACCGCGGCCTCTTCGCCTTTCGCACGCTCGACGAAATCCCCGAAGCCGTCCGCGCCATCAACGCCGACTACCCCGCCCACTGCCGCGCCGCCTACGAAGTTGCCGCGGAGTATTTCGAAGCCACGAAAGTCCTCGGCTCCCTCCTCGACCGCGCCGGCGTCTAGCGGCGCGCAACCGGGCGCGCGTCAGCCCAGCGTCTCGCACGCGCACAGCCACAGGTCCGGGCCAAACTCCTGCGCCACGCGCTCGCCGAGCGATGCGGCGTCTTCCTTCGAGCGCAGCACCGCGAAAACCGTCGCCCCGCTCCCGCTCATCAGCGCTCCCGCTGCCTCCGGCTGGGCCAGCAGCCAGCGCTTCAGGTCGGCGAGGAAGATGTGCTTCTCGAAAACCGGCCGCTCCAGATCATTCACCAACTCGCCCCACGGAAACGTCTGCGCCGCGTACGGCACGTTGGGGATTTCGCGCGCATCCTTCCATCGCGAATAGGCCCACGGCGTCGGCACCCCGAACGGCGGCTTGATCAGCAGCAGCGGCAGCGCGTGCGGAAACGCGACCGGCTCCACGCGCTCGCCCCGCCCGCGGATCACGGCCGCGCTTTGGTAGATGAAAAACGGGACGTCCGATCCGAGTTCCGCCGCCATCGCCGCCAGCGTTTCGAGCGAAAGCTGCGTCGCTAACAGCCGGTCGAGCGCGAGCAGCGTCGCCGCCGCATCGCTGCTCCCGCCGCCCAGTCCCGCGCCATGCGGGATGTGCTTCGTGAGCGCGATCCGCGCATGCGGCTCGATCCCCGCCCGGTCGCAGAAAAGCCGCGCCGCGCGCACCACGAGATTGTCGTCGCCCGCCGGCAGCGTCGGGTCATCGCAGATGAACTCCAGCCCGCCTTCCGCCCGCAGCGTCACGTCCAGCGTGTCGAAGACCGACACCGGGCACATCAGCGATTCGAGATCGTGAAACCCATCCGCCCGCCGCCCCAGCACGCGCAGCGACAGATTGATCTTCGCGGGCGCGAGAAATTCCATGCGCGCCGAAAGCCCCGGCCTAGCGGATATTCCGAGCACCCACCCGCTGCTGTCCCGGCGGACGCGGTGCCCCGGCGCCGACGACCTTCGTGATCTCGCCATTCATGTCGATCCGCAGCCCCAGCTCCGGCTTCTCCGCGCCGGGAATCGGCGTCGCCCACTTTGCAAACCAGTAGGAATCCCCGCGCAGCGTCGCGTTTTCCAGCGTCAGAGCCACGATCGCCCGCGAATCGCCACGCTCCTTCAGATAATCCTTCGCGATTTTCAGCGCACCCTCGATCGGCAGCGCAGGCGCGCGGTCAGCGGCGCCCGCGGAAAAGGCGAACGCGAAAGCAACGGTGGCGGCGAGGAGAAGACGGAGCGTTTTCATTTGTTCAGAATGAATCAGGCGTTGCGGTTCACGCAGTTCAAATCCTCGAACGACGTGAGCAGCCGCTTGGTCGCCGCATCCTCCGCCGCGCCGAGCCAGACGCGCGGATCGTACTGCTTCTTGTTCGGCGAGTCGGGCCCCTTCGGGTTGCCGATCTGGCCCTGGAGCCAGTCGTGATTTTTCGCCTCGTAGGCGCGCACGCCGTCCCAGAATGCCCACTGCACATCGGTGTCGAGATTCATCTTGATCGCTCCGTAGCTGATCGCCTCGCGGATCTCCTCGCGCGTCGAGCCCGAGCCGCCGTGGAAGACGAAGTTCACCGGCTTCGGTCCGGTGCCGAGCGTCTTCTCGATGTAGTCCTGCGAGTCCTTCAGGATCGTCGGCTTGAGCTTCACGTTCCCCGGTTTGTAAACGCCGTGCACGTTGCCGAACGCGGCCGCGATCGTGAAATTCGGGCTGATCGCGCTCAGCGTCGTGTAGGCTTCCGCCACTTCCGTCGGCTGCGTGTAGAGCTTGGCGTCATCCACGTCGGAATTGTCCACCCCATCCTCCTCGCCACCCGTCACGCCTAGTTCGATCTCCAGCGTCATCCCCATCTTCGTCATGCGTTCCAGATACCTGGCGCAGATCTCCAGATTCTCATGCAGCGGCTCCTCCGAGAGATCGAGCATGTGCGAGCTGTAGAGCGGCCGTCCCGTCTTGGCGAAAAGCTCCTCGCTCGCCACCAGCATCCCGTCCACCCAGGGCAGCAGCTTTTTCGCGCAGTGGTCGGTATTCAGCACCACCGGCACGCCATACGCCTTCGCCGCCGCATCCACATAGTGCGCGCCCGCGATTCCGCCGAGGACGGGGCCGAGCTGGTTGTCGCCCTTCACCCCTTTGCCGATGAAAAACTGCGCTCCGCCGTTCGAGAACTGGATCATCGTCGGCGAGTTCAGCTCGCGGGCCGCGGCCAGCGTGGCGTTCACCGAATTGGTCCCGATGCAGTTGATCGCAGGCAGGGCAAACCCGGTGGCCTTGGCGTGATCGAGCAGCTCTTTGACTTCGTCTCCGAAGAGCACGCCCGCGCGGAATCGTTTGGTTTCAGACATGCGTCGGCTTCTACCAGACGACTCCGGTGCGACAAGCGGCAAGTTCCGCCTCACACCTTTCAGACGATCTTTTTACATCGGAGTGACAACATTCCCCTGCTCTCATGCGTCTTCTCCCATGAACATGAAAACCATCGCACTCCTCCTCGCCGTCGCGTCCCCGGTCCTCGCAGCCGATCCCGCGCTCACCATCTACAACCAGGGCTTCGCCGTCGTCCGCGACACCCTCGCCATCGACCTCAAGGCCGGCGTCAACAACGTCAGCTTCGCCGGCGCCACCGCCCGCCTCGAGGCCGACTCCGTCATCCTGCGCGACATCGCGGGCAAGGCCGCGCTGCAGATCCTCGAGCAGAACTACCGCAATGATCCCGTCTCCGAGCCCATGCTCCTCTCGTTTTTCGAAAACAAGACGCTCGATTTCATCCGCCGCGAGACGAACAAGCCCGACCAGACCATCAACGGCAAAATCATCCGCAGCGGCTACGTCCCCGGCGGGCAGAATGTGGCACCGATCATCGAGGTGGACGGCAAGCTGCAGTTCTCCCTCCCCGGCCAGCCCATCTTTCCCTCGCTCGGCGACGACAATATCCTCAAGCCCACGCTCACGTGGAAACTGAACGCCGCCGCCGCCGCGAAGATCAACGCCGAGGTCGCCTACGTCACCCAGGGCTTTGAGTGGCAGGCCAGCTACAATCTCGTCGCGCC
>JANOBH010000489.1:0-2694 GCA_031411535.1 Chthoniobacter sp. | reverse complement strand
CGACGAACGAATCCAAAGCGCGCTCGCCGCCCCGTTGAACTGAACACCGTTCAACATAAGCCATTCTCTCCCTCCTCCCGCGGATTCGAGATTCGCCGCGGCTTTCGGAGGGATCGCCCACTCTTTCGTCAGCAGCACATCCGTATTCACCGACGCCGGCACGATCGCGATCGCAAATGGCTCCACCTTGAATTTCAGGTTCGCCAGCCCGGTCACATATTTCAGCGCCTCGATCAGCGGGATGTTGGAAAGCGAAATCGTGATCCGCGTGTCGGCCACTGGCGTCTCATCGAATTCGATTTTGATATTCACACCCGTCTTCGGTTCGTCAGGGTCCAGCTCGACCGATTTTCTTCTCAGAAAACTCAACGCCTCCGAGATCGTCGCCTCCCGAAACTCCAGCTTCGGAATGATGGTCTGCTCCAGTTTCCGCTGAATCTTCGCGAGGCTGGCCCGCTCCCACTCGTCCGCTTGCACGTTGAATCGCCGCACCGGATTCGCCCAGGCCTTTTCCACGCTCTCGATGGACAACGGCTCGGTTTCCGATGCCGGCGGCGTCTCATTCACAGCCATGCCGCGCGGCCGGCCAATCCGTCCAAAAATCGGCGGCGCAAACACCGCGGCCACGCCGCGGAAGACCGACGCAACGAGAGGCGTGTCCGCGCCTTTGTCATCGAGCCGCAGATTGCTCTCCACGCCCGTGTATTCAAAGCCGTCCGGCAGATACAGCCGCCACTCGCTCCGCAGGATCGGGATGTCTTTCGCGAGCTGCGGCGCGCGCGACTCGTAGCCGCCGGAGCCGCGCCACTCGCCCTTCGGCGTCTCGTAGAGCACCGAGACGGCGACCGCGCTCGCGGCGTCGCGCCGGGCGGGAAGCTGCACGCGCACCTGGTCGGCGCGCTCGCCCACGGGCTTCACGAGTGCGTCATCCACGGAGAGTGAAAGCAGGCGCGATTTCCCCGGCAGCCGCACGTCGAGATACTGCGCGCCCGCCGTGCGCACCTGGAAAACCGCCTGGCTGCGCTCCGTCCCGCTCGTCGAGACCACGGTGTCGAGCGTGAGCCGATCGACCACGCTCGTGAGCACCGCCGCCGGCGCGTGCCGCACGCCCGAGAGCGCCAGCGCATAGTCCGCGCCGAGCCACGCGAAGACGCCGATGACGCGATGCCGCGGCTGATAATCCGGCAGCCGCGGCGCGAGCAGCGAGTCGAGTTCGTTCATCCCCTTCGCGTCGAAAGTGATCTCCGTTTCCGTGTTCGCCTCCACCGCCCACACCCCGCTCGCGCGCACCACATCGAGCGGAGCGATCAACGGCACAGCCACGGTGAAGCGCGATTCCGTCGCGTCCTTCGCCGCCGCGATCGGCACCTGCGCGGTGACCTTCAGCGCGTAGCCGCCGGTCAGCTCCTTTTGGAAAGTGATCGTCCAGATGTCGTCCGCGAGGCTGCGCTCGGCGATCTGCGGGCCGTCGAAATGGAAGTTCGCCGCCAGCGCCTTCGGCACGCGAATCCGCACCGACCGCGCGCCGGAGTAGAGGAACTGGAAATTCATCTGCGCGTGCAAATCGAGCACGCCCTCCAGCGGCAATGCGTAGCCGGTGAGCGAGGCCAGCACTTCGCCGGGCCGCTTCGCCACCTTCACCTTGAGCGCAAACTCCGCGCGCCGGAACCAGGCGTAATCACCGCGCACGGGCGTCGTCCGCCCGTCGCGACGCTCCAGCGTCTCCGAAGCCTCGGCCTCAAGCCGGAACGAATCGTCGGCCTGCAGCGCGATGTAGCCAGTCACCTTCTCCGCGCCGTCGATGAGCGCATCGCCGAGCGTGAAGGCCAGCCCGTCCGCCCCGATCTGCGTCCATTTCTCCGGTTCGATCCGCGTGCGGATTTTGAAAACACGGTCCGCATTCCTGCCGCCGAGATCGCTCCACCGCAGGCGCAGCTTGCCGCCTTCCATGCGCCAGTCCGGCTCGGAGTCGTCGGCATTCCGCACCGCGAGCAATTCCTCGCCCGCGGGCAGCGTGAGCGCCGTGGAAAAAACGTCGCCCTTCTCCCGGTGCAGCGTGAGCGTGCGCTCGATGAAAATCGCCTCGCGCCGGAACTCCACGAGCGCATCGAGGTCCGCGGAAAAGCGAGGCTGCACACGCTCGACCGTCACCCGCGGCCCGGCAGGCGGCGTGAGGAATTTGTAGCTCGCCACGAAGTGCGGCACCGGATCGCACGCCCGCTCCGTCGGCTGCACTGCGCCGTCCACCGTCACCTGCTCGACCGTCACGCCCGCATCGCCGACGAGCGAAAACACGCCCTGCATCCGCGCCAGTCCGTCGATGCGCGGCACCGTCAGCACCAGCGTCGCGCGGGGCGCGGCGGCCAGCGACGGCATCTCCAGCGCGAGCCAGAACTTCGCCGCCGCGCGCTCGCCCGCTTGCAGCGCGATGTTCAGTTTGCCGTTCACGACCTCCCACTTCGCGAGTTCATCGCCCGTGACCTGCAGCACCTTTGCATTCGCCGGCAGCGGGATTCGGAAAGCCAGCGGCAGATTCCCGAGCTGCGTCTCGACGGCGAAGCCAAACTCCGCGCGCACCTTTTCCGCGTCGATCGTGTAGATGCCATTCACGAGCGCGAGCGGCTCCAGCGTCTGCGCCACGTCGCCCGCGCCGCGCCAGCTCAGCTCCAGCACAGGATTCGCCGGCGACAGCGC
>JANOBH010000488.1:0-13392 GCA_031411535.1 Chthoniobacter sp. | reverse complement strand
CGGAGCAGTAGGGCGCGAGCACGTACGCCTCCTGCGGCGTGTAGGCAAAGGGCAGCGTCAGCGCGTGGGACGCGAGCAGGAAGTCGAACGCATTGCGCTCCGCGATCTCCAGCTCGATGGACAGCGACGCGGCGAGCAGCGCGGTCTTGCCGGGGTAAAAGCAAGACGCCACCTCGTTGTCGAAAATGTCGCGCCGCATGCTCACGACCGCGCCGGCATTCGTCTGGAAATCCAGCGCGCGCACGCGGGTCGAGCGGTCCGGCTTTGGAAAAAGGCGGAAGAGGTGCGTGGAAAACGTGACCGCCTCCTCGTAGGCGTACTGCGTCTGGTAGGCGATGCGGACCCTCATGCGGGAACCTTCGCCTTCTCCGCGCGCGACGCACGGCGTTTCATCAGCACGCGCACTTTCATCCCCTGCCCTCCGCTCCCTTTGAATGTGCCGCGGAGCGGCGTGGCGTCGCGGTAGTCGCGGCCAAAGCTCACCGCCACATGCCGCTCGCCGACCCACTGGCGGTTCGTGGGATCGAGCGCCACCCACACGCGGCCCGGCACCATGACCTCGATCCACGCGTGCGTGGCGACGGCCCCGACCATCCGCGCGAGCGTGCCGTCCGCACGCCGCACGGGATCGGTCTCGATGTAGCCGCAGACGTAGCGCGCGGGCAGCCCGGCCCCCCGCAGGATGCTCAGGCCGATGTGCGCGAAGTCCTGGCATACGCCCTCGCGCTGCCGCCAGATCGTCGCCAGCGGGGTGCTGTTTTCCGTCGAGCCCGCGCGGTATTTGAACTCCGCGTGGATCGCGCCGTTCAAGCGCTCCAGCGCCTCGCCGAGCAGCGCGTCGCCGGGGAGGAAGCGCTTCGCCCAAATGGCGGACTCGCGCGTGGGCTGGACGACCGGCGTCATCTGGAGGTAGTCGAAAACGTCCGTCATCATCGAGCGGAGAATCTGCCGCGCATCCTGCACGCGCAGCGCCAGCGCCTCCGCGGGCAGCGGCACGGCGCGGGTGCGGACGACGGAGTGATTCGTGACCGCGAGGCGCTGGTGGCGGAATGGCAGAGAGAAAAAGTCCACGCGGTTTCCGAAGTGGTCCGTGTAGCCGGAGGTGGGCACCACGGGATCGAGCACCAGGCGGTGGCTGATCACGGTCTGAGTCGGAAGGTCGGGCGGCGTCAGGCGCGCTTCGCCGTAGGCTTCGGCGGCGGGGTGCGTGTAGCGGTAGTGAGTGACGTGGGTGATCTCGAACTCCATCGGGCCCGCGAGGGCGCGGACCTTTTGGCGCAAGCCGTCTGCCGGGCCAAGCACTATTCAGCCCCGGCGCGTGAGGTGTGTCACCTCGCCGCGTTCGCCGGCGGCGGAAGTTTCGGGGCGTACCATTCCTCGATATCCCCGAGCACGCGCTTGCGGAAGTCCGCCTGGAATCGGATTTCGTCCGCCGCTTTCGCCACGCTGCGGCCCGCGCCGGGCGGGAGGTTTTTCACGGCCCACGCCTCCAGTTCCACCGCGCGCGCCTCCGTCGCCGGGAGGAGCGTGAGGAGTTCGGGCACGTACTCATTGGCCTGATGCGCGGTGAGCTTGGCAAAAAGCGCATCCCGATTCTCGCGGGCAAAGGCCCACGCGGCTTCGGCGTGATCCCCGGCATCAGCCACGCGTGAGACGAGCCGCGTGGCGTCGCGCGGGGGCAGCTCCGGGGTGAGCGAAAGCGCGAGCGCGAGCGCCGCGAGCGCTGGATCGCGGACGGCTGCGAGCGCGCTGTAAAGCTCGCGCTTCTGCTCGAAGCTGACCGCCTTCCGCCCCAGCGCGTGCAGCACTCCCCATGTGTCGGCATCCGCCTCGCGTCCGATGATCGTCAGCACGGTGCCGCGCAGATCGGCGTCGAGCGTCGCGGGGTCGGCGAGGTAGCTCGCGAATCGCGACCGCGCGATGCGCAGCGTTCCCTTGTCACCGAAAGCGGCGGACAGCGCGAGCACGCGCGGGCGAAGCTGCGTGACGAGCGGCGCCTCCCCCGCCGCCGCGTCCCATCCGAGCTTCTCGATCTGCGGGCGGAGAAAGGCGAGTGCCCATGAGCGAAAGGCATCGAGTCGTTCCGGCGGCGAACCAGCCGCCACCGCGTCGCGTTTCATGCGGTCGATCTGCCAGAGGACGCCGAGGATCTGCTCCAGCTCCGTCGGTGTCGCCGTGTCGATGAGCGCATCCGCGAGCCGGAGGTAGCGTGTGACTTTCTCCCGGCCCGCCTGCGCCAGCGCCCATTGGTCCTGGAGCAGGTTCAGCCGGTCCGCCTCCGCCATGTGCGGCACCGCCTTGAGGATGCGCGCCGCGTAGATGCCGGCGTACTCCGTGCGGTAGTAGCCCACTCCGCCAACATTCACCTTCACGGCATCCTCCGGTTCGAGAGTCAGCTTTAGCGGCTCCTTCGCCCCGAGCACCGCCGTCAGCGCGCTTTCCGGATTCCCTGCCGGCGCGTAGGAAAGCGGCACCAGCCAGCTCAGCGCGGGCGCGTCCGGCTGATGCACAGTGAAGCGCTGCTGCCAGCACGCCGGCACGCCGCCGCCCGGAGAGCTGATGCCGCCCACCACCACCACCGGAAATCCCGGCTGCTCCGTCCATCCTTTGGCGAAAGCCCCCACGTCTTTTCCACTCGCCGTGCCCAGTGAGTCCCACAGGTCGGCCGTCGTCGTATTGGAAAGCGAGAACGCCTTCATGTACCGCCGCACTCCGTCGCGAAACACGTCCTCCCCCAGCCACGCCTCCAGCATCCGCAGCACCGCCTGGCCTTTCTGATACGTGATCTCGTCGAAAACATCCGCCGCATCCGACTCCGTCCGAACCGGCATCTGGATCGGATGAGTCGTCGCCCGCGCATCCAGGCGCATGGCCGATTCCCGGCCGGCGGCGGCGCGCAGCCACGGCTTCCAGGCGGGCTGCCGCAGCGCCATCTGCTTCGTCGCCATCCAGCTCGCAAAGCCCTCGTTCAGCCACAGGTTGTCCCACCACGCCATCGTCACCAGATTGCCAAACCACTGGTGCGCGATCTCATGCGCCACGATCCCGTACACCCGCTGCTTCTGCGCCTCGGAAGACGTCGCCGGATCGAAGAGCAGCAGATCCTCGCGATACACGATCGCGCCCCAGTTCTCCATTCCGCCCGCACCTGTATTTGGCAGCGCGATCTGATCCAGCTTGGGCAGCGGATACTTCGTCCCGAAGTATTCGGCAAAATCCCGCAGCACCTCCTTGGTCACCTCCATCGCATAGCGCGCCTGCTCCCGCTTTCCCGGCGTGGTGAAGATGCTCAGGTTCACCCCGTCCGCCTTGTCGTCCAGCCGCTCAAACTCGCCCGCAAACAGCGCCAGCAGATAAGTCGGCATCCGCGGCGTCGTCTGGAAGGTCACCTTGCTCCACTCGCCGGACGGGCCTTCAGCCGCCTGCCACGGCATGTTCGACAGCGGCAGCGCGCTCCCTTTAAGCTCCACGCGAAGGGTGAAAGCGGCGCGAAACGCCGGCTCGTCCCAGCACGGGAACATCCGCCGCGCGTCCGCCGGCTCGAACTGCGTGGCCAGCCCTTTCAGCTCCCTGCCGTCCTTTTGATAGCGCACCACGTACAGTCCCTGCGGCCGCTCCCCCAGCTTCCCCGTGAATTCCAGCACGAGCACGCATGTGCCCGCCGGCTGCGAGCCTTCCAGAGCGAGCGTGACCGTTTGCGCAGCCACATCCGGGACCGCGACGAGCGCAGGGCCGGAGCGCCCCTCGATCTCCGCATGCGTGATCTCCAGCCCGAGCGAGTTCAGGACGAACTGCCGCACTGGCTCGCGGACCTCCACGGTGATCCGCACGCTTCCGCGGAAAGTGCCCGCCTCCATGTCCGGCGTGATCGTGAGATCGTAGGCCGCGGGCACCACCGACTTCGGCAGCTTCCCCGGCGTCGTGGCAAAGGCGAAGGGCGCCTCCGCCGCCGCGCGCGGAGCGAGCCATCCCAACGCGAGCAAACCAACTCCGATCAGGACGGCACGGGAGAGCATGGCAAAAGCGGAAAGGGGCATATCGGTTGACATGGCCTGCGGGTTTATCCGCTCCCCCGCCGCCGCGTCCAGCCCCGAGCGCCGGCCATCTGCGGAGCGGGATTCCCTTTTCCCCGGCTCTCAGTTTCCCGTGAAAAACTTCACGTCCTTCGTCGCGTGGCCGTCGGCGTAGAGGATGTTCACCTTGTTGTCGATGTAGGGGTGAAAGCCCTCTTTGTCCGACAGGATCGGGATGTGGCTGTGGCTCTCGGTGAATCCGAGGAAATTCAAACTCGCGAGCGCCTGGCCGTTGAGCGTCACATTCCAGAGGTAACTCGTCCCCGTCTTCGCCGCGAAGCCGGCCTTGTCCGCCGGGCATGCGAATACGGCCTTCGCCGGCAAATACCTGTCCAGCGTGTTGTCGATCACCGGCACCTCGTCCGCCAGGCTCGCGCGCGCGGTCTTCAGCACGGGCATCATGCTGTTGTTATCCGCGAGATAGGCGGACAGCGCCACGCCGAGCTGCCGCAGGTTTCCCGTGCACGCCGTCGCCCGTCCGCTCTCGATCACGCGCTGATACGCCGGAAAGCCCAGCCCCGCGAGCACCGCGACGATCGCGATGACGACGAGCAGCTCCGCGAGCGTGAAGGCGTGGCAGGTGGCAGGTGGCAGGTGTGCGTGCGCCACACCCGCGAGCGGCTCCCGCTCCGGCTCCACGTGACACCTTCCACCCGTCACCTGCCCCCCGCCCCTCATCGCCCCTGTAGATTCTTCTGAAGCTGCTCGATCAGCGGCGCGACATCCATTTTCACGTCCGCGCTGGCCTCGCTGTAGAAAGACTTGAAGCCCTGATCCATGATCTTCCGCGCATTCGAGTCGAGCTGCGGATCGGGCGGGCGGTCCCCTTCCCGCTTCTTCATGTCATCGAGCGCCCGGCTCACAAACTTCTGCCGCTTCTCCGGCGTCATTTTGTTCAGCGTCTCCATCATCTGCTTGAAGCCCGCGGGCAGCGTGAGATCGAGAAAGCGCCCCTGCTCCTCCGGCGTCAGCGAGCGGAAGAAACCGTCCAGCCCTTTGCCCATCCGCACCTCGCGCCGGTCCTCGTAGGTGAGCTGGTTCATCTTCTTCGCCAGCTTCTCGATCACCTCCGCGCGCTCGCGCGGCTGCTTTCCGTCGAGCGGGTGAGCCAGGACATAGGCTGACACCGCCTCCGGCGTCACCTTTGCGCTGCGCGCGAAAAAGATGACGACGCCCGCGACGAGCCAGATTGCGGCGAGGACGCCGGTGAGTTTGAGCCAGGGAAGACGCATGAGGTTTGAGTGAAATGGATCGTCGCGCCGGAAGACGGCGCGCGCACGACATTCGTTACGCCCGGCTCACAGTCCCGGAGGCTTCGGCTTGATTGGGTCGGCCCACGCATTCGCGCCTTTTGCCTTCACCTTGCGCTTATAGACCTTGTCGCCGCACGTCGCATAGATCGTGTCAAACTCCGGCCCGCCGAACGCGAGGTTCGACACGCGCCCGTTCGGCGTAGGGATGATGACGTTCACGCGTCCCGCCTGATCGCAGATTTGCAGGCCGAGCCGCGTGGCGACGTAGAGCCGCCCGTCGCGATCCACGCGCATCCCGTCCGCGCCGGAGTCATCGGCCGTGTCGGGTTCGTGGAGCCAGTAGTAGCGCTGCTTGTGCGCGAGCTTTCCGTCCGCCTGGATCTGGTAGCTATAGACCCAGTGGCTGCGCGCATCGCAGACATAGAGCAGCGACTGGTCGGGGCTCGCGGTCACGCCATTGGCAAACTTCAGGCCCGTGTCCACGATCTCCTTTTCCCCGCCCTCCTTGACCAGCACCACGTTGCTCGACTTCCCGCCCTGCGGCGTCGGCTCGGTCACGTAGGTATTCCCGTTTTTCAAAACCACGAGGTCATTGCCGCGGATGCCTTCCGCGATCGTCGTCCCTTTTCCCGCCGCGTCGTAAGCCACGATCTTCGCTTCAGAATCCACGACGTTGTAAATCCGCCCGTCCGGCGCAAGCGCCTGCCCGTTTGCCTTTTTCGAGTCCGCGATGAACTCCGTCACCTTTCCATCGAGCGCGACCTTGTAGGTCTTCGCGTTCGGGATGTCGTTGAAGAAGACCTCGCCCTGCGCATTGGCGCACGGGCCCTCGGTGAACTGTCCCCCTTCCCACACGAGCTGCCATTCCTCGCCCGGAATCAGCACGTCGTTAAGCATGTTGTTTTTGCTTTTGCCCACCTTCACCGGCTCGGGCCAGCCCTTCCACAGAAAGCGCATCGCGTCCGGAAACGCCGCGGTGCCCTGCTTCCCATTGTGCCCGCCGTCGCTCCACTGGCTCGCGTGCTCGTAGCCGGCGAAAGTGAGCGCGCGATCCATCATCTGATTCGCCTCCCACCAGTCGCCGCCGTAGATGTTCAGGTCGTTCGAGCCGTCCACCTGAAAGACCCGCAGCGCCCGCGGCTCATACTTGCGGATCAAGCCTGCAAGCCGGTCCGCGCCCCGCAGACTCACAAACGTGCCGACCGAGGAAAACACCCGCGTGAACGCATCCGGCCGCTCCCACGCCGCATTCAGCGCGCAGATCGCGCCGCTCGACGACCCGCCGATCCCGCGATCCTTCCCGTCTTTGCTCAGCACGATCTTCCGCCCGTCCGCCGTCGTCTTCTGCTCCACCGCGGGCAGCAGTTCATCGAGGACAAAGCGCGCGTAATCCGGCCCCAGCCCGTCGTATTCCAGCGAGCGGTTGAAACGCGGCAGTGCGTTCTCATTCGGCGGCGGCACCTTGCCGTGCATCACGAAAACTCCGACCGTCACCGGCATCTCGCCCTTCGCGATGAGGTTGTCGAAAACCACCGGCGCGTTCCATTGCACGCCGTCCTGATTCACATACACGCACGCGGGCTTGGCTGGGTCGTACTGCTTCGGCACATACACGGTCACATCGCGCGTCGTCCCTGGAAAAATCTTCGACTCCGCGAAAGTGAACTTCAGCAGCTCGCCCTTCGGCACGCCGTCATGCGGCTTCGAGTCCTCGGTCAGCGGAAACTCCGTCTCCGCACGGAGCGCAGGCGCGGCGAGGACGAGGGCGATGGATGCGGCGAGTGGGAGGAGTTTTTTCATAAAAGCGAACGCGCAGCATGCCCGGCGGGCGTCTCGCGTGGCAAGACCGTCATCCCCGAGCGCGAGTCCTGGCTTCGGCGTTCGGCGTTGAATTTCGGACTTACAACTCCCCGGAAAAAGCCACCTCACCGCCACGCCACAACCCACGCGAGCGCGATCAACCCCGCCGCCGCCGCCGCCGCCAGCCGCTGGGCCGCTCGCGACGCGCGCTCTTTCACCCGCAGCCCCTCCGCCAGCGCGCCCAGCGCACCGCCCACCACGAATCCCCATCCGTGCGCCATGAAGTCGATCTTCTTTCCCTCCTCCCCCACCCCGAAAAACGCCAGCAGCCCCAGCCCCGCGCCGAGCGGCAGCACCATCTGCCACCAGCTCCGCGTCTGCGGCTCGCGCCAGCGCGCGAAAACCTCCGCGCCCATCAGGATGCCCAGCGCCCCGAAGCACGCCGTCGAGGCGCCGATCGAGCCGTGCGGCTCGCCGCGATAGCCCCACGCATTGAGCGCATTCCCCAGAGCCCCGCTCAGCACGATCGCCAGCCACGTCACGCCCGTCCCCAGCCGCGGCAGCGCGAACGCCGCGAAGAGCAGCCCCGTCGCCAGGTTCGCGCCGATGTGCGACGCGTCCGCGTGCAGCGTCAGCGCCGTCAGCGTCCGCCACCATTCGCCGTGCATGATCTGCTTGCTCGTCGCCACGCCGCGCTCCTCCCACGCCGGCCCGAGCGCGTTCTGCACGACGAAAAACATGCTCATCACACACGCGACGACGTAGAGCGAAAACGTGGGGATTTTCTCCACCGGAAAAACCGTCCGCACCCGCGGGCGCTCGCGCTCCTCCGCCTCATACGCCGCCAGCTCCCGCCGCACCTCGTCCGCCGCGGACTCCTCTACCCGCAGCAACCACTCGCCGCCCTCGCGCTCGATCCAGTGCGGCAGCTCACGCGCCGCCACCACCAGCCCGCGTTCGCGCGCCTCCGCCAGCCGCGCATAGCGCCCCGCGACAGCGAGCGGACCGCGCGGTTCTTTCGGTTCGGACATGGCGGGAGGAAAAAGGATGCGCCTCCCTTTTCCCACTCTTCTTCGTCTTCATTTTCTCCCGGCCGACCGGCCTCGGGAGAGAAAAAGAATACAAAAAGGATTAGGAAAAAGAGATTCCCTCCCGCTGCACCTTAACCGCCCGCGGCTCAGCCCTCCTCCGTCGAGACGCTCCCGCCGGCCTGCCGCTCCAGCGCCTGCTCGAAGGCCCGCCACGCCAGCATCGCGCACTTCACGCGCTGCGGGAATTTCCGCACGCCCGCCAGCAGCCGCAGATCGCCGAGCATCTTCGGCGGTTCCTGCGCGGCGTCCGACTCCGCCGTCACTAGCGCGCGAAACGCCCCGAGCATCTCGCGCGCTTCCGCTTCGCTGCGGCCCTTCAGCTTCATCGTCATCAGCGATGCCGACGCCTGGCTGATCGCGCAGCCCATCCCCTGAAACTTCACATCCTCCACCGCGCCGTCCGCTCCGAATTTTACCGAGAGGTCGATCTCATCCCCGCAAGACGGATTGTCCCCGTGCACCCGCACCGCGCCCTCGGCGATCTCCCCGAAATTCCGCGGTCGCTTCGAGTGATCCAGGATCACCGACTGATACAGCTCATCCAGCTCCGTACTCATGCGAAATAGCGGAGCGCCTCCCGCATGACTTCCAGCATCCGGTCCACCTCGTCCCGCGTGTTGTAAAAATAGAAGCTCGCCCGCGTCGTCCCCGGCAGCCGCAGCTTTTTCATCAGCGGCATATTGCAGTGGTGCCCGCCGCGCAGCGCCAGTCCCTGCCGGTCGGCGAAAGTCGTGAGGTCGTGCGGATGCGCCGCTTCCATCACAAAACCCACCAGCCCCCCGCGCTCCTTCGGCCCGATCACGCGCACGCCCGGCAGCTCCGCGAGCCCCGCCAGCGCTTGATCCGTCAGCGCCCGGTCATGCGCGAAGATCGCCTCGCGCCCGATCCCCTCGATGTAATCCACCGCCGCGCCCAGCCCCACCGCGCCGGCGATATTCGGCGTCCCCGCCTCAAACTTATGCGGCGCCTTCTTGTACGTGCTCCGCTCATAGCTCACCGTCACGATCATCTCCCCGCCGCCATGCCACGGCGGCATCGCATCCAGCAGCTCCGCGCGTCCGTAGAGCGCCCCGCTGCCCGTCGGCCCGCACATCTTGTGTCCCGAGAAAACGAGAAAATCGCAACCCATCGCCCGCACATCCAGCGGCAGATGCCCCGCGCTCTGCGCCGCATCCACCAGCGTCACCGCGCCGACCGCGCGCGCCGCCGCGCACAGCTCCGCGGCGGGATTAATCGTCCCGAGCGAGTTCGACACATGCGTGAAAGCGAACAGCTTCACCTCTGGCGTCAGCCACTCCCCGACCGGCGCGAGCGACCCGTCCTCCAGCACCGGCACAAAGCGCAGCCGCGCACCCGTCCGCTCCGCCAGCATCTGCCACGGCACGAGATTGCTGTGATGCTCCATCTCCGTCAGCAGCACCACATCGCCCTCGCGCACATTCCGCGTGCCCCAAGTCTGCGCCACCAGATTCACGCCCTCCGTCGTCCCGCGCGTGAAGACGATCTCCTCCGCGCTCGCCGCCCCGAGATACCGCGCCACTTTCTCCCGCGCGCCCTCGTAGGCATCGGTCGCGCGCGTGCTCAGCGCGTGCAGCCCGCGATGCACGTTCGCATTGTCGCGCTCGTAGTAGCGCGAGATCGCATCGATCACCGCTCGCGGCTTCTGCGAGCTGGCCGCATTGTCAAAATAGACGAGCCGCTTTCCATGCACCTCCTGATCGAGGATCGGAAAATCCGCCCGAATCGCAGCCCAGTCCGGTGTCGCGCTCATAGCTTCGTCAGCGCCACGGCCTCGTCCGTGACGAGCAGCGGGATGCCGCTTTGTATCGGGTAAAAAACCGCGCCGTCCTCCCGCACCAGCCCATCCGTGATCGGCTCGTCCACCGTCCGGCCCACGCCGTTTCGCAGCGTGCCCGCAACGCGCAACCGCTCCACCTTTTCGACCACTTCGCGCGATGCGCGCAGCAGCGGCTGGCGCGACTCCGGGCAGCACAGCAGCGCGAGCAGTTCATCCGACACAGCACCCGTCGCGTTCATCTAAAATCCCCCGCTTTCCGCCGCCGCCAGCGGCACGAAACGCCGCGCCAGCACCCCGTCCGCACCGGCACGGCACACCCACCAGCCCTTCAGCGGCGAGCCATCCCGGTTTCCGCGCACCCGCGCACAGCAGCGGCTCGTGATCAGCTCCGCACCGCCCGCGCGCTGCTCATCAAGCCCGTGCCAGTGCCCGCTGTAGGTCGCCCGCAGATTCAGCTTCCCCAGCGGCGCCAGAACTGCGTCCGCATTAAGCGGGCGAAACGTCACCCCTTCCCCCAGCGGAAAATGCGTGAAGACGACCGTCGGCGCCTTCGCATCCAGCTTCGGCAGCGTCGCATCCAGCCACGCCAGCGTCGCCTCCGAGATCAGCGTCCCGTCCACATCCATTCCCTGCGTCGAGTCCAGGCCGATGAACTGCCAGCCCCCTTCGCGCACCACATAATTCACCCGCCCCGGAAACGCCGCATCATACGCCCCGCGCTCGCCGTCCGGCCACAGATCATGATTCCCCGGCACCGGCAGCACCGGCATCCCCAGCCCCGCAAAGATCTCCTTCACCGCCCGATACTGCGCGGGCTCCCCGTCATTTGCCACATCCCCCGCCACCAGACACATCACCGCACCCGGCGCACTCTCGCGCATCCGCTTCACCACATTGCGGAAAAAAGGCACGCACCCATCGTTCAGGAAATGCAGGTCATTCACCGCGATGAACGTCACACCTTCCCCCGCCACCGCAGCACCGCTGACGCGCCCCGCCCCGACCGCCGCCAGCGCCCCAGCACCCACCCGCAGCACCGTCCGCCGCGTCATCGGCTTCGCGACGGATTCACCAGTACCAGAGAAACACCCGTCATCCTGAGCGGAGCGCAGGCGGAAAGGCGGGCGGAGCGCAGTCGAAAGACCCCGGCGATTGCGTGCGACATCGCCCGTGAAGGTGCGGGGTCCTTCGACTGCGTTCCGTCCCGCCTTCGCCCGCGACGGAACTCCGCTCCGGATGACACCCGTTTTTTCGATGACGCCTTCCGCTTTCATACAAGGAGCATCCGGCTTCCCCGCCTCAGTACTTCGGCACGCTCGTATCGATGTGATCCGCCCATGCCGCGATCCCGCCCTCCACATTCGCCAGCTTCCCAAAGCCCGCCTCCCGCAGCAGCATCAGCGCTCGCGCCGACCGCGCGCCGCTCTTGCACTGCAGCACGATCTCATCCGCGGAATCCAGCTCGCTCATCCGCGACGCCAGCGTCCCCAGCGGGATCAGCTCAGCCCCCGGGATATGGCAGATGTCCCACTCGTACCGCTCGCGCACGTCGATGAGTTTGAACTTCTCCCCCGCATCCAGCTTCGCCTTCAGCTCCTGCACCGTGATGTGCGGCACATGCGCCTCCTCCTCCTCCGCGGCCTTCGCCGCAGGGATTCCGCAGAACTGGTCGTAATCAATCAGCTCCGTGATCGTCGGATTCTCCGAGCACACCGGGCACTTCGGATCCTTCCGCAGCTTGAACTCGCGGAACTTCATCTTCAGCGCATCGAACGCGATCATCTTCCCGATCAGCGGCTCGCCGATCCCGATGATCAGCTTCACCGCCTCGATCGCCTGCATCACCCCGATGATCCCCGGCAGCACCCCCAGCACGCCGCCCTCGGCGCAGCTCGGCACCATCCCCGGCGGCGGCGGCTCGGGGAACATGCAGCGGTAGCACGGCCCGCCCAGATGCGGCGCGAAAACCGTGCACTGTCCATCGAAGCGGAAGATCGAGCCGTACACATTCGGCTTCTTCAGGAAAACGCTCACGTCATTCGAGCAGTAGCGCGTCGGGAAATTGTCCGTCCCGTCGATGATGATGTCGTAAGGCTCCGCGATCCGCCGCGCATTCTCCGCCGTGAAGAACTCATCGTAGAGATCCACCTGCACATTCGGATTGATCTCCCGGATGCGGTCCTTCGCCGAGTTCAGCTTCTTGCGGCCCACATCCTTCGTCCCGTGCAGGATCTGCCGCTGGAGGTTTGAAAAATCCACCGTGTCCCCGTCCACCAGCCCCATCCGGCCGATACCTGCCGCAGCCAGATACAGCGCGATCGGACTCCCCAGCCCGCCCGTCCCGATGCACAGCACCGAAGCCGCTTTCAGGCGCTTCTGCCCCTCCAGCGTCACCTCCGGCATGATGAGATGCCGCGAGTAACGCGCGATCTCGTCGTTGCTGAATTCGATGCGCTCGATGCGCGAGGAGTCGATGATGCTTTTGGCCATAAAATTTGGGACGCGCACCCTAGCACGCCGCCGCACGATGCCAAGCCCCGCGCCGCGTCGGTAATGTATCAGTTTGAATAGCGGTCAAGAATTTCGATCAGTTCGCTCAATTCAAAAACGTGGTCGGTCAATCCGGCCTCCATCGCGGGCGTGACGCGGAGTGACTTGTGAATCCGGCAAAAGTTGTAGTGCATGAAGTGAAGGGCAACGGAGTGCTCGTGGTTCTCTACCTTTTTTGAAAAGCCGTTCGTAAGCCGGGTAAAGCGGCGCATGCTCATCCGCATCGTGAGGTTCTGGCGCTCAACGAATGACGTTGATACGTGTGCAAACTCAGGGCTTCCGGTGATCCTCGCCTTGCGAGCGCCCATGCACTGCGCGGGGCTGTATTGGCGCTCTGGACTCTGCGGGGACGCGCCATAAATCTTCACGAGCATCGCGTAATCAATGTCTGCGCCGAACGCATCCTCAACCGCGCTCAGATACGCCTTGTGCCCGTCTGTGGTGAGCTGGACGCGGCTCGCGAGGCGTGACGCGAGATCGTGGATGAAGTGATAAGCCGCACCGCCGTCGCGCGTGCCGATATACCAGCAGGGAATCAGCTTCGTGTCCGCGTCGATTGCCGCCCATGTCCAAACGTCGCCCCATCCCTTTTCCTTGTGCTCGGCTGTCGCGTTCTTCTCCTTACAGCCGACGAACGCCCAAATCTCATCGCACTGGATGCGCTTGCACGAGAGGTTGCGCATCACGTCATCCTAATACGCAGAGAACGCCGCGCCAGCATCGCACAGCATCTTGACCACCGTATTGATCGCCGCACCGGTCAAACGCGCCGTTGCCCGGATCGAATTGCCCTCAACGAGGCAGTTAAGAATTTGCGCCCGGCGATC
>JANOBH010000487.1:0-8903 GCA_031411535.1 Chthoniobacter sp. | reverse complement strand
GCCGCATCGCGGGCGAAGCGGAAGCCGGTGAGCGGGGCGGGGGACGTATCGCCTTTCTCCAGCCCGAGCACCTGAAAGCTGCGCCCCATCATCTGCGGGTGCATCAGCGTCTTGAACGCGCGCAGCTCACGCTGGCTGGCCGCCGTGTCCGCGATCTCGTCGGGGAAATGCAGCGCGCCGAGCGCGACGATGAAATGGTGCTGGTCGGTGAAGCCGGCGACGCGCATGCCGTCATCAACCGCCCGCTCGGCGAGCGCGGTGAAGTCAATGTGTGCCGTCAGGTCGGTCTCGCCGGGTGCGGCGAGCATGTCGTCTGTGCGCCGGTGCTGCGCGTAGCCGGTGAGCGTGCCGGCGGTGCGTTCGGGGCGGTAGTATTCCGCGCGGGAAAAGCCGTAGTCGATCACGAGCGCGAAGCCGCGCGCGAGCCGCGCGGCGAGCGCGTCCATCCAGTCGAGCGCCGCGAGATTGATCTCCGTGCGATAGCCGGCGGGCACTGGCGGGAGCTTTGCGAGCGCGGCGAGCAGCGGCGGGCTCGCGATCTCGCGCTCGACGAATGTGAAGCGCCCGGATTCGAAGGCGACATGGCTTTCGCACCATGCCGCGCCGTCCCAGATGACGGCGTGGATGGGAAAAGCGTCCAGCAGTTCATTGGAAAAATGGACGCCGGTGAATGGCCGCAGCGAGTCGAGCGACGGGAACCACTCCACCTGCCCGGCGAACTCGGTCAGAGCGCCGGTCTGCGCGCGGCGCAGCGCCTCGGACGGCTCGATGATCCGGTAGCGCGTGGCCGCGAAACACGCGGGCGAGTTTGCGCGCAGCGCGGTAAGGACATCGCGCGCGAAGTCCCCGCGATGCGCGCCCTGCTCGGCGATGGTGAAGTCATCCGGCTCGCCGAGCCGCGTCCACATCTCCGCAAACTGCCGCGCGAGCAGCGTGCCGAAGAGCGGCCCGACGCTGACACTCGTGAAAAAGTCTCCGCCGCGCCCGATGGCCGCGCGTCCCGAGGCGTAGTAGCCGTGCGCCGGATCGTAGAGCGCGGCCTCCATGAAGTCGCGGAAAGGAATCGGCCCGCAGCGGGCGATGCGGTCGCTCAGAATCGTGGTCAGCGCGCCGGACATGGCAGTGTTTTTTGACCACGGATTTCACGGATGACACGGATTTTCAGGCACCTCAATCCGTGCCATCCGTGAAATCCGTGGTCGTTCTTCGTCATCAGGCGACAGCCACGGCGGCCTCGATCAGCGGGAGCGCCGCCTGGAGGCTGGCTTCCGAGCGGGCGTGAACGCGCAGGAGCGGCTCGCCACGCGTGACGGTCTCGCCCACGGAGCGGATCGCGCTGACGCCGACGGCGAAGTCGATCGCGTCGCTCGCCTTTGCGCGCCCCGCGCCGAGCGCCACGCACGCGCGCCCGATTCCGCCGGCGTCCATGCGCGTGATTTTGCCGTCCGCGCCCGCGCAGACTTCGTGGATGACCGGCGCGCGATGCACCTCGGTGATGCGCTCCAGCGCGCTGGCGTCGCCGCCCTGCGCCTCGGTGAGCGCCACGAATTTCCGCCAGGCGGTCCCGTCCGCCAGCCACTGCGCAAGCTGCGCGCGCGGCGCGTCGGCGACCCGCTCCGCGAGGTCGAGCGTGAGGTCGATCATGTCCTGCGGACCTCCGCCGCGCAGGCATTCCACGGCTTCGGCGACTTCGAGCGCATTGCCCGCCGAGCGGCCCAGCGGCTCGTCCATCGGAGTCAGCAGGTGGCTCGTCTCCACGCCCATCTCGCGTCCGACTGTGGCGAGCGCGGCGGCCAGTTCCGCCGCCTCGCCGCGCGTTTTCATGAATGCGCCGGAGCCGAATTTCACATCCAGCACCAGCCGGTCGAGCGACTCGGCGAGCTTCTTCGACATGATGCTGGCGACGATGAGCGGCTGCGACGGCACGGTCGCGGTGACATCGCGGAGGGCGTAAAGTTTTTTGTCCGCCGGACAAATGTTTTCGGTCTGGCCGATCATCGCCACGCCGATCCGCGCGAGCTGCGCGAGCGTCTGCTCCTCGCTCAGCGAGACGTTGAAACCGGGGATGCTTTCGAGCTTGTCGAGCGTGCCGCCCGTGATGCCGAGGCCGCGCCCGGAGATCATCGGCACCCACAGATTGTCGCACGCGAGCAGCGGAGCGAGGACGAGCGAGACCTTGTCGCCGATGCCGCCGGTGCTGTGCTTGTCCACCTTCGGCGGTGATCCGTCGGGATAGCGGAGCACCTTTCCGCTGTGCATCATCGCGCGGGTGAGCGCGCCGGTTTCCGCCGCCGTCATCCCGCGAAAGAAGACCGCCATCGCAAACGCGCTGGCCTGGTAGTCGGGAATCTCGCCGGACGTGTAGCCGCGGATGAACTCGGCGATTTCCTCCGCGCCGAGTTCCGCGCCGTCGCGTTTGCGCTCGATGAAAGTGGGGACGTGCATGCGGGAAAAACCTATCGCACGGCAAAGAGCGCCGCTTCGCCAGCCTGCTTTTTCCCGGCGGGGATTCTGCCGGGAAAGAAGTCGGCGCAGCCGGGTAGGGACGGCACTCCGTGCCGTCCGCCGGGCGAGCTTGGCGAGGCGGCGGAAAAGTAGCTTGGGCTTTAGCCCAAACGGACGGTGTTTGGACTGAGGTCCAAGCTACTTTCTCCGGCGCCTCGCCGCGCATGCCGCGGCGGCGAGGCCGAGCAGCAGCGCGCTGCCCGGCTCGGGCACGAGGCCGGCGGGGATGCCGGTGCCCGGCGCGTCGTCGTAGGCCCAATTGTGAAGCGTCCCCGCGCCGGTATTGCTGACCGTGATCTGCGCCCAGCCGTAGTGGGTCGGCCCGGCGACGGCGGGTTCAAAGGCGAAGCCGAGGAAGCCCGGCGTGCCGGGCTGAAACTGATTCGCGCCCGGGCCGACATGCGTGCTGCTCCCGCTTTCGCCCGCGGCGAAATTACTCCCCCCGCCGATGGTTGCCCCCGCGCCGAGATTCACGACCTGATCCGCGCCGGTGATGACGGGACGCAGCAGCGCGTCGGTGGCGAGATACACGCCGCCGAAGAACGGATTCAGCCACGGCGCGGTGTTCCAGGAGGCAGGCTGCGTGGCCGCTGTCGCGCCGGTGTAGGGGTTCAGGTAAACGCCGTCCAAGGTGAGCGGGATGGGGATATTCACCGGGCCGGAGTAAACGACGGCGCTGTGCGCGGACGGCGGCAGCGCGAGGACGGGCAGGGCGCAGAGGATGAGCAGACCGGTATGGCGGTGGAATGGCATGGTGGGCATGGAGAGGACGGTTCGTGAATTTGGGCGCGATTTCCTAAGGCGCGAGGCCCACGCTGATTTTGAAAAACCGCGCCTTTTTCCCCGCGATGAAGACGGGATACGGCACGCTCACGATCTGGTTCACGCCGTCATCGGCCAGCACCGCGGGCACTGCGGCGCTGTTCACCCACATCGCGAGGTCGGCGCTGAATTGCGGCGTGTAGGTCAGCCCCGCGGCGACGTAATCTTTGCGCCGCACGAACAGCGCGCGGAAATCCACTCCGCTCCCGCTCGGCTCCAACCACGTCCGCGGCAGCCCCGTGGCCGTGATCGTCCCTCCGCCGGCCAGCGTCCCCGCGTATAGCAACTCGCCGTTCCCGCCCGTCACCGGGTTGATGCCGAAGGCGAAATTGAACAGGTTCTTCTGCCCGTTCGCGCCGAGCGCATCCGGGTCGTTCGCCGCCGTGTTGCTCGCCGCCCACGCCTCGAAGGCCGTCTGCCCCATCCCCGTCAGCGCGATGTCAAAGGGGTTCTTCGTGCCGGTCACGTTGCTGGCGATGTGAATGGCCGCGCTCCTCGCACCGCTGGCTCCGGGAGTGAAGGTCACCGTGAAAGTCACGCTGCCGCCCGCCGCGGGGACGCTCGTGCCGCTGAGCACGCTCACGGTGAAGTCGCCGGGGTTCGCGCCGTCCTTGGGGGTGAAGGCCAGGCCGGTGAGGTCCGCCGTGCCGGGGTTGGTGATGGTGAAGGTCTTCGCGCTGCTGCTGCTGCCGAGCGTCACGGTGCCGAAGCTCACGCTGCCCGCGCCGTCGGTGAGGGCGGTGTTTTGCGTGATGGCGATGTCGGGCACGGGCACTTCATCCGCGCCAATGTCGGGTGTGGTGGCGCTGCGCGGGCCACCGTCGAAGTCATCCGTCACGCTCGCGAGGGGGAGGCCGGCGTTGTTCGCGGGGCTGTTGGCGGGAATGTGCAGGTTCACCGTGGCGGCGGTGCCGGTGGGGTTCAGGTAGAGCGGGTTCACGTTGTAGCTGGTGGCGTCCTGCCCAGTCGCGGCCTGCCACGCGGCGAAGGTGGTCCGATCCACGGAATTATAGTAGCCGAGCACGCCGCCCACGCCGGTGACTAAGTATATGTTGTTGTCGCAGGTCAGCCCGGTGGAGGTCACGGCACCGGAAAACCGAACGGCGTAATGCTTGGCGGTACCGCTAGTGCCACCAGTTCCAGTCCGGGCGTTGAAAAAAATGTTGCCGCGAAAATCCCGGACGTTGTCCGTGCCGAGGCTGGTAAAGGCTGTGATGCCACTCGTTCCGGAAGTCTGCGTGCCGCCCACATAGACGGAGTTGTGATAGAACCTCCGGCCCGGCGTCGTGCGTTGGTCAGTGATTCCGCCTCCAGTGCCCGGCATGCTGGCCCCGCTGGCCGTCAGCCCCACGCTCACCATATTGTTCTGCACGGTAAATGTGCCTGTATCGAAAATCATTCCAATCACCCTGGCCAATGAATCGCTGGAGACGACGGACAGGCTGTGGACCAGATTCCGCGAGATGATATTCGGGCCGCCGGTCGTGCTGCCCGAGTAGTAAATCCCGATGACTACCACGCCGTTCGTGGCGTCCGTATTGCTGAGCGAATGCACGATGTTTTGTGAAACGGTCTGGCCTGCAGTGGTCGAGGTCTGCTCGATTCCCAGCACTGAATTGCCCGATGTTTTGCTCGTCGTGGACAGATTGCGGATGGTGTTGCCGGTGATCGTGTTCAGACCGGCGGAGGTCGAAATACCGCGAACCTGGGAGGTGCCGACGGTGCTGACAGTGTTGTTGTTGAAGTTCGCCACCGTGTTGCCCGCAATACTCGCACTTCCGCTGCTCGAACTGAGAATGCCAGTGATCTGCTGCACGCCACCGGTGTCGCCTGCCGCCGTGGGAGCGTTGAGGCTGTTGGCGGTCGTGGTGCTGCCGACCGTGTTGCTGGCAATCGTATTTGCTCCTGCAGTCACTCGAATGCCAATGATCGAGGAGGAAACGGCGGTGGTCGTCCCGCTCGTGGTGATGGAGCCGATGGTATCATTGGCGATGGCCACCGTGCCGCTGCTCGTCGAGCCAATGCCGAAGGTGGCGCCGCTATTGCCCGAAGTAGTCACAGAAATGGACCCCGTCCCGGTGCCGCTGCCGATCGTGTTGCCCGCGACCGTGCCGATGTTCGCATTGCCCGCCTGCACATAAATCCCGCTCCACACGCCGGGCAGAGCGGCGGCGTTGCTGGAACTCGTCCACACGATGTTCGCGATGGTATTCCCCTGCACGCTGCTCGCCGTGGTGGTGCCGACATTGAGCACGATGCCGTGGAAGAGATAGGCCGCCAAAGTGCCGCTCGTCGTCCAAGCCGTGCCGCCCGCGTTCGGCGCGCTGCCGCCGACGGAGTTGCCCGTGGCCGTGAAGTTGTTGCCGGAGGTGTAGTTGACGTAGATGGCGCGGACATTCGCAGCCACCGCCGCACGGCTGGCAGTCTGGTAAAAGCTGTTGCCGGTGAGGGTCCAGGCGGTGTTGCCGCTTTCGAGCCGCACGCCCGCCGCATCCACGCTGCCGGAGTAGAAATTGAAGACGTTGCAGTTGGCGAAGGTGTTGCTGCTGTTGTTTTGCGCCGTGGTGCCGGTGGAGCCGAGCGAGTAGAGGCCGTTTGCCGGAGTGCTCGCGCCGTCGCGGAGATCGCAATGGTCCAGAGTGTTGTTGTCGTTGCCATTCGCGCCCGTGGTGGTGCTGAAGAGGACCGTGCCGCTGGTGGCGCTGGTGTTCACGCCCCGGAGCGTGATGTAGCGGAGGGTGAGGCCGCTGGCCTCATTGATAAAGCGCAGCGCCACGCCGCTCGTGCTGGTGTTGGCGATGGTGAGCTGCGAGGCCGCGCCGCCGCCGCTCCCGGCATTGCTCCCCACGCCGCCGGGCCGGCCGTCGATGGTCACAAACTGCGCGCCGTTCAAATCCACCGTCGCCGCTGTGGTGTTCGCACTGGAGATGGCGAGCGCTGTCGCGCCGCTGGCCGGGCGGATGGTGAGGGTGTTCACCGCGCTCGCGCCATTGAGCGCCGGGATGGTGAGCGGGAAGGTCTCGACGGTGCCGAGGTAAGTGCCCTGCAACTCCAGCACGAGCGCCCCGCCCAGCCCATTGCCGACCGTCTGCACATCCGCGATGGCGGCGGTGATGGAAAGATAATCGCCCGTCGGGCCGACGGACTTCGTGCCGGAGAGCGGGGCGGCGGCAGCTGCGATCGGCAGCACTGCCAGCAGCGTGAGACGGAGGATTCGAAGCATGCTCATGGGTGGGATGCGGAGAAGAGATTGGGCTGGAAGGGGGGAAGGGCGCTTTCTCGTGCCGGGATGCGGTGGGGATGTCGAGATGCTTCCACCTGTTTCCCCGTGGTCAGCGATCAGCCAATCACTCAGCGGGGTTTGCCGAGGAAGCTTTCGCCGACGGGCCATGCGGGGAGCTGGAAGAACTGTGCGAGCGTGGCGGCCACGTCGGCGAAGGTCCGGCGGGTGCCGAGAGCGGCGCGGCGGCTGCCGTGCAGGACCATGAGCGGCACCTCTTCGCGGGTGTGGTCGGTGCCGCGCCAGGTCGGGTCGTTGCCGTGGTCGGCGGTGATGATGATGAGGTCGTCCGCTTCGCGGCGCGGGAGGAAACTGCCGAGCCACGCGTCGAACTCCACCAGCGCGCGCGTGTAGCCGGCGACGTCGCGGCGGTGGCCGAAGTGCATGTCGAAATCCACGAGGTTTGCGAAGATGAGTCCGTCGTTTCCGTCCGCCCAAAGGTCGTCGATGGCTGCCATGCCTTCGGCGTTCGACGCGGTCGGCGTGGAGCGGGTGATGCCGCTGCCGGCGAAGATGTCGCTGATCTTTCCCACGCCCTCGACCCGCTGGCCGGTCGCGGCGAGGGCATTCAGGATCGTGTGCGGAGGGACGACCGAAAAGTCGTGCCGCCCGCTCGTGCGCTGGAACGCCCCGGCCTCGCCGATGAACGGGCGCGCGATGACCCGGCCGATGCGCCACGCGTCGGCGTGCCGGCGGGCAATGCGGCAGATTTCATAGAGCCGCTTCCGTGGAATGACGCTCTCGTGCGCGGCGATCTGAATGACGGAATCCGCCGAGGTGTAGAGGATCGGCCGGCCGGTGCGGACGTGCTCCGCGCCAAGCTCGGCGAGGATCGTGGTGCCGCTCTGGGCGTAGTTGCCGAGAAACTCGACGCGGGCCTCGCGCTCGATGGCGCTGACCAGTTTGGGGGGAAACGTGGGATAGGTGGCAAATGGCTGGCCGAGGATCACGCCAGCGATTTCCCAATGGCCCGTGGTCGTGTCCTTGCCCGCCGAGCGCTCGCGCATCCGCCCGTAGCTGGCGATGGTCCCGCGCGCGCGCCGGTCGAGGACATCGGCGGTGACGATCTTCCAAAGGCCGAGCGAAAAAAGCGCGGGCAACTCCAGCGCGGGCTGCGCGGCGAAGATGTGGCCGAGCGTGTCGGCGCCCTCGTCGCCATAGGCGGCGGCGTCCGGCGCGTGGCCGCAGCCCACGCTGTCGAGGACAAGGAGGAGGGCGCGCATCAGGATTGAAAGTGAGCCGTTTCGAGCATGGGCCGCCTTTCTAGGCCACTCGCGGCGTTTGGGAAGTGCGGAATCGCGCAGCCCGCGTGGCGCTACTGCGAAGGCTTGGCGGGGAGCGGCGCAGTATCGCCGCCGGTCTTGCCGAGATGGCGCTGGAGGATGGCCGCGACCCCGGCTTTGAACTGCGGCTTGAGGACGCAACTGAGGTGATTCGCATCGGCGATGACGTGTTCGGCAATATCCGGCCGGAGGCGGAGGAGCGGCTCGACGCCGAGGCGGCGGTTGAAGTCCTGGTCGCCGATGATGATCTCGACGGGGACGTGCAGGGACTTCATCGCTTCCGCCGGGACGGCGAATTCCGCGAAACCTGCGAGCAGCGGACCGAGGGCGGCGTTGCCTTTCGCCACTCCGCTGGCTGCGCCGAGGCGCTGAAACATCTCGCCGTTTTCCATCCAGCCCGCGCCGCAGAGGGTGGCGGAGCGGACGCGCGCGGGATTCAGGCTGGCGAACTTGAGCGTGATCATCGCGCCCATCGAGTAGCCGATGAGATGGGCGGACGGGAGTTTCAGGTGGTCCATGAGCCGCGTGATGTCCTCGACCATCGTCAGGCCGTAATCCTTTTCGCCGCCGGGCTTGCCGGACTGGCCGTGGCCGCGGCAGTCGAGGACGAAAACCTGTGCGTGCTCCGCGAGCGCGGCGGTGATGCCGGGGCCGGTCCAATTGAGCGGGCCGCTGGCGAAGAGGCCGTGGATGAGGATGACGGGCTCGCCGCTGCCGTGGACGGTGTAGTGGAGTTTTACGCCGGCGGAGTCGAAGTCCTCGGCGAAAAGGCGGGCGCTGGCGAACAGCGCGAGGGTTGCGGCGAGGGCGAGGAGCTTTTTCATGCGATGCGGTGGGGAGAGGTAGCGCACGGCGGCGCGCATCGCCAGCAGTCGTCCGGGCGGTGCTTGGGCGTTTCGCCGGAGGGCGGAGTGGCATACTCTGCCGGAAATGAAGCCCTCCCTCTTCCGCCTGGGTCGCGCTGCGCTCGCCGCATACGTCGTGGTGCTGCTGCTCGTGGCGGGATGCCAGAA
>JANOBH010000486.1:0-3910 GCA_031411535.1 Chthoniobacter sp. | reverse complement strand
GCAGAGGTCGTCAATGTTCGTCTGGCAGACGCTCGTCGCCACGCCGGTGAGAATCTTCTCCCGCAGACACGCGTCCAGCCCGCGCAGCGTCCTCACGAAGACCTCCTTTTTGCCGCGGCGCTCGTCGCTCACGATCTCGCGCCCTTCGATGGAAATCAGCGGAGTCGCGTTGCCGATCTTGCGGAGCTGCTTCGCGATCTTGTCGGTGATGAACTGCCCGTTCGTGAAGACCTGGAAATACGCGTCCGGGTGCGCCGCGAGCAGGTCGAGCAGCTCCGGGTGCATGAACGGCTCGCCGCCGAGGATGCCGAAGAACGCGTTCCCGTGCGCCTTCGCGTCGTTGATCGTGCGGTTCAGCGTTTCCAGGTCGATCTGCGTCCGCTCCGCCTCCACGTCCACCCAGCACCCCTGGCAGCGCAGGTTGCAGCTATTGAGGATCGAGAGGTAAAGGAACGGCGGAAAGTATTCCCCGCGCTTGATCCGCCGCTTGAATTTCTCGACCGACAGCAGCCCCTTCACCCCGAAATTCCACATGAACTTTCCCAAAAGCCGCGGATCGGTGGTGCGGAGGATGCGGGTGGCGAGAGCGGGAAACATGTGAGCGCGGGCAGTATAGCGGCAGTCGCGGATTTGCAACCGCGCGGAGCCTGAATCGGGAACGCGCCCTGCTAGTAGCACAGGCGATATGACTCCTCTCGCAGCCGAACCCGCCACACAGGCCCCCTCCGCCGACCGCCGCATGGCCGCCGCTGAGACACTGATCAATCAGACGCGGAGCCTTTCCGTGGCCCCGCCGGTGGCCTTCCAGCTTTTCATGCTCACACGCGGTCCCGACTACTCCTGCGAGGCGCTCGTCGATCTCGTGAGGCTCGATCTCGACCTCACCGCCCAGCTTCTGCGGCTGTGCAATTCCGTGATTTTCCGCGGCCGCGGCGTCTCCTCCCTGCGCGAAGCCGTCCTGCGCGTGGGCAATGGCGTGATCGCCGAGAAAGCAATGTCGCTCACGGTGGGACGCCTCCTTTCCCAGCGCAAGACGCCCTACTGCCCCGACCCGAACGCGCTGTGGCGCCACTCGCTGAACTGCGCGCTGGCGTGCCGCTACCTCAGCAAATACTGCGACGGCATCCGCTGGGACCCGGAACTCACCTTCACCGCCGGCCTCCTGCACGACATCGGCAAGCTCGTCATCAGCAGCGCCCCGACCGCCGAAATCGCGCGCATCGTCGAGATGTCGGATTTGCACGGCATTAGCCGGGCCGACGCCGAGCTCGAGGTGCTCGGCGCGGATCACGCCGAAATCGGCGGCATGCTGCTCCAGCGCTGGAACGTGCCGGCCGAAATCGCCGACGCCGTGCGTTTCCATCACACGCCGGAGTTTGACCGGCTCGGCCTCGCCAATCTCATCCATGTCGCCAATGCGTGCGCGAAAGTCAGCGCCGGCTCCAAAGCGTGGGAGGATTTCGAGTCCGCGCTCCAGCCCTACGCCCTCGCCCAGCTCCGGATCTCGATGCCCCGCGTCAAAGCCTGCTGGGCCGAAGTCCTCCACGACGTGGACGCGATCGAGAGCTTCATGTGGAGCTGAGGCGCGTCCCGGGCGGTTAGGGCCGCTGCCAGCCAATTCGATATCGCACAGCGGAAGATGTCGTCGCGAATAAAAGTGCGGCGAACCTACCGCCGACCGTCTTGCCCCTCGGTCCCGAGCTCCAGCTTGTGACCGCACTTGTGGGCGAAGTTGCACTTCGCGCGGATGGCGTGCCTGCGGGCGGTGCGGCACCGATTCCCACCCGCCGAGGAGGCGGAGGGGAACAGTGGGGGTTGGAGGGCGCGCGAGCAGACACCCCCGACCTGCGAAGTGCAACTTCGCTCCCAAGCGCGTGCCGAAGCCAGAGCTTCGGCACGAGGGGTGAAATCTTCGGCAGCACGGCTCGGCACGATGTTCGACACCGATTTGTTTGACGCTCGCCAGCGATCTTCCGGCGGGTAAATTATTGCCCGCGCATGCCAACCGTTCTGCCAGTTCCGATCAAGCCCGCTGTGCTCGAATGGGCGCGGAACGAGAGCGGCTACTCGGTGGAGCGGGTGGCGGGTCGCTTGCACATTAAGCCTGAACGGGTTGAGGCGTGGGAACGCGGCGAACGTCCTCCGACGTTGCGGCAAGTGCAGGAGCTGGCGCGCTTTTTCCATCGCCCGCTGAATGTCTTTTTTCTTCCGTCTCCGCCGCAGGTACAGCCGCTGGCCGCGGAATATCGCCGGCTGCCAGGAGTAACTCCTGGGCAGGAATCGCCGGAGCTGCGGCTCGCGGGGCGGCAAATGAGCAATCGCCGGGAAACGGCGTTGTCACTGATGGAAGAACTCGCTGAACCGATCACGGCTTTTGCGCTGCAAGCCCATCTGAATGAAAACCCGGAAGCAGTTGGCGGGCGTTTGCGCGCGATCCTTGGGATCGCCGTCGAAGCACAACTCGAATGGCGAGATGAGTGGCAGGCGTGGAGAGAATGGCGTGCTGCGGTAGAGCAACTCGGTGTGCTGGTATTCCAATTCCCAAAAGTGGAATTGACCGACGCGCTCGGCCTGTCGCTGCTGCGCTTTCCGCTGCCTGTCGTCGGCGTGAACAGCAAAGCACAGCCGGAGCTGAAGTGTTACACGCTGCTGCATGAGGTGATTCACTTGATGCTGGCGGCCGGGAACGAAGAGGCGTCGGCACTCTTGGAGAAGCGGAGTAGCGAGGAGTGGGAGACTGTCGAGCGATTTGCAGAGTCCGCCGCGAGCTATGTGTTGGTGCCAGAAGCCGCATTGCGAGCGGCCACCCCTAGCCGGTCTCAGGATTGGGATATTCTCGCCGTGCGGCGACTTGCGCGGCGCTTTCGCATCACGCCACTGGCGATGGCCACGCGGCTTCGGGCCTCTGGCTACATGGACTGGCCGCAATACTGGGCGTGGAAGGATAAGTGGAGCGATTACGTGAAGACGCTGCCGCCGCGCACGGGCGGTTTCGCTCATCCGGTGGACATCGCGCTCAACCGCAACGGGAGACCTTACGTGCAACTGGTCTTGGAAGCGCTCGCTGCGAATCGAATCACATCGGTCGATGCGTCGCGGCATCTTGCATTGAAGTTCGAGCACTTTGACAAGCTGAAGGAGTCGCTGAGGGGAGGGCCGGGAGGCGGGGCCGCCGATGAGTGACGAGATCCGAAAGCCGGTTTATTCGATCGACACAAATGTCCTCATGGACTGGCAGGCTCGGTATTTTCCGACGGATATTTTTCAATCGCTCGTTGGTTGTGTCGATGTGCTGATTGACGAAGGTCGCTGGCTTGCTCCCGAACTCGTCGAGGAAGAGTTGATCGCAGTTGGAACGGCGGAACTGGCGGCTTGGGCGAAAGCACGACCGCAAATGTTTGTTCCTTTGCCCGATGTGCTCGCGGAAGCGCTCGCAATTCAAGCGCGGTTCCCCGGCTTGAAAGACCCCAAGGCGGAATATGAGGAGGCCGATGCCTATGTGATCGCGCTGGCCAAACTCCGCGATGGGATCGTGGTGACGCAGGAAACTTCTGCTGCCGAAAAGAACAAACCGAAGCGAACACACTTCATTCCCGATGTTTGCCGGGAACTCGGGCTCCCTTGCATCAGTCTGCTCGGGTTGATGCGTCGAGAGGGCTGGAAATTCTAAGCGCGAGCACCTGCAAATAACAGCCTGCGGACAAGGCTCGCCCCTCAGTTCGCCAGCAGCTTCACCAGCCGTTCGTTGACGAAGAGGATTTCTTTGCCGGCTTTCACTTTGGCCACGAGGCCGGCGTCGGCCAGGTCGTGGAGGTAGCGGGAGGCGGAGACGCGGTTGCCGAGGCCGGCTTCCTCGAGGTGGCGGATTTTGCAGTAAGGGCGGACGAAGAGTTGCTCGATCAGCTCCTTT
>JANOBH010000485.1:0-1674 GCA_031411535.1 Chthoniobacter sp. | reverse complement strand
CCCGTGACGCCGCTGCCGGCGGCCTTGGCATCGAGCCGCCAGAGGCCCGCGCCGCCCTGCGGGAGGTCGGCGTTGATTGTCCAGTCCTGGAGAAACTTGGCGCGGTAGTGGAAGATCTTCCCGAGCTTTCCGGAGTCGATGATCTGCTTCGCCAAAGTAACAGCGGGTACGCGCCGGTAGTTATACCAGACCATGTTAGCCACGCCGGCTTTCTCGATGACATCCACCATTTTCTCACCCTGTTTGCCGTCGAGCGAGAGCGGCTTTTCGCACATGACCATCTTGCCGGCCTTTGCGGCGGCGATGGCGATCTCGGCGTGCGAGTCATTCGGCGTGCAGATGTCGATGAGGTCGATGTCGTCGCGCGCGATCATCGCCTTCCAGTCGGTCTCGGTGGACTGCCAGCCCCATTTTTCGCAGTAGGCGTTGAGCTTTTTCTGGTCGCGGCCGCATGCGGCTTTCAGGACGATCTCGTACGGGAGGTCGAAGAAATGCGGGGCCTTGGTGAAGCCGTTCGCGTGGGTGCGGCCCATGAAGCCGTAGCCGATGATGCCGACGTTGAGTTTGGGTTTGGTGCTCATTGGGAAGGGTGATGGTTGAGGGTTGATGGATGATCGACGGAAGTTACCAACCGTGGGCGGCGCGGACTTTGATCATGACATCGAGGATGGCGTTCCAGGTCTGCGCCTGCTCGAGCTTGGCATTTGGGAACATGCAGCCGTCCCAGCAGATGTGCTGGATGCCGCGGGCGGCGGCGTCCTTGAGCCAGTAGCCGGCGCATTTCACGATGTCGAGCTTGCCATTGGGATCGTCGGCGGGGCAGTGCTTGCCGGTCTTGTCGTGGTCGCCGGCGCCGTGGACTTCGCCGTCGTTTTGCGCGACGTGAAAATCCATCGTCCACGGGCGCAGCTTGTCCGTCATCTGCGCGTAGGCGGCCCAGAATTCGGTGTCGCTCGCGCCGTCCTTGATGAGCGCGTGCTCGGGGGCGTTGTAGCCGAGGAGATAGAGGTAGGTGTGCGCGAGGTCGGCCTGAAAGCCGACCGTCTTCGGCATGCCGACGGCTTCGAGCAGGTCGAGCATGTCTTTCCATGAGTGCATGCCTGCCCAGCAGATTTCACCTTCGGCGGCGAGGCGCTCTCCGTGCTGCTCGGCGATCTTGCCCGCTTCGCGGAAGGTCTCGGCGATCCGCGCGGTATTGGCGGTCGGATTCTCGGCCCACTTGTTCACACCGAACTCCGCGGAGTCGATGCGGATGACGCCGTATTTGCGGACGCCGTGCTTGTTAAAGATGCCCGCGATCCGGCAGGCCATTTTCACCGCGCTCAGGAATTTCTCGCGCTGCGCCGCGTCGCCCATCGCCGAGTCGCCGACGGTGCCGCCCCACACCGGCGCGACGAGCGAGCCGACGTTGAAACCTTTGCCCGCGATGAGATCGGCGATCTTCATCAGCTCGTCGACGCTCGCCTCGGGGTACGTGTGCGGGAGGAAGAGAAAGTAGTCGATGCCCTCGAACTTCTGGCCGTTCACACTGGCCGCGGCAGTGAGGTCGAGCATGCGCTCCAGGCTGATGGGCGGCTCCTGCCCGGCAGCGTCTCCTTTTCCGACGAGGCCGGGCCACATGGCGTTATGCAGTTTCGGGAAGTTGTTCGCGGCGGATGCTGTGCTCATAAGGGT
>JANOBH010000484.1:0-1814 GCA_031411535.1 Chthoniobacter sp. | reverse complement strand
CGGCGGGGGAGCGGTGAGCCTGGGCGGGGCGATGACTCTGAGCGTGCCAAACGGCGGAATCGGCGCCGCGCAGCTCGCGCCGGGCGCGGCGGCGGCGAATTACGCGGCGGACGGGCAGAGCTTCGGGACCATCAATGGGATTGACGTCAACCAGTGGCTGGGCACCGCCGGCACGCCGACTTTCGCCAGCGGGACGCTGCTAAACATGGGCACCGGCGTGAACAAGCCCGCGCTCGTGCTCGACCGCGGCATCCCGCCGGCTGTGGCGAACGAGGGAACCGGACCGAAAGGGAGGCTGACCTACCAGCGGAGTTCGGGCGACCCGGCGTGGAGCGGACTCGTGCTTTCCGTGAACGCGGACTGGAGCGACGCGGACGGTTACTTGAAAGACGATCCAAACCGGTCGCAATCCATTTTCCAGATGGAGTACGAATGGTCTGAGTCGGGCGTCCCGCTCAATGAGATGAACTGGACCAGCAGCGGTCGCCGGATCTGGTATTCCACGTGCCGCGTCGATGATCCTACCAAGGCGACTGTCCAATGGCTCGCACCCATGGCGATCCTTATCCCGACGACGGACACGTCGGACGCACCCGCTCTGATTATCGAAGACTACGAAGGCGGTAGCGCTCCAGGCACCGGGGCAAGAACGGCACTGACCCTCCAGAATTCCAACCCCAATGCCGGCACGTCCAACGGGTCGGTGATTCGCTTTCTCGGGCTGGCCACGTCTGCCAATGCACCCCAAGGCAACAATTGGTACCTGGGAACGGACTTATGGACGAATGGGGGAAACAACTTCTTCATCTCCGATTCGACGCAGCAGGCGAACCGCCTTTTCATCGACTCGTCGGGCAACGTGGGGCTCGGGGGAAACACCGCGCCGACAGCGAAACTGGATGTCAACGGGGCTGTGAATGTCGCCGGGACAGTCAACGCGACGGCCTACACGCTGAACGGCGCGCCGCTTCAGACGGTGAAACAAAGTCTCGTGTATGGCGGTGGCCAGGTGCATGCGATGGGCAATGCCTCCGGGGCTGGTGCCGTATGGCGGGCAGCCTCGTCGCTGCAAAACGCCTATTCCCCATTTGGCGGTGGCGACGCACCGGGTCTGGCCGGCCGCGATCAGGGCCCCTTCGTGCTGCAGGCGAAGACCGAATACTCGCGCGGCTGCATCGTCCTGCCGCCCACCTGGGAGGGCGGCATCCAGATCAAAGTCCGCACCTGGTATTGCCTGAAGCCCGACGAAATGGCGGGCACGGCTCCGGATAACGCCGTTGTTCTTTTGCAGTCCGTCGCGGGACGCGCCACGGCGCCCACGACTGTCACGGACCCCCGCGCCGCGTGGGATCTGGGCGGAGCCCCCTCCGGCGAGCAGGCAAAGTCATTCACCGGAGGGATCGCCGGCGAAATCCTGATCGACGAGCGGATTTACACGGTTCCGGCAAACGCCGATGTTTACAGTCGGCAGGTGACTTTCGGACGGCAGGGCCCCAGGGCGGCCGACACCGAGACAAAGGACATCTACTTCCTCGGAATCACCGTCGAGCAGCTCTAGCGCCGTCGTGGATATGCCAGCCGTGTCATTGGAGTGGTGCAAAAGGAACGCGCGGATTTCCGCAGCTACGCGGCTGGGTTTGGCGCTGGCCGGGATGGCTATCGTCGCATCCGCCCACGCGGGGCCGCGCACGAGCGCGAACTACTCCATCGCCGCCGACACCGTGGATGCGGGCGGCGGACCGGCGTCGAGCGCGAACTACGCGGAGCGCGCGAGCACGGGGACGATCGCGGGCATCTCGACCGTCGCGGACCCG
>JANOBH010000483.1:0-1531 GCA_031411535.1 Chthoniobacter sp. | reverse complement strand
GCCGATTTCCCGCGCCGTCCCGGCCGCGCCCAGCGTTTCGGAGTCCGCCCCGCCGAAGCCGACGGTGAAAGTCTGCATGCTGCCCTGCAGCTCCTGCGCGTAGGCGACCACCGTGCGGCTGTCGAGGCCGCTGCTCAGCAGCACGCCGACCGGGACGTCTGCGCGCAGGTGCATCTGCACCGAGTCGCGGAGCGCGGCGTCGAGCGCCTCGGCGGCGGGGTCGAGCTCCGTGAGATCGGGCGCGTCGGTGAGCGCGTAGCTCCAGTATTTCCGCAGGTCGGCGGTGCTGGCGCCGGTGAGCGGCAGCGCGAGGAAGCTGCCGGCGGCGAGTTTATGAATGTGACGGAAATGGGTGCGCGGGGCGGGGAGCGAGAGCCACGAGACGTAGTCGAGGAATGCGTCGGGATCGCGCTCTCGGCTGACCCACGGGAGCGCGAGTAGGCACTTCAGCTCGGACGCGAATGCGAAGCGCGCGCCGTCGCGGGCGTAATAGACGGGCTTCTGGCCAAAGTGATCGCGGGCGAGCAGCAGGCGGTTCTGGCGGGTGTCGAAAATCGCGAAGCCGAACATGCCGCGGAGCTTCGCAAACATGGCGTCGCCGAGCTGCTCATAGAGATGCACGAGCACCTCGGTGTCGGTCTGGGTGCGAAAAATGTGGCCGCCGGCGACGAGTTCGGCGCGCAGTTCCCGGTAGTTGTAGATCTCACCGTTGAAGACGACGCCGATCGTTTCGTCCTCGTTCCAGATCGGCTGCGAGCCGCCCTCCAGGTCGATGATGCTGAGCCGGCGCATCCCGAGCGCCAGTCCGGGCGCGGCGTGCAGTCCCTCGCCGTCCGGCCCACGGTGCGCGATCAGGTCAAGCATCCGCTGCAGATGCGCGCGCGCATCCGCGGCGGAAGCGGTCGGATCGATCAGGCCGGCGATGCCACACATGGTTGCGCGCTATTTAGCCAGCCCTGTGCCAGCCGACTAGGCGGGAATCCTAGCCGGCAGGGACGTGCGCCCCCCGGCTTCGGGGCGGTGGTTTCACAGGAGGTCAGGGACACGCGGGAGAGTGCCCATCCGGGAGGGTTATGCCCGCAGGGCGGCGACGGCGGCGGCCAGCGAGGCGCAGTCGGTGATGGAGTGGCAGGGCGTGCCTTTGCGGATGCGGTTCAGCAGGCCGGCGAGGACGCCGCCGGGGCCGAGTTCCAGGAAGAGGTCGCAGCCCTCGTGATCGACGAGATACTCGATGGATTCGCTCCAGCGCACGGTGCCGGTGACCTGGTCTTGCAGGGACTCGCGGATTTCATCCGGCTCGCGGACGGGCGTGGCATCGACGTTGCAGATGACGGGGAAGCGCGGGGTGGCGAGCGTGGTCTTTTGCAGTTCCTCGCCGAGCCGGATGAATGCGGAATTCATCAGGCGGGAGTGGTAGGCGCCGGCGACGTTGAGCGTCTTTGCCAGGCGGATGCCGTGCTCCTTGGCGAGCGAGACGGCGAGCGCGACGTGTGAGCTTTCGCCCGAAATCACGATCTGGCCGGGGCTGTTC
>JANOBH010000482.1:0-2124 GCA_031411535.1 Chthoniobacter sp. | reverse complement strand
GCCGATTTCCCGCGCCGTCCCGGCCGCGCCCAGCGTTTCGGAGTCCGCCCCGCCGAAGCCGACGGTGAAAGTCTGCATGCTGCCCTGCAGCTCCTGCGCGTAGGCGACCACCGTGCGGCTGTCGAGGCCGCTGCTCAGCAGTACGCCGACGGGGACATCCGCGCGCAGGTGCATCTGCACCGAGTCGCGGAGCGCGGCGTCGAGCGCCTCGACAGCGGGGTCGAGCTCCGTGAGGTCGGGCGCGTCGGTGAGCGCGTAGCTCCAGTATTTGCGCAGCTCGGCGGTGCTGGCTCCGGTGAGCGGCAGCGAGAGGAGGCTCCCGGCGGCTAGTTTATGAATGTGCCGGAAATGCGTGCGCGGGGCGGGGAGCGAGAGCCAGGAGACGTAGTCGAGGAAGGCGTCGGGATCGCGCTCGCGGCTGACCCACGGGAGCGCGAGCAGGCATTTCAGCTCGGACGCGAATGCGAAGCGCGCGCCGTCGCGGGCGTAATAGACGGGCTTCTGGCCAAAGTGATCGCGCGCGAGCAGCAGGCGGTTTTGGCGGGTGTCGAAAATCGCGAAGCCGAACATGCCGCGGAGCTTCGTGAACATGGCGTCGCCGAGCTGCTCGTAGAGATGGACGAGCACCTCGGTGTCGGTCTGGGTGCGAAAGATGTGGCCGGCGGCGATGAGTTCGCGGCGGAGTTCGAGGTAGTTGTAGATCTCGCCGTTGAAGACGACGCCGATCGTTTCGTCCTCGTTCCAGATCGGCTGCGAACCGCCTTCCATGTCGATGATGCTGAGCCGCCGCATGCCCAGCGCGAGGCCGGGCGCGGCGTGCAGACCCGCGCCGTCCGGCCCGCGGTGGGCGATGAGGGCAAGCATCCGCCGCAGATGCGCGCGGGCATCCGCGGCGGAAGCGGTCGGATCGATCAGGCCGGCGATGCCACACATGGTTCCGCGCTATTTAGCCAGCCCTGTGCCAGCCGACTAGGCGGGAATGATTCGGGCACGACGCGCCAACAAAATCTTGCGACCCGCCCGGCTTCCAGCCAAACCAGCGCGGCTCTCCCCGGATTGTCGCCGCTTGAAATGAAACTCCTCTTTTTCAGCCCCGTCGGACGCAGCGCTCGCCCGCTCGTCAGTGAAACCGTCGCGCGTTTCGCCGCTGCGGGGGCTGACTTCCGGTTGGTGCAGTATGAAGACACCGACCTCGCCCTGCCCGCCGGCATCCCCGTCCTTCGCGATTCCGGCGCGAAGTGGCAACTCGCCCGCCGCCATCTCCATCCAGACTCGTGCGCGGACTACGATTACCTCTTCGTCTGGGACGACGACCTCGCCATCGCCGACTTCGACCCCGCGCGCTTCACCGCCATCATGGCCGCCAACCGCCTCGACATGGCCCAGCCCGCGCTCCGCTCCGCGCACGGCCTTGCCCACGCCCTCACCCGCCAGCGCGAACGGACCCCGGAAATGCACGCCGCCGGGATCGTCGGGCGGCTCACGAATTTCGTCGAGATCATGGCCCCCGTCTTTTCCCGCGAAGGCTGGGCGCAGTTCCACGCGGCCCTCGACGATGCCAACCGCAGCGGCTACGGCTACGACTACCTGCCGCTCGCCCCGCGCGGCATCGTGGACAGCATGCACCTCGTCCACACACGCCCCGTGCAATCGCCCTCCGACGCCGCCTGGCAGGAAATGGCCCAGTTCCTCGCACAGTATGGCCTCTTCCGGTATCCCCACATCGAGCTAGGCTGGCTCTTCGCACTACCCCCGGAGGGAAGCGCTCCCGCGCCCGTCCGATCTGTCCCCCAACCCCCAGGAAACCCGCCGCGCACTTTTGAGGCGGTTGGCAAAAAATAACCGTTGACTTCATCTCCGGCGATTTGCCACAACCCCGCCCGTCGCTCGCAGAAAGATGGCACCCGCAGGTTTTCAATTTCGAGTCCGTGGTTCGTCCGGCCCGCCAGGCGGAAGCGGCGGAGCTTTATGGAGCGAGGGAGCGAGGGAGCGAGGGAGCGAGGGAGCGAGGGAGCGAGGGAGCGAGGGAGCATCGCAAGGCGGGTTCTGATTTATCCCTGGAAGTCGAGCATCCCATTACCTCAAAAATCCTCGCGCCCAAGCTCAGGGTGAGCCTGCCCCGGT
>JANOBH010000481.1:0-7881 GCA_031411535.1 Chthoniobacter sp. | reverse complement strand
CGGAATCCCGAAGCGGTAAGCGGACTTGCCGGTGAGGCGCGGAAAACTTAACAGAAGCGCCATGCGCATCTCCCGACGTTCCTTCCTCCGTCACCTCGCCGCGGGCACTGCCGCGGCGCCTTTCATCACCCGCGGGCTGCTCGCGCAGTCGCCCAATGGCAAAATCAATCACGCCACTTTCGGCGCAGCCGGCATGGCGTGGAGCGATGTCACGGCGCTCGCGGCGCATCCGGCGCTCAATGTGGTGGCGGCGTGCGACGTGGATCTCAAGCGCACCGCGGAGTTCAAAAAGAAATTCCCCGACGCGCGCATCTATCAGGACTACCGCGAGCTTTTGGAAAAGGAGCGCGACCTGCAATCGGTCAATGTCTCCACGCCCGACCACATGCACGCGCCGATTGCCATGGCCGCGATGCGGCGCGGGCTGCACGTCTATGGGCAAAAGCCGCTGACGCACGATCTGTATGAGACGCGCCGGCTGACGGAGTTTGCGAGGGAAAAAAAAGTGGTGACGCAGATGGGCATCCAGATTCACAGCGGGCCGCAGTACCGCACGGCGGTGAAGCTCGTGCAGGACGGCGCGATCGGGAAAGTGAAGGAGGTCCACACCTGGAGCAGCAAGGCGTGGGGCGACACGGGGACGATGCCGGAGAAGACGGACCCGGTGCCGGAGGGGCTCGACTGGGACCTGTGGCTCGGCGTGTGCGCGGAGCGCCCGTTCATCGGCGGCGGCTGGTATCATCCGGGGAACTGGCGCAAGCGCCTCGACTTTGGAACCGGCACTTTCGGCGACATGGGCTGCCACATTTTCGATCCCGTTTTCAAGGCGCTCGCGCTCACCGCGCCGGTCAGCGTGCGGAGCGAGGGGGACGCGCCGAATGCGCATTCATGGGCGACGGACGCGATCGTCCGCTACGTGTTTCCCGGCACCGCATTCACCGAGGGAAAGACGGTGCCGGTCGTCTGGTACGACGGCAAGCAGCGCCCGCCCGCGGAGATCCAGGACCTCGCGAAAGACCCGGCCAATGAGAAGGACAAGCTGCCGGATCAGGGCAGCATTTTCCTCGGAACCGAGGGTGTGATGGTGCTCCCGCATGTGGGCATGCCGCGGCTCGTCGGCGAGGCGGTGAAAGGACGCGCGATCACCGAGGTCGCGGGCACCAACCATTGGAAGCAATTCGTCGATGCGGTGCTCGGCGAGGGAAAGACGGGCGCGAATTTCGACTACGCCGGGCCGCTCACGGAGTCCGTGCTGCTCGGCAGCGTGGCCTCCCGCTTTCCGCAGACCACGCTCGAATGGGATGCCGCGGCGCTGAAGTTCACGAACTCGGCGGACGCCAGCGCCTTTGTGCGCCGCAGCTATCGCGCGGGCTGGAAGGACGCGGTCTAGGCCGCGCCGGAATTTGCGGACTGCGGGAGACGGGCGGAGAGTGAGCCACTCCGCTGGCGGAGGCGTCCACCGAACGCGCCGCCCCCGAACTTGTCACAAGCCGCATCCGGTTCGATGCCGGGTGAAACCAAGCAACCGTCAACGCAAAAACCCCAACCTTCCCATGGCATCCATCCGCATTCCCTTTCCAGAAAACGACCAGCCCAGTTCCGTGAAACTGCAGGGCTCGCGCATCACCATCGGCCGCCTGCCATTCAATACCGTGCAGATCATCGACCGCACGATCTCCGGATTCCACGCGGAGCTGATTCTCGATGCGGGCCACTACCGGCTGCACGATCGCGGCTCGACGAACGGCACTTTTGTGAACGGCGAGCTCACGACGGATTTTCATCTGCGCGAGCCGTGCAGGATTTCCTTTGGCTCGGTCGAGTGCGATTTCGATCCTGCGGTGGACGAGGCGGGCGCGGGCGACGATTCCGTGCCGACGCGGGGCGAGATCAGCGCCGTGAGGCTGGAGAATGCCGAGTTGCGGACGATGCTGGCCGCGGTGCGGGAGGAGGTGTCGGCGCTGGCCGATGCGAAGCCGGGGGATCAGCCGGAGCAGGTGGTGTCGCGCTCGGAATTCGCGAAAGTCCTGGCCGAGCGCGAGGCGCTGAAGCAGTCGCAGATCGGTCTCGAGAAGGAGATCGCGCGGCTGAAAGGCGAGTTCGCCATCTTGCGCCGCGACCGGGACAATCTGCAAAAGGCGTGGGAATCGGCGAAGGCGGAGCTGGCGAAGGCGCGGCCGAACGTCGAGACCGTGGCGTTTGTGGAAGTGCCCGGCGTGGCCAAAACGCCGGCACCCGCGGCACCTGGGGCCGTCCCGGTCGCGCGGCCCGCGCCGGTCAGCGCGCCGGCGGCTCCGCCTTCCTTGCCGAGCCGGCCGACTGTGCCGCTGATGAAACCTTCGGTCCCGATGGGAGCGCCGACCGGCAGTCCATTTCCAGCGCCGAAGCCGGTCGCTCAGCCGTCGCGGCTCGTGTCGGCTCCGACCGTCGTCTCCAAAGTGCCGGTGGCGAACAGCAGCGGTGTCCGCCCGTTTCCAAAGGCTCCCACAGTCGCGCCGGGTGGGCCGAGTCGGCCAACGGCGCCGCCGCCCGCGGGTGCTTTGCCCAAGCCGGCTCCCGGCGTCATGCATCCGCGTACGGCCGTGATGCCCGTGCATGCGCCGGCCGAGGGGCCGAAGGGCACGCAGAAGCTCGCCTGACGGCACGCGGGCAAGGGCGACGGCAATGCTGGAAGAGACGGTGAGATGAGTCAGGGGTTCGGGCGCAGGAGCGCCTCGGGGCGCGCAGGAGCGCTTGGCTCCGCCGGTCCTTCGGAAGCCAAGCGCTCCTGCGGGCCGGACCCGGCAGGTGGGCCTTGAGCTTTGAGCTTTCTCGCCGCGCTCAGTCTCCAAAACTCGCCAGCAATTCCTGCGGCGAGACCGTCGCCGTCCCGAGTTTTCCGACCACGATGCCGCTGGCGTGATTGGCGATTTCCGCCGCCTCGGACGACGTGGCGCCGGCGCTGAGCGCGAGCGTGAAAAGCGCGATGACCGTGTCGCCCGCGCCGCTGACATCGAAGACCTCGCGTGCGCGCGTCGGCGCGTGGTAGGGCGGCGCGTCGTGGCGGAAGAGCAGCACGCCGTGCTCGCCGAGCGTGATGAGCAGATTTTCGGTGTCCCATTTCTCCGAAAGCACGCGGCCGACCTCCAGCAGCGCGGCGTCACTGGCGGGTGAGTCGTCCGGCTCCGATGGCGGCAAACCCGCGCTGGCAAAGGCTTCCGCGCGGTTCGGCTTGATCACGGTGACGTGCTGCCACGCGAGCGGATTGTTCGGATTTGGGTCAACCGCGATGATCTTTCCCGCGCGCTTTGCCAGTTCGCAGACGGATGCCGCGAAGCTCTGCGAGAGCATCCCCTTGCCGTAGTCCTCGACGATGATCGCATCGGTCTCGGGCAGCAGCGCCTCGATCTGCGCAAGCGCCGCCGCGGCGTGTTCGGGCTGAAGCTGGAGCCGCTTCTCGCGATCGATCCGCACCACATGCTGCTGCCGGGCGATGACACGCGTCTTCACGATCGTCTGATAGCAGGCGTGCGACTGGATCGCGTCCACGCGGATGCCTTCGCCGGTGAGCAGCTCGCGCAGATGATCCGCGTGCCGGTCCGTGCCGGTGACGCCCATGATGCGGGTGCCTTTGGAAAACTCCGCGAGGTTTCGCGCCACATTCGCCGCACCGCCGGGGAAGTATTCCTCGCGCACGACCTCGACGACTGGCACCGGCGCCTCCGGCGAAATGCGCGAGACCTTTCCCCACAGAAACTCGTCGAGCATCAGGTCGCCGATGACGAGGATGCGCTTGCCTTGAAAAGCGGCGAGGAGCTGGGAGACGCGGTCTCTGGTCATGGGAAAATTCAAAATCCCAAGCACGAAATCCGAAACAAATTCAAAAAGACAGAAAGCTGCAAAATTCGTTTGGGCGACGCCGACTCCGTTTTTCCGAATTTCATTCCTTTGAGTTTTGTTTCGGATTTGGGATTTCGGATTTCGGATTTTCCAACTCCTCGGTGATCGCGGCGAAAAGAAGCGGGATCATGATTTCGTGGTGGCCCACGATGTAGAAGCCCTGGCCGCCGAGCCTGGTCGGGCGCCGCTGGACGTTCTCCGCCGGGCGGTAGTTGCGCGTCATGTCGAATGTGGCGGTGGTGAAACGCTCGACCTTGTGGCCGAGATTGCGGGCGATGGTCAGCGCCTTGAGGAAAACTTCGGGCATGATGACGGCGCTGCCGACGTTCAGGACGACGCCGCCCTCCAGCCGCGCGCAGACAGCGGCGAATGTCTGGAAGTCGCGATACGACGCCTCGCCCAGGTCCGCGCCGCTCGTGGTCGGGTGCTGGTGGATGATGTCCGTGCCGATGGCGATGTGGGCGGTGACCGGGATGTCGAGCGCCGCGCCGGTGGCGAGGATCGAGAGGCCGAGGTTCGGAAACTTTGCGGCGATCGCCGCTTCGCCGAGCGCGCGGCCCGCGCCTAGACCGCGCTCGACGCCGTCTTTGAGCGCGGCGTTCATTCGGCGGCCGGTTTCATCGACCATGCCGAAGCTGCCGTCGTCGAGCCCGCGCTGCACGTCCTCGCTGGTCTCGCCCTGGTAGCACAGCTCGAAGTCGTGAATCGCGCCCGCGCCGTTGAACGCGACGGCGCTGAGAATGCCGCTACGCATGGCGGCGACGAAGAGGGGATTGAGCCCCACCTTGATCGAATGCGCGCCCATCATCAGCAGGACGGGCCGCTCGTTGCGCACAGCTTCGGCGACGGCGGTGACGGTCTTTTTGAAATCCTGAACCGCGAGAAAATCCGGCAGGCCGGCGAGAAAGGCGGACAGGGATCCGCCCGCGATGTGCGGCGTCGAGAAGGCTTCGACGTTCACTTTGTTCGCGCGTTCGGCGACGGGATAGGTGCGGATTTTTGAGAAATCGAGGGGCTCGAATTTCATCGGCGGATTGCGAGGGATTCGCGCGGGGCGTGTCAATGCGTAAACCCGGAGCGAAGCATCCGGGCGTCAGGCCCGCGCTGCCCGCGCAGAGCAACTCAATGAATCTGCTTCAGCTCTTCCGCGCTCCACGATGCGCCGCGGTCTTTTGTGCCGGTGCGGATTTTTTCGACGGTGGCGGTTTCGACGACCGGCTCCTCGTGGCCGAAGGAGCGGCGGATATAGCTGAGAGCCTGCGCGATCTGCTCATCAGTGAGCGCCGCGCCGAGGCCGGGCATGTCGAGCGAGTAGGTTTTCCCAGCGACTTCCATCTTTCCGGCGACGCCCTGGAGGACGATGCGGATGAGCCGGCCTTCTGGCGCACCGACCCACTCCGAGCCGGCGAGCGGCGGGGCGAGCCCCTCCTGGCCCTGGCCCTGCGGCAAATGGCAGGCGGTGCAGACGGTGTTGTAAACGGTCGCGCCCTGCTCGACGAAAGCCTTCTGCGCCTCGGTGAGCGGCGGCGCTTTTTTCTCCGGCACATCGCCCGGTTTCCCCGGCCAGGTCACGAGCGATGCGATTTTCGCGGCGCGCTTTTTCAACTCCGGCGCGGAGGACTGGGTGATCGCGGCGGGCTCGGCGGCGAGTCGCACGGCTTTGAAGTTCTTCGACGGCGAGCTGAGCCCGTCGAGCATCGCGAGCTGCTGCCATGCGGCTTTCGGCGGCTGGCTGGCGAGCGTCAGCGCTTCGGCGACGCGGTCGGGTTTCCGCTCCTCCAGCACGCAGCGGGTGAGCTGGGCGAGCGCGGTCTGGCGGCCTTTCGAGTCGGCGGCCCATGCCGGGGACGCGAGCACCGCTTTCGTGAATTCCAGCTCGCGTCCGCGCAGACCGGAGATGGCGGCGGAGCGGGCGAGCGGGTTTTCGGCATTGGCCGCGAGCACGGCTCCGGTGAGCGCGTCGGCTTTGGCTCCGCCGATTTCGCCAAGCGAAAGGAGGAGCTGGAGCTGCACGTCGGCGCGCTTGTCGGCGGCGAGCGTGAAGACTTTCTCCGCGAGCGCCGGATTGGCCTTGGCAAAGGGTTCCGAGACCCGGATGGCGGCGGCCTTCACCTTCGCATCGGCATCGGCGAGCGACGCAGCGACAGTTGGCGCGTCGAGTTTCTCGAGTCCTTCCAGCGTCCAGAGCGCGTGGAGCCGTGCGTGCGGGTTCGGTCCGGTGGAAGCCATCTTTTTCAACAGCGGCACGGCGGCATCGCCACCGCGCTCGACCAGCAGGCGCTGCGCGGTGTCGCGAACCCAGCCGTTCGCGCTGCCGAGCGCCGCCACGAGCTGCGCTGGCGCGAGCGCGGAAAGCTTCGGTGCGGGCTGGCGCTTCGCGGTGTCCGGCACGATGCGCCAGATGCGGCCCTGGTCGAGCGGCTGCTCGAGCTGGCGCTCGATGAACTGCCGCCGCAGCCAAGGCGTGACGTAGGTGATGTGCTGGACGACGCCGCGCGCCATGTCCGTCACGTAGAGCGCGCCGTCGGGGCCGTTCGAGAGATTGACCGGGCGGAAGCGCTCGCTGGTCGAGGTGAGGAAGTCGAGGCCGGGCGTGGCGTATTTATCGGCGGCGTCGGTGGCCGTGACGGTGCCGTCCCGCTCCGCATGCACGTTGCGTTTGACGAGGTTGGCGGATGTTTCGCAGACGAAGGAATTGCCGGCGAATTCCTTCGGGAAAAGGTCGCCGCGATAGATCACCGGTCCGCATGCGGCGGTGAAATCGACGAGCTTCCCTTCCTTGAGCTGGCCGGCGCGGTAGCCGCGGTTGATGCCCGGTGTGACGCGCCCCGGAAAGGTTTTCTGGCTTTTGGCGATCTGGACGTTGGCGCCTTCCGCGCCTTTGAAATTCGGGTTCCGCGAGAGGTACTCGCTGGGCAGGAGGTCGCCGCGGAGCTGGTCGCTGTTTGTGTCGTGGTAGATGCGGCCAAAGTCGTCCTGCGTGATGCCCCACTGGCCGCGGAAAAGCGTGGCGTCCTTCTTCAGCTCACCGCTTTGCGCGAAGCGGTAGCGCATGTTGGACTTCGCGTTGTAGATCCAGTTGTCGAGCGCGAGCATGAGCCCGTTTGGCATGTGTTCGGGATTGCCGCCCGCGGTGTAGTTCGCGATGAGCGGCTCCTTGCCGTCGGCGACGAGATCGTGGTTCGCGTCCGGACACCACCAGACGTTCGGCGGCTCGCACACGAGCGCTCCACCTTTGCGCAGCGAGATCGCGCGTGGCATCACGAGCTTGTCGAGAAACACGGTGCTCTTGTCCATTTTGCCATCGCCATTCGTGTCTTCGAGCACGACCACGCGTCCGTTCGGCACATCCTCGCCCTTGCCGTCGATATTCGGCATGTAGCCGTTCATCTCCACGACCCAGAGCCGCCCGTCCTCGTCGAATTGAGTCGCTACGGGCGTCGTGATCATCGGCTCGCTGGCCACCAGTTCGACGTGGAAGCCGGCGGGCACCTTGATCGTTTTCAGCGTCTCCTCGGGCGAAAGAACTGTCGCCGGCGGAATCGGGATATCGCTGGGGAAGGGGATCTCGACCTCGACGGGCGGTGCCGGACGGTTCGGCTTTTGGGCGTACGCGACGGCGGTCAGCAGGAGCGTGAGTAAGACGGGGAGTGGCTTCATAGAGGGTGACGGGAAGTGTGGTCGCGCGGCGAAGGCGTGCAAGGCGGGAACGCGTTGCGCCGTAAAAAGCCGAATCGAGGTTCCCACATGCAGAACGAATGAGGCAGAAGTGCGGATGTCTGGCGGATGAAAATGAACGCGGGCATTTTTGGCAGGCTTGGATTTCACTCGCGTCTCCATGCGACTTTTCATCCTCGTCTCCGCCGTGCTCTCCGCCGCCGCTTTTGCCCAGGAAAAGCCGCGCCCGCTGATGCGGGATTTCATGGGGCTGTGCGGGCACACCGTGCAGTTCAAGCCGGAGCTTTACGCGCAGGTCACCCGGCTGGTGCGCGACTATCATCC
>JANOBH010000480.1:0-5858 GCA_031411535.1 Chthoniobacter sp. | reverse complement strand
TGCTGGGTTGGTTTGGGAGGCGCGTCATGCGCCATCGAGATGGAGAGTGTGAGGAGTCGCGTCTGCGGGACTATTCATCCCGCCGCCCGGTGAGGAGCGGCAGCAGGTGGAGGAGGAAATAGGCGAGCGACGTGACGAAGGCGGCCACGTAGGTCCAACCGGCGGCGTTGAGGACCTTGCGCACCGCGGACATCTCTTCATCCGAGCCGATGAATTCCATGCCGCCCAGGATGGCCGTGGCGCGGCGCGAGGCGTCGAACTCGACCGGCAGCGTGACGAGATTGAAGACCATGATCACGCCCCACGCGGCGGCCATGATCATCGCGCCGGTGTAGGTCGAGAGCAGGCCCGTGAACATGCCGATCAACGGCAGCCACATCACGATTTGGCTCGCGTAGTTCGTCGCGCCGACCGCGGCCATGCGCCACTTCAGCGGCGCGTAGGCGATCTGATGCTGGATGGCGTGACCGCACTCATGCGCGGCGACCCCGAGCGCGGCGCACGAGGTGCCGTGATAGTTCTGCGTCGAGAGCACGAGCCGCTTGTGCGTCGGGTCGTAGTGATCGCCGAGCATCTCGTCGTGCTCGGCGATTTCCACGTCGTTGATGCCCGCGCGGGAGAGAATCTGCGCCGCGACCTCCGCGCCGCTCCGCCCCGAGGAAGCCGGGACTTTGCTGTAGCGCAGATAGGTTCGCTTCACCCGCCAGGTGGCCAGGAGCGAGATGGCGAGCGTCGAGACGAAGACGACGAGAAAGAGCGAGTTCATAGTTGCCCGGCCCTTTAGCGCGCGCCGTGCCAGCGGCTTTCGCGTATTACTTAAGTAGCTGCACCCGTGTTTCTTGCATCTTTTGCAGAAACTCCGTCGCGCCTATTCTGTGGCAAGTTTCTTACCAGCACAGGTAAGTTGCCTGCCACCTTGATCCAGCCCGATCTCAAACTCCGCCTGACCGCCCTCGTCATCGCCATCGGCGCGTTGATCCTCGCCAGCGCCTGGTCCGTGCGCACCGGCTGGCGGGAGGTCGCGGAGCTGACCGAAGGGCTGCGCATCGCCGAGCATGTGGACACCGCCATCGTGGAGCTGACGGGCGATCTGCGTCGCGCGGAGCTGGCGGGGAGCGCGGGGGAATGGCCGCGGTTTCTGGAAAAGAGCCGCGCGCTGGCGGCTTGGATCGACGAGCAAAAGCCGCTCCTGCAGACGAAGCACGAGCGTGAACTGCTCGACCTCGTCGCCGCCGACTACGCGCGCTACCTCACCGACGCCGCGGGCTTCGTCCAGCAGCTCGGCCCTGGCAGAATGACTGACGCGGAGCACCGCCACATGGTCGGGCTGCTCAACCAGCTCTCCGAAGTGCGCCGGCAGGGCGTCGGACAATTCCTCGCCGATTCGCACCGCTACATCGCCACGCTCCAGAAGGTGAATCTCGCGCTCCTCGCGGCGACCGCGATTTTCGCCGTCTGGCTGCTCCTCGCCGCGCACCGCGGCATCCTCGTCCCGCTGCGCCGGCAGCTCGCCGAGACCGGCGCGGCGCTCGAACACGCGCAGAAACTGGCCTCGCTCGGCGTGCTCGCCTCCGGCGTGGCGCACGAGATCCGCAACCCGCTCACCGCGATCAAGGCGCGCCTTTACACCCACCAGAAACTCCTGCCCAAGGGCACGCCGGAGCACGAGGACTGCGACTTCATCGGCGGGGAAATCAACCGCCTGGAGCGCATCGTCCGCGACTTCCTGCAATTCGCGCGCCCCTCCGATCCGGAATTCGCCGCCGTCCCGCCTGCCGCCCTGCTGCGCGAAGTGCAGGAGCTGCTCGCGCCAGAGCTGCACAAATCCGCGGTCGAGCTCGTCCTCGACGGCGCGCCCGAGTCCGCCGTCCGTGCCGATGCGCACCAGATCAAGCAGGTGCTCATCAACCTCGTGCGCAACGCCGCCGAGAGCATCGGCGAGCGCGGCAAAATCACCCTTCGCGCCCGCTCGGCCCGGCTCGCGGCGGGCGGGCGGGCGGCGGTCGCGCTGGAGGTCGAAGACACCGGCGCAGGCATTCCGGCCGACGTGCAAAAGCGGCTCTTCGATCCGTTTTTCACCACCAAGCCGAGCGGCACCGGCCTCGGGCTTTCCATCGCCGCGCGCATCGTCGAGAAGCACGGCGGCGCGCTCGAATTCCAGACGCAGCCGGGCCGCGGCACCATCTTCCGCATCGTCCTCCCGACCGAAACCACAGCATGAGCGCCGCCACCATTCTACTCATCGAAGACGATGCCCGGATCGCTGGCGAACTGCGCCGCGTGCTCGAATCCGAAGGCTGGAAAGTGCTCCTCGCGGAAACCGGCGAGGCCGGACTGGCGCAGGCCGCGAAGGGCGGGTGCGACCTCGTCATCACCGATTTCCGGCTGCCTGGCGCGAGCGGGATGGACGTGCTCAAGCGCCTGCACGCCGCGCAGCCGCGCCTGCCCGTGATCCTGATGACCGCGCACGGCACCACCGAGACCGCGATCGAAGCGACGAAGCTGGGCGCGTACGACTACCTTCTCAAGCCGTTCGAGATCCCCGAGCTGCTGAGCCTCGCGCAGAAGGCGCTCGCCAGCAGCCGGCTCATCGCGCCTGTCGCCGTCGGCAGCGCCTCCGACACGCGCGACTCGATCGTCGGCGAGAGCCGCGCGATGCAGGAGATTTACAAGGAGATCGGCCGCGTCGCGGCGAAACCCGTGCCGGTGCTCATCCGCGGCGAAACCGGCACCGGCAAGGAACTCGTCGCCCGCGCGCTCTACCATCACAGCGACCGCGCGGAGCAGCCATTCATCGCCGTGAATTGCGCCGCGATCCCCGAGACGCTGCTGGAGAGCGAACTCTTCGGCCACGAGCGCGGCGCCTTTACCGGAGCCGACGCGCGGCGCATCGGGCGCTTCGAGCAGGCGCACGGCGGCACCATTTTCCTCGATGAAATCGGCGACCTCAGCCCCAACACGCAGGCCAAGCTCCTGCGCGTGCTCCAGGAAAAATGCATCCAGCGGCTCGGTGGCAAGGAGACGATCCCGATCGACGCGCGCGTCATCGCCGCCACGCACCGCGACCTCGAGGCGGCGATGGCCGAAAAGCAGTTTCGCGACGACCTGTTTTACCGGCTCAGCGTCGTGGTCATCACCCTGCCACCGCTGCGCGAACGCGCCGAAGACATCCCCGCCCTCGTGCAATATTTCCTGCGCCGCTACGGCAAGGAACTGGGCGCCGGGCAGGCGTCCATCGAGCCCAAAGCTGTGCAGCTCCTCAGCGAGCAGCCGTGGCCCGGCAATATCCGGGAACTGGAAAACGCCGTCCGCAAAGCCCTGCTGCTCGCGCGCGGCTACGCCATCGGCGCCGCGGACATCCGCAAGGCGCTGAGCGCCTCGCCGGTGCGCACCGCCGGAGGCTCGCCCATCGCAGCGCACGTCGCCGAATTGCTCGCCGCCGCCAGCCGGGGCGGGCTGGAAAACGTGCGCGCGCTTCTTTTGGAAAACGCCGACCGCGAGCTGTTCACCCAAGCCATCAAGCTCGCCCAAGGCAACCAGGCCAAAGCCGCCCGCTGGCTCGGCGTCTCGCGCATGACCATGCGCGAAAAGCTCACCCACTTCGGCATCCACCCCGCGCAAGAGCCACCGCAACCATCATGATCCGCGCCATCCTCAGCATCGCCGCCCTCACCGTGATCGCCCTCGGCCTCTGGCTCATCGCGTCCAGCTTCACCGAATCCGCGCCCGCGCCCGCCGCGAGCGCGCGAGTCATCGCCGCCCCGCCCCGGACCGCCAGCCCCGTCATCCTCGGCACCGCCCTGCTCGCGGGCGGCGTCGTTTGTTTCATTCTGATCCTTCGCAGGAAGTAGCCGCCTGGAGCGTCACCGGCTTCGGTTTTGCGGGCCACTTTTCGCCGTCATGCATGTCGCGGATTCTCACGCCGCAACGCGCAATCCAATCTCGCAAAGCCCGAAGTCGCACGACCAAGGTCGTGCCCCGCAATTGCGTCAAACGGTGCCGGCGTTCCTTTCCTCGCTTGGGAAACCGTCACCAGAGTAGCTTTCGACGCAATTGCAAAGTCGGATATTGCACGAAAACAAAGTCGCGCTTAGCGCCATTCTAAAGTTTGATTTGACCGCAATCCAAAGTCAAACAAGGCTGTCGTATGGCAACTCCGCTCCATACCCGCCTTGCTGAGGCGCTGGCTGCGGCCAAGAAGGTGGCGCGCGGGCATGTGATCCGTTCGAGCGACCTCCCGCGCAAGCACCGCGAGGTTCTGCTCAAGAGCGAGTTTCTGACGGATGTGATCAAAGGATGGTATCTCCTCGCGCGACCGCAGGAGAAAACCGGCGATACCACGGTCTGGCAGGGCGCCTTTTGGGAGTTCATGAGCGCTTATCTCGGCGACCGCTTCGGGGAGGACTACTGCCTTTCGGCGGAAGTCTCGCTCGATTTGTGGGTCGATGCGACGCAAAGCCCAAAGCAACTCATCGTCATCACAGGTGGCGGCGGGACCGGCACGGTGGACCTCCCGAACAGCACCTCGATCCTCACGTATGCCGACGCGAAGAATCTCCCAGCCCAGCGCGAGCGGCGCCACGGCGTTTTGATCATGCCGCTGGCGGTCGCTCTCTGCCGCGTCGCGCCGCGCTACTTCGAGAGTTCTCCACTCAATGCGGAGTTGGCGCTGCGGACGGCGCGCGTCAGCGAAGTATCGCGGGTGCTGCTTGAGTTCAGCGTCGTGGCGGCAGCCAACCGCATCGCCGGCGCCTACCGGCGCATGGGACTTGAGAAAGAAGCGGAGCAGATCGTCGGCGATATGAAAGCGGCGGGATTCGATGTCGTGCCGGTGAACCCGTTCCCCGAGGCGAAAACATTCCTCCCTGCGAGCGAAATCATCCGGTCGCCTCATGTGGGGCGAATCCAGGCTCTGTGGGCGGAGATGCGCGGACGCGTGATCGAAGTTTTTCCGCAGCCGGAACCAACGTCGCGCACCCCCGAGGCGTTCTTCGAGCAACTCGAAGACATCTACGTCCACGATGCCTACAACTCGCTTTCGATTGAGGGTTATCAGGTCACACCCGAACTCATCGAACGAATCCGCCGCGGCGACTGGAATCCGGACGACCCACGGGATGCCGGCGAGAGGAACGCGATGGCCGCGCGGGGTTACCTCGAAGCCTTCAAAGCCGTAAAGAAAAGTATCGCCGACATTTTTGCCGGCAGTCCGCCCGGCACGGTCGCCGATCGCGACTTGCAGAGCTGGTATCGCGCGCTGTTCAGCCCGTCGGTGACGGCGGGCATTGCCTCAGCGGCATCACTCGCCGGCTACCGCGCGGGTCCGGTTTACATCCGCGGCTCACAACATGTCCCGCCGCCGCGCGAATCCGTGCCCGATCTCATGGAGACGCTCTTCGGCCTGCTCAAGACGGAGCAAAGCGGCGCCGTCCGCGGCGTTCTCGGGCACTTCATCTTCGTGTTCATCCATCCCTACATGGACGGCAACGGGCGCATCGGCCGCTTCCTCATGAACGCGATGCTCGCCTCGGGTGGCCACCCGTGGACCATCGTTCGCCTCTCCGAGCGCACGCGTTACATGCACGCTCTCGAAAAGGCATCCGCGGGCGGTGACATCCGCGATTTCGCGGCATTCCTCGCGGGCGAGATGAAGGTCGTGTGGCCTCCGCCGCGCTCTGCCTGACTGCACGAGAGTGACGAGCCATTACAGACGCCTGGATCAGCGTCGCGACGAGCCTTTCTTGAGCCAGTAGCTCTTGCTCCCGCTCCTGTTCCGAATTCCTCCACGGACGCACTGAAAATCGGTGAATCGCGAACCACGACAATTGTCAGAGCGACGTAGAAGCGCGGGCCAATCC
>JANOBH010000479.1:0-4341 GCA_031411535.1 Chthoniobacter sp. | reverse complement strand
GAAAAGCAGGATCTTGCTCCGGTTCTGAATCCAGAAGACGAGCGGATCGAATCCGGGTTCCGGGGGCGTGGTCGTTTCGACAGGGCTGGACATAGGGGCGGGAAGGTTGCAAACGCCCCGCAGCAGCGCAAGCCCGCAAACAGCGTTCGCGCGGAGCCGGTTCCCGTCAGTCCCGGCGGGCGCGGATCTGATGCTCCTGCGTCGTCTTCACGATGCTCTCCGCCGGCACGATGCCGCGCCAGATCGTGCCCGGATACAGCACCGACCGCCGCCCGATCAGCGAGCCCGGATTGATCACCGAGTTGCACCCGATCTCCGCGCGGTCGCCGATGATCGCCCCGAATTTTTTCAGCCCCGTCGGCACCAGTCCCTCCGGCGTCGGGATCGTGATCTCGCTGTGGTCCAGCTTCACATTGGAAAGGATCACGCCCGCGCCGAGATGTCCGCGGTAGCCGATGATCGAGTCGCCCACGTAGTTGAAGTGCGGCACCTGCGCCTCGTCGAAGATGATCGAGTTCTTAAACTCGCACGAGTTCCCCAGCACGCAGCCCGAGCCCACGATCACATTCTCGCGGATGTAGCACCCATTGCGGATTTCGCACCCTTCGCCGATCCACGCCGGTCCTTTGATCATCGCCCCCTGCTCGATCACCGTCCCTTTCCCGATGAAGACCGCGCCGCTGATGAAAGGCTTCCCCACCAGCCGTCCGTTCACCGCCGGCTTCAGCCGGAATTGCAGGTAGCTCGTGATCTGCTTGAGCGCGTCCCACACGTTCACCGAGTTCTCAAAAAGCATCCGGTGCTCCGTGTGGTTGAGATCGAGGTAATCGGCGGGCGCAAAAGTCATGGGAAACCGGCGCGAAAATTAGCGAGCCGTTCCTAGGCTGGGAATAACAATCATTGCCGCCCCTGCGGGGATGCGGAGAATGCCCGCGAATCCTCGTCATGCCTGTTCCTCCCCGTCTTCTGGAAAAATCGCCGGATGCCATTCGCGCGGAACTCACGGGCTTTCCGGCCGCCGCGATCGGCGCTGTGCTCGGCTTTCGTGAGAAAGGCGATGACGCCAGCCTCGGGGCGCTGGTGCTGGCGATGCTCGCGTTCTACCGGCCGAAAACCCACACCGACGCGCTCGGCTCGCTGCCGCCGGAGACGCGCTTTCGCGAGGAACTGGGCATCGATTCGCTCACGCTCACGGAGATGGTCTTCAAACTCGACGAACTGCTCGGCGTGCCGATCGAGCTGCGCGAAGTCGCGCATGTGCAGACGCTCGGCGAACTGCAGGAGTTCCTGCGCGCGAAGCTGCAGGGCTGAGCGATGCGGCGCGTCGTCGTCACCGGGCTTGGCTTCATCACGAGCATCGGCAACTCGCGCGCCGGGGTGCTCGCCAGCCTGCGCGAACTGCGGCACGGCTGCGCGCCTGGCTCGATCGTGCCGGACACCGAGCTGCCGGTGCGGGTGGCGGCGCCGGTGCGCGGCTTCGACGTGGCGTCGCCGAATGCGAACGCCTGGACGTGGCCGGCGGACTACGCGCTCGACCGCATGCTGGTGCGTTCCCTTCCGCCGCACGGTGTGTATGCCGCGTGCGCGCTCGCGCAGGCGCTCGCGGAAAGCGGGCTCACGCCGGACGAGGTGCGCGACGGTGAGACCGGTCTGTTCTGCGCGTCCTCAGGTTCGCCAATGCTCGTCCGCCATCACCTCAACCGCATGGCCGAATCCGGCTGGCTGCGCGGGCATCCGCTCGGCGTCGTGAGTTCCGTCGCGGGCACGCTCAATTTCAACCTCGCCGCGCATCACGGCATCCGCGGCGCGACGTGCGGCTTTGTCTCCGCATGCACCTCCGGCAGTCACGCGCTCGGAGCGGCATTCGACGAAATCGCGCTCGGCCGCCAGCGGCGGATGCTCGTCGTCGCAGCGGAGGATTTGAATGCCGAAAGTCTGCTGCCGTTTCACGCGATGAATGCGCTCTCGCTCAGCGCCGATCCCGACACCGCTTCGCGCCCGTTTGATCGCGCGCGCGACGGATTCGTGGGCACCGGCGGAGCCGCCGCGCTCGTGCTCGAAGACGAGGAGTCCGCTCGCGTCCGCGGTGTGCAGACGCAGGCCGTGATGCTGGGCTGGGGGCAGGCGGGCGATGGCCACCACGTCGCGCAGCCGCATCCCGAAGGCGCGGGCCTGCGCGCGGCGATGGAAAAGGCGCTCGCGTCAGCCGGCGTCTGGCGGGAGCGCATCGACTATGTGAACGCCCACGCCACGTCCACGCCTGCCGGTGACCGCGCGGAAGCGCTCGCCCTGCGTGCCGTCTTCACCGCTCACGGCGCGCATCCCGCCGTGAGCAGCACCAAGGCGCTCACCGGCCACGGCCTCTCGCTCGCGGGCGCGATGGAGGCCGCGTTCTGCGTGCTCGCCTTGCGCGACGGTTTCATCCCCGGCCAGGCACATCTCCGCGATCCCGATCCGGACTGCGATGGACTGAATTTTCCACGCACCACGCTCGCCACGCCGCCGGCGCTCGTCCTCAATAACAGCAGCGGTTTCGGCGGAGCCAATGTCTGCCACGTCTTCTCCCGTCATGACTGATCCCATCGTCTCCCTCATGCTCCGCGCCGGCTGGATCGGCATGCTCTGCGGCGTGCTCTCCGGCGCGCTCATCGGCCTCTTCTTTCATCGCGAGGACTGGATGGGGGGCTACGACAGCTTCCGCCGCCGGCTCACCCGGCTCGGCCACATCTCGTTCTTCGGCCTCGGCTTCGTGAACTTCTTCTTCGCGCTCACCCACCATGCATTGCATCTCGACGCGGCGCTCGCCCGCTGGGGCGCGTGGGCGTTCCTCATCGGTGCCGTGTCGATGCCGACGTGCTGCTTTCTGAGCGCGTGGCGCAAGCCGCTGCGGCATCTTTTTCCGATCCCCGTGGTGAGCGTCGCGACGGGCATCGTCTGCACGCTCGTCGGCTGGCCGCGATGAAGCTCGGCCTCATCGCGATGAGCGGCATCCGCTGCCAGAATGCGGAACTCCTGGCGATCGGACTCACGCTGCCCGGCTTCGTCGAGCGGAGCAAAGTGATCGCCTCGCTCCCGAGTCTCGGTCTGCTCACGCTCGCCGGTCTCACGCCCGAGGACGTGACCGTCGAGTATCTCGAAGTCCCCGACCTCGCCGCGCTCGACGGGCTGCCCGGCGACTTCGATGTCGTCGCGATCTCCAGCTTCAGCGCGCAGATCCTGGAGGCCTACGCGCTCGCCGACCGCTTCCGCGCCGCGGGCGTGCTCGTGCTGCTCGGCGGCCTGCACGTCACCGTCTGTCCCGACGAGGCGGCGCAGCACGCCGATGCCATCGTCATCGGCGAAGCTGAGCCCGTCTGGCCGCAGGTGATCGCCGACCTGCGCGCGCGCCGCCTCGCGCCGCGCTACGATGCGCGCGGCACGACGTTCGATTTTGAAGAAGCGCCGATGCCGCGCTTCGAGCTGCTGGAGCCCGAGCGCTACAACCGGCTGACCGTGCAGACGCAGCGCGGCTGCCCGTTTCACTGCGATTTCTGCGCCGCGTCGATCCGGCTGAACCCGCGCTTTCGCACAAAGCCCGTGGCGAAAGTCATCGCCGAAATCCGCCGCATCAAAGAGCTGTGGCCGCACCCGTTCATCGAGTTCGCCGACGACAATACTTTCGCCGACAAAGCGCACGGCCGTGAACTCGTGCGCGCGCTCATTCCCGAGGGCCTGCGCTGGTTCACCGAGACGGACATCTCCGTCGCGCGCGACCCCGAGCTGCTCGCGCTGATGAAAGAAAGCGGCTGCGCGCAAATCCTCGTCGGCCTCGAAAGCCCGACCGCGCGCGGGCTCGACGGCGTGGAGCACCGCAGCAATTGGAAGCGCCGGCAGCTCGACGGTTACCGCGCCGCCATCGCGCGCATCCAGGATGCGGGCCTCACGGTCAATGGCTGCTTCGTCCTCGGGCTCGATCACTCCGACGCGGGCGAGTTCGACGCCGTCTTCGACTTCGTCCGCGAGACAGGACTCTACGAGGTGCAGATCACCGTGATGACGCCCTTTCCCGGCACCCCGCTCTACGCGCGGCTCGCGGAGCAAGGCCGGCTCCTGTTTCCCGGCGCATGGGAGCGCTGCACGCTCTTCGACGTGAACTTTCAGCCGGAAAAAATGACCGTCTCCGAACTCGAACTCGGCTTCCGCGAACTCGGTGCCCGCATCTACGACACCGCCTTCATCGACGAGCGCCGCCGCCGCTTTTTCCAGCGCCAAAGCGAGCTGCGCGTCCGGCGGGCGGTTATTGATACCAAATGATTTTGAAAACCAGACGCTCTTTGGAGCCGGAGGCTCCACGGAAATTAG
>JANOBH010000478.1:0-3969 GCA_031411535.1 Chthoniobacter sp. | reverse complement strand
ATCTGCATCGTGGATTGGGACGGCGACGGGAAGCTCGACATCCTCTTGAATTCGTCGAGCGCGAACCTGCTCCGCCAGACCGACGCGCGCGACGGCAAGTGGTTCTTCAAAGACGAGGGCGCGCTCGTGCAGCAAAACATCGAGGGCCACGACGTGAGTCCGACGGTCGTGGATTTCAACGGTGACGGCATCCCGGACTTCCTCGGCGGCGCGGAAGACGGGCGCTTTTACTGCCTGAAGAATCCGCGCTCGCCGTGACCGCACACCCGCAGTTTGACTGCCGCGTTCACGCTCCCTATTCTATGCCCCATGAAGCCGCCGATCTACCTGACCGACCCGAAGGAGATGCTGAAAGTGCGCTTGAATCAGCCGCGCGCCACCTCGGAGCAACTCCGTCTCCAGCGGGAGGCACTGCGCTTGGCGGCCGAGAAGTTTTCCGAAGACGCCAGGAACGAGACCTCGTCGTCTGGGCGGAAGAAAACGGCCGTCTGATTTCGCCGGGCAGCTACCTGCCGTTCCTGTGCGACGGAGGGGAGGAACATCGGGTCTGGATTCCGGGTGGCCGGAGTCATCACTTCAAAGTGACCCATCCTGGCCGGTGTGGCTTCACTGTCGTCTGCGGCGAAGAGACTGGATTTCAGGCGGAACTCACCGACGCATTGCCGCTCGAATATCTCCACCGGTTGCTGCTTCAGAACAGCGTCTTCGGTGATCGCATGGCTCTGGAAGGCGTGGGCCATGAAGGTGGAAAACTGGCCGTCACCACCTCCCAACCGACTATGATTGGAAGTCCGGCGAGCAAGGAGGAGATGATCACCTTCATGGAAAAGCTGTGGTTCAAACCGCTCCGTGGGCTGTCGCCCGGGCGTCCGGGAGCGCTCGCGTTCTACCGCGATCTCGATGAAGTGGCGGCTTTCGATGCGCACCCTGGAAATCTCGTAAAGGACGACAACGGTGTGGTACTGCCGATCGATTTGATCCTCCTCCACGCGGGTGCCGAATTGCAGAAAGCCTTCGCCCCGCATCTCGACTGAACGCCTGATGAAAGCGAAGTCTTCGCCCTCAAACGCCGTTTCGCTCGGACTCGATTTCGGCACGGAGAGCGTGCGCGCGGTGCTCGTGGATTTGCGCGGGCGCGAGATGGCGTCCGTCGCGGCGAAGTATCGGCACGGACAAATCATCGAGTCGCTGCCCGGCTCGAAGAAGAAGCTGCCGCCGCATTACGCGCTGCAACATCCGCTCGACTGGACCGAGTCCGCCGCCAAGGCCACGTGCGCCGCGATGCGGCTGGCGAAAGGTGCCAAAGTGATCGGCGCTGGCGTGGACTTCACTAGTTGCACGATGCTCCCGGCGAAGCGCGACGGGACACCGCTCTGCCTGCTGAAGGACTTCGCCGCCGAGCCGCTCGCATGGCCGAAGCTCTGGAAACATCACGGCGCGCAGCGGCAGACGGATCGCATAAACGCGGTCGCACGAGAGCGCCGCGAATCCTTCCTCCAGCGCTACGGCGGCATCATCGGCCTCGAATGGTTTTTCCCGAAAATGCTGGAGACGCTCGAACTCGCCCCGCGCGCCTATGATGCGGCGGAAGTGTGGCTCGAAGCCGGCGATTGGTTCGTGTGGCAGCTTGTCCGCGGCCAGGCGGAATCGCTGCCTCGGTCAACATGCCAGGCAGGTTACAAAGGCATGTGGAGCGCAACGGACGGCTATCCGTCCGAGGATTTTCTGCGTGCGGTGAATCCGAAGTTCGCGCAGGTCGTGAAGGACAAGATGCCCGGTCGCCTGCTCGCGCCGGGCGTCGCTGCCGGTGGACTGACATCCGCGATGGCGAAGAAGCTCGGCTTGCGCGAAGGCACGCCGGTCGGCGCCGCCATCATCGATGCACATGCCGGAGTCCCCGGCGCGGGCGCGGCGGAACCGGGGACGCTCGTCATGGTGATGGGCACCAGCTCCTGCCACATGCTCAACAGTGAAGTGGAGCGCAACGTCCCCGGCGTCGCGGGCGTGGTGAAGGATGGAATTCTTCCAGGATTCTACGGCTACGAAACCGGGCAGGCCGCTGTCGGCGATGCCTTTGACTGGCTGCGCAAGCTCACCGGCCAACGCGATTTTTCGATCCTCGGTCGCGAGGCCGCCGCCTTGCCGCCGGGCGCGGAAGGCGTGCGATGTGTCGATTGGTTCAACGGCTGCCGCACCCCGCTGATGGACGGCGCCCTCCACGGCGCGTTCGCGGGCCTGACGCTGCATCATCGCCCCGCGCATCTCTATCGCGCATTGCTGGAGGCGTCTGCGTTTGGCGTCCGCTGGATTGTCGAGCTGCTCCGCGATGGTGGCGTCCCGGTGCGAAAGTTCGTCGCGACCGGCGGCCTGCCGCATCACAACCCGCTCGTCGTGCAGGTCTATGCCGATGTGCTCGGCGAACCCGTCTCCGTGCCTGCGAGCAAGCAAGGCCCCGCGCTCGGTGCGGCGATTCTCGGCGCACTGGCAGCGGGAGCGTTTGCGTCGCCCGGCGATGCGATCCACGCGATGGCCGCGAAGAAAGGCACGGTTGTTTTCAAACCCCGCCGCACGCACCGCGCTGCTTACGATGCGCTGTATCGCGAGTATCGGCGGCTCGGTGAATTTCTGTCCGCGAAAACCAAATCCTGAATCCATGTCCGCGAAACGTCTCAATAAAAGCATGTCCAACTCATCGCCAGCGGCGACCTGCGGCTGTCCGCCAATCAAGTGTGCTGGCCCGCGCAGGCGCCGATGGAAAAAGCGCTCGCCGCCGCGTTGAAGGCCGAGGGCTTCGGAGTTGTTCGCGCGCATTCGTATTCGGCGAAGACGAAGCACGGCCTCATCGCCAGCCAGCGCGAAGGGCTGGATGTGTTCCGCAATGTGGACCCCGGCGCGCCGCTCATTGTCGCCGAGGCGGTATGGCAATACTCGCATCACGTACTCGCCGGACTCACGACTCATCGAGGGCCGATTCTCTCGGTCGCGAATTGGAGCGGGCAATGGCCTGGGCTCGTCGGGATGTTGAATCTCAACGGCTCGCTCACGAAAGCCGGTGTGAAGTATTCGACGCTCTGGAGCGAGGATTTCAGCGACGACTTTTTCCGCGCGAAGCTGCGGCAATGGCTCAAAACCGGGCGCATCGCGCACGATACCTCGCACGCGCGCCCGTTGGAGAAAGTGCGAGTCCCACAGCGCGCCGCGAAGGTGGGTGCGAAGCTCGCCACCCAACTCCAGCGCGAGAAGGCCATCCTCGGTGTGTTCGATGAGGGCTGCATGGGGATGTTCAACGCGATCATTCCCGACCACGCGTTGCATTCGTGCGGCGTTTTCAAGGAGCGCCTCAGCCAGTCCGCGCTTTACGCGGAGACGATGCGCGTGCCGGATGCCGAGGCCGACGCTGTGCGGACGTGGATGGAAAAGCGCGGGATGAAATTCCACACCGGCCCGAAGCATGAGCGTGACCTGACTGACGCGCAGATTCGGCTTCAGTGCCAAATGTATGTCGCCGCCGTGCGGCTAGCGCATGAATTCGGCTGCGACGCCATCGGCATCCAGTATCAGCAGGGATTGAAGGATCTCCTGCCCGCGAGCGACCTCGTCGAAGGCACGCTCAACAACGCCGCCCGCCCGCCGGTGCGCTCCCGCGACCGCAAACGCCAGTGGGACCAACGATGACGCCCGCCAGCTCATCCCGCCGTCGCGCCGCCCATCGAGCCTCGCAAGCTCGGCACACCCTGCCTGACTCGTTCCAAACATGAAAACGCGCACCCTCCTGACTGTCATCGTCACTTCCTTGCTCGTGATCTTCGCGCTCTCTGCGCGGGCGCTGGCAGAATTGCCGGGCGGGTTTCAAAGCGTGCCCGAGACTGATGAGGAGGCCGTCGCCGCGGCGAAGTCCGCCGTCAGCGCGCACGATCCGAAGCTCGCCTTTCGCGGGATCGAAAAGGCTGCGCGTCAGGTCGTGGCCGG
>JANOBH010000477.1:0-2657 GCA_031411535.1 Chthoniobacter sp. | reverse complement strand
GTTGCAGGCCGGATTTTTCGAGGATTTGATCGAGGCGTTGCTCGCCCCAATTGCCGAGCACCTTCACGTCGCCTTTGAGCGCGCGCGCGAGGTTCGCGGCTTCAGTTGTGATTCGGGAAATCTGGTCCTTGAGGACGGCGTTTTGCCTACCAGTCTCGGAGTAAGTTTCTTCCAGCCGTGATTTGAAGTCTTTGAGGTTCTCGCGCAGCGGATCGAGAATCTTTTCGAGCCCCTCGCTGCTCTGCTCCTTGAAGTGTTTGGCATTCTCGTTCAGCAGCTTGTTGGAAATCGCCTCGAATTCTTTGCGAAACGCTTCGCGAATATTTTCCTGCTCGTTCCGCTCCAGTGCGAGCTTTTCGCTGAGCGACTCGACGCGTGCGCCCAACTCGCTCTTTGCCTTTTCAGCGGAAAGAACCTGCTCGCTCAATCCGGCCGCCGTCGCCTGCGCCTGCTTTGCGTCTTCGCGGAATTGCGCGAGCGACTTTTCGGTTTCACCCAGCCGTGCTGCCGCCGCCGCGTGCGAAGTTTTCTCCTGTGAAAGTTCTGCTCGTGCTTCGGCAAATTGCGTTTCGGAAATCGCACGCGCTTCCTTTGCTTCGCGAAGCGCCTGCTCATCCTCTGCGCGTCGCTCCTGCGCGGAATCCTGCACAGCCTGTAGCGTCGCCTGTGCTGACGCGAGTGATGCTTGGACAGTGGTGAAGTCGAACTGCGCTTGCGCCAGCGCCGCTTCGCGTGCTGCAAGCTGCTGGCGTAACTCATCGGCGAGCGGCTGTAGGTCGACGCCACCGATTGCGGAGGATTTTCGCTGGCCGAGCAACCAGCCAATGACCACGCCAAGGAAAACCCCGATCACGAGACCAACAAGAGCATTCAGCATGTCGGTAAAGTGCGGGATGCACGCCACGCGGCAAGATCATAACGCCTCGAAAAGCCGAGCCGGAATGAATTCGTCTGCCTTAGTTTACAACCTTGGCGACACGCCAAAATTTACTGAAATGTGAGCGGATACGAAAACCCAGCGGTGACGTCAATCGCTCCGCGCGAAAGGCGTCACTTGCCGCTGGCGGCGAAAACCTGAAGCTCGTGGATCGACCAGAAAAGCCCCTTCACGGCGCCCGTCTGCGTGATCTTGATGAACTTCGTTTTCGCCGGCGCAAAGGCGATCTCGGTGACGCCGCCGCTCCCCTTCCCGCTAGCGACCGGCTTGCCCCAGGTCTTGCCGTCGGCGGAAAGCGCGACCTCGTATCCGCGCGGGTAGTCGTTGGGCGATTTCGCGTTGTCGAGCAGCACGCCGGCAATGGCCGTCTCCTGCGGGAGCTCGATCTGGAACCACATGCCGGGCGCCTGCGACTCGCGGCTCGTGTAGCGGGAGGTGGCGTCGCCATCGACCGCCGCGGCGCAGCCGTCCGCGCCGTGGCTGGCGGTGAGCTTCCAGTCCTTGCGGTTCGGCAGCAGCTTCGGCAGCGAGGCGCGCAGTTCCGTGATCGTCCAGGGCTGCGTGCGGTCTTTCGTCGCCGCGCGGACCGCAGCCACCTCGGCGGGCGTGATGAAGCCGGCCTTGTTCCCGAAGTTCACGCGCACGTAGCTCAGCACGCCCGCGATCCACGCGTCGTCATTGGTCCCCATCGCGATCATCTGGCCTTCGTATTTTTTCCCGTCGATGTCGCCCGTGAGGCCGTGGAGCATGACCTTGATCGATCCGTCGCGCCAGCCGGTCATCGTCTTCGATCCGGCGAGCGAGGGCGCGAGCATCGCGCCGGGCGCGGCACCCACCAGCGGCAGCCCCTTGGCATCCGGGCCGTGGCACGTCGCGCAGAGCGTCTGGAATGCAGTCTCCCCCGTCTTGTAGAGCTTCTTCTGCTCGGGCGTCAGCGAGGCTGCAGCGGCCTGCGCGGGCGGGTTCAGGATGGCGTTGGCGATCTCTTTCAGGCCGAGCGGCGCAGCCGGTGTGGCGAGCGCTTCGAGCGCCGTCTTCCACTCCGGCAGATCGAGCTGCTTCGCGGTGAGCATGGATTGGATCACGACGTTCGCGTCCTTGTCCTTTGCCGCCGTCTGCACGTCCGCCGCGATCGTCTTGTCTCCTTTTTTGTAAAGCGACTCGCTCACCCGGATCGCCGCCACGCGCATCTGCGGGTGCTCGTCCCGGAGCTTTTCGCGGACGAGGTCAGGCGTCACGGCGTCGAGGCCGTCGAGCGTCCACAGCGCGTGGAGGCGGGCGAGGTAGTTCTTGTCCGTGCGCGCCATCGCGGTCAGCGCCGGGACCACGGACTTGTCCTGTTTCACGACGAGGAGCTTCTGGGCGGTGTCGCGCCACCAGCCGTTCGCGTGACCGAGATACGCCACGAGCTGAGCCGGCGTTTCGCCGCTCATGCGGGGCTGCGGGCCGGGCTTCGCCGAGTCATGCACCAGCCGCCAGATGCGCCCGAGTCCCGCGACTTTGTCGAACTGGTACTGCTCCACCACCTTCCGCAGGTAGGAGCCGGGCCGCACCCAGTTTCCCTCCTGAATGATGCCGCGGTACATATCCACGATGTAGAGCGTGCCGTCGGGCGCGTTCGTGATATTCAGCGGTCGGAAGAGCGGATCGGTCGAGCGGAGAAACTCCGACTTCGCGTCCTGGTACGGATTGCTCAGCACGGTGAAGCCGTCTTTCACCT
>JANOBH010000476.1:0-3441 GCA_031411535.1 Chthoniobacter sp. | reverse complement strand
GGAAAAAACGCCGAACCACAACAGGATGCGGTCACTTGAGTAAGGTGCATACCCAGATCGCGAGATAGGGAACGAACGGAGCATCAGCTGCCGTCAGCAACTCCGTCATCTGCGACGGCGTGAAAATACCGATTTTTGATGGCGGCTCCTTGGCGGTGGCGACCGCCTCGGCTTCGGTCGGTTGATTCTTTGGCAGATACCCTCGCTGACGGGCAAAGTTGAAGAGCGTGATCACAAGCGCCCGCATGCTGTTGCGGGCAACCGGACCGCAACCGAGGGCCGCAATCCAGTTTTCCATTTCCCTCGTCGTCAGCTCGGAGACTTGACCGTCGAAATGCTTGGAGAACCTCGCCAATCGGCTCTGGATGTCGTGGAGATAGCGAATGCTCGCGTTGTCCGTTTTCTTCGCCGCGAGAAATTCCTCATAGATGTCTGGCACTGACTTCCTCGGCAGCACCGCAGGATGATGTCTCGCAAAAAACCGCGCCGCTTCCACGACCGAGGCGGTCCCTTTCAGCAGGGTGAAGGCTTCCGCATATTGTTCTGCCACGGAGTCGACGTTGAGGCCGGTTTTTTTGAGGACAGCGAGCGCGTGTTGATATGCAATTCGGTCCTTGCTGTTGAGTTCCAGGACGTCGATCTGACCATTCTGGATTTTGGCGGCGGCGGCATGCGCCTCGGTTCTTGCCTCATGCAGATCCGCAAAGCTCCTCTTCACACGCCGGTTGTTCGTATCCCGATACGCGACTGTGAAAAGCGGTCGTCCCCGTGTCACGGATCGATAGATTTTGACCGCGACGTTGCCCACCTTGACCTCTTGGATCCGGTCGGTGGCTTTTGGCTTTGCAGAAGGCTTCACCCCTCAACTTTGTCCTGCTTTTGTCCTGCTTTCAAGCCAATCGCCCGCAAACCATGATGGAATCAAGTAGCGCTAACGGGATTCGAACCCGTGTCCCCGCCTTGAGAGGGCAGTGTCCTAGGCCCCTAGACGATAGCGCCGTTTTCGAGGAGGGCGGGAGACTAGCCGACTTCGCCCGCGCGACAAATGGTTTTTCCGACCACCGCTCAGCGCGCCGCCTGAGGGCCGCTCGCCACGCCTGCCGGCGGCTGCGTCGGCGCGATCCGCGTCTGCTCCAGCCGGGAGAGCGACTCATTGGTCTGCTTCTCGATCGCGCCCTTCAGCGTCGGATCAATCTTCGCCATGCGCGCAGCGAGCAGCTTGTAATACCCCTTCAGCACCTCCCGCTTCTCGTAATCCGTCTTCACCTCATTCGAGCGGTCCCACTCGGCCTGCAGCGCCGGATCCCGCTGCGCCTTGGTCTTCGCCTCGCGCATGCGGATGCGCAGCTTGATCTGATCCTCCGCGTCCGCCGTCGCCGACTCGCGTTTCTTGATCGGATTTTCCATCCGGCTCTCGGGCGGGCGCTCCTGCGGCATCGGGATCTCGGGGATCAGCGGCAAACCGGCCGGCGGCGGCAGGAGCTGCGCGGGTTTCGACGGCATCAGATCGAGCCGGTCCGGATCTTTCGGCTCGGGCGCGAGCGGCCGCGGGGCGGCGGGCGCAGGCTCCGGGGCGGCGTCCGGCGCCTTTTCCTGGGCGAAAAGCGGAAGCGCGGTAAGCAGGGCGGCGGCGAGGAGGAAAGTTGGGCGTTTCATAGCGAGGGCGCAGACGATACCGGAAAGATTTCGTTTGAAAAGGCCCGGCTCCTCGCGCAAGGCGATGCCCATGCCGCTGCTCGCCCGCGCCCCGCGTCCGCTCGCGCTCGACCTCACACCCGTCGAGGTCGCCGCCCGCTGCCGCCATCTGCCGGGCCTCGCCTTTTTCGACACCGCTGTCGAGGGCGGCGACACGCCGCAGCTTTCCCTCGTCGCCGCCGCGCCTGTCGAAACCCTCCGCGGCCACACCGACGCCGACTGGTCCCGCCTGCGCGCGCAGATCGACTCCCGCCGCGCACCCGCCGCACCCGACCACGGCCTGCCGGATGGCTTCGCCGCAGGCTGCGTCGATTACGACGGCGCATTCACCTTCGGCATCTACGAGGACGCCCTCATCTTCCGCCACGCCGACCACACCTGGCACGAGATCGGGAACCTCTGGGAAAAAGCCGCGCCCCACGCCCAGCCCTCCGCCGCCGCCGCGCGCCCCGCCTTCACCCCCGAGATCACCCGCCACGACTTCTGCCGCATGGTCGCGCGCGCCCAGGAGTTCATCGCCGCCGGCGACATCTATCAGGTGAATCTCGCCCACCGTTTCACCGCGCCCTGGTGTGGCGACGCCTTCGCTTTCTACGAAGCCCTCCGCCACTACTCGCCCGCGCCGCACGCCGCCTATCTCGCCCTCGGCGGGCGCGAGATCCTGTCCACCTCGCCCGAGCAGTTTTTGAAAATATCCGGGCGCGCCATCCGCACGCGCCCCATCAAAGGCACGCGCCCGCGCCGCGCCGAGCTGCACGCCGACACCCTCTCCGCCTACGAGCTGCGCACCTCGCCCAAAGAGGCCGCCGAGCTCGTGATGATCACCGACCTCGAGCGCAACGACCTCGGCCAGGTCTGCGAATTCGGCAGCGTCTCCGTCAGCGAGCTGCTGAAGCTCGAAAGCTTCGAGCACGTCTTCCACCTCGTCTCCACCGTCGAGGGCCGCCTCCGAGAGGACGTGGACCACCTCGCCGCCCTCCGCGCCTGCTTCCCCGGCGGCTCCATCACCGGCGCCCCGAAGCGGCGCGCACGCGAAATCATCGCCGCCCTCGAACCCGCCCCGCGCGGCCTCTACACCGGCGCGCTCGGCTGGTTCGGCTTCAATGGCGAGAGCCAGTTCAGCATCGCCATCCGCACCGTCATCGTCGAAAGCGGACGCGCCCACTTCCACGTCGGCGCAGGCATCGTCGCCGACTCCATCCCCGAGCGCGAATGGCAGGAGACGCTCGACAAAGCCGCCGGCATCCTCCTCGCCGCCGAGCGCGCGTAGCGCTTCCACGGAACCTTGCTAGACGCCAGCGAAAGTCCCTCACCGGTGCCGGTGATCCGGGCGCAGGAGCGCTTGGCTCCGCGTCGGAGCCGAGCGCTCCTGCGCGTCCGCGAGAGCGCTCCCGCGCCCGAGCGGCCTTCTCATTTCACACCCGCCCCGCCGCCGAAACGCAGTTTTCGCCACGCGATCGCGTTCCCAAAGCCTCTGAGCCTGCCCCGGTTTGGTTTCGGTTCGCTCATACTTCATCGGAGGTTGCGCCGTCCCTCCCAATCCATGTCCACCATATCGGGGCAGGCTCAGAGTTTGGGAACGAGAGGGAGACTGTGTGGGCGCTGGTGGATGGCGTCGCTCCGCGCGCCATGCGTATGCCTGCGCCGAAGGCCCGTTTTTGAGAGTGGCGCTGCCGCACGGAGTTTTGGCATGGCGCTCGGAGCGACGCCATCCACCGGCGCTCACGTTATTTTTCAACAGGCGCC
>JANOBH010000475.1:0-7340 GCA_031411535.1 Chthoniobacter sp. | reverse complement strand
GCACGAGCAGTTCGCGCATGGTGAGGTGCGGTTCGGGCGCGAGGGCGGTGGTCATGCGTGGAGAGTAGCGCGATGTGCGGCGGTGACAAATGCGAGGGCGCGCGCGCGGCGCTACAACTGCGGCGCGAGGGCCTCGGCCAGCTTCATCATCCCGCGGCGGATGCGGGCCTTGATGGTGCCGAGCGGCTCGTTCAGGCGCCCGGCGATTTCGGTCTGCGTGAGGCCGGAGAAAAAGGCCAGCTCGATGGACTGGCGCTGGTCGGGCGAAAGTTTCGCGATCGCCGCGCGGACCATCGCGCCCTTTTCGATGGCTTCCACAGCCTCGAGGGAGCTTTTGCCGTCGAACTGCTCGACCGTCTGCGACTCTTTCTCCACCGCGTCCGAGAGCCGATTGCGGCGCTGGATTGAGCGGAGGCGATCGATGGATTTGTTGCGCGTGAGCGTCATGGCCCAGGTCAGCGGCTTTCCGCGCAGCGGGTCGTAGAGCGGAGCCTTCTCCCAGATCTGGATGAAGACATCCTGGAGCACGTCTTCGGCGGCCTCCCGGCTGTTCAGCACGCGGTAGGCGGCGGAAAACAGGACGCCGGAAAAGAGGTCGTAGAGCTGCTCGAAACTGCCCCGGTCCCCGCGCCCGATGCGCTGCAAAAGATCGATCTCGGCGGCGAGGTCGAATGAGGGGTCAGGCTCCATACTTAACGGGATTAAGTAACCGGGCCGCGCGGGGGATGGGAAGAGGGTTTTTCAGCGCAACCTCGGGTCAAAGACGGGCTCAAAGACCGCGCAAAGTGAGCCAGACGAATGCGAGCAGGACGACAGCGGCGACGACCCACCAGAACTGCTGCCGGCCGCTTTTCTTTGCGCCGCCGCCGAATTCCTCCGCGACGAACTGATCGTAATCGAAATCGTCGTCGGGCGCGCCGAGACCGTCGGGCGCGGCGCCATCGCTCCAGCCGGATTTTTCGCAGGCGCCGCACTCGGGGCAGGCTTTGGCGTTCGGCGGGACGTCGGCGCTGCACACCGGGCAGACGGACGGGGAGCGGCGCGGATGTTTCATCGCCAAAGCCTACGCCGCGGCCAGCGCCGAAGCGGCGATCTCCGCCGTCTTCGCGAGATCCTCCGAAGTGTGGGCGAGGGAGAGAAAGCCGGCCTCAAATTGCGACGGGGCGAAATAGACGCCGGCATCGAGGCAGGCGTGGAAATAGCGGGCGAAGGCTGCTTTGTCCGAACGCTGGGCGTCGGCGAGGTTCCAGACTTCGCCGCTGGTGAAGTAGAGGCAGAACATCGAGCCGATGCGCTGGAAGACGTAATCCTTTCCCGCCTTTTTCAGCGCGAAACGCACGCCGCTTTCAAACTCCGCGCCGAGTTCCTCCAGTCGCGCCCAGCCGTTGACGCGCTCCATTTCGCGGAGCTGCGCGAGGCCGGCGGCCATGGCGAGCGGATTGCCCGAGAGGGTGCCGGCCTGGTACACGGGGCCGTCCGGCGAGAGCTGGTCCATGATCTCCTCGCTGCCGCCGAATGCCCCGACTGGCAGCCCGCCGCCGATCACTTTCCCCAGCGCCGTGAGATCGGGCGAGATGCCGCAGCGCTCCTGATAGCCGCCGCGCGCGAGGCGGAAGCCGGTCATCACCTCGTCAAAGATGAGCACGGTGCCGTACTCCGAGCACTGCTGTCGGAGGACTTCGAGGAAACCTTCGCGCGGCAGATACAGTCCCGCGTTTGCCGGCACGGGCTCGACGATCACGGCGGCGATCTCGCTGCCGTGCGCCATGAAGAGCGAGATGAGCGCGGTGGGGTCGTTGAAAGGCAGCGTGATCGTCAGCTCCGCGAACGCCTTTGGCACGCCAGCGCTGTCCGGCTGCCCGTGGGTGAGCGCGCCGCTCCCGGCTTTCACGAGCAGCGCATCCACATGGCCGTGGTAGCAGCCCTCGAATTTCACAATCAGATCGCGCCCCGTGAATCCGCGCGCGAGGCGGATGCACGACATCGTGGCCTCGGTGCCGCTGTTGACCATGCGCACCTTTTCGATCGAGGGCACCCAGGTGCAGATCGTCCGCGCCATCTCGATCTCGTACGGATTGGGAATCCCGAAGCTGACGCCGCGGCTCGCCGCGTCGGTGATCGCGTCGCGCACCACGCGCGGCGCGTGCCCGAGGATCGCGGGCCCCCACGTGCCCACGTAGTCGATCAGCTCATTGCCATCCACATCCCAGATGTGGGCGCCCTCCGCGCGCTCGACGAAAAACGGGTCGCCGCCCACGCCCCGAAACGCGCGCACGGGCGAGTTCACCCCGCCGGGGATGAACCGGCGGGCTTCTGCAAAGGCGGCGGCGGACTTTGTGTGCGAAAGCATGGCGGAAGGATGACGGCTGAAGGCGGGAGGCGGAAGGCGGAAGTGCGGCGGGCCGCTTCGCCTTTCGCCTTTCGCGCTTCGCGTTTCGGTCTTACCCTCGCGCCGTGAAAGCGCTCCCCCTTTTCCTATCCGTCCTGCTCTCCTGCATCTCCGCGCACGCCGCTCCGTCCGGCGCAGTCGTGCGCGAGGAGGGCGCGATCTATCTGGAGGACCTGCTGCCAAAACCCGTCCGCCTCGCCACCGTGGAGGACGCGCCGATCTATTACAAAATCGACCTCGGGCGCTATCTCGGCACTTTGAAAAAGGGGCAGATCGTGGAGCTGCAGGCCGTGTCCGACGGTGCGTACCGCGTGCGCGGCGTGGCCCAGCAGGGGCAGGTCGCGGGCTGGGTCGAGCCCAGGTCGCTCAACCCGCTCAAAGCGGATTTTCTCCAGAACCTGAAGCAGAACGCCGCCCGGCGTGATGAGGTGCTCGCGCTGATCGCGAAGAATGAAGTGGCCATCAACATGACGCCCGAGGAAGTCATGCAGTCACTCGGCAAGCCCGCGAAAAAATCATCGCGGCTCGACGCCAAAGGCCGGGAGGAAACGTGGGAGTTTGTGAAATACGAGCGCGTGCCGAAGGAGGTGGTGGGCCGCACCCCGTCGGGCGAACTGGTGAAGACGATCATCTACGAGAAAATACCGGTCGGGAAACTCGCGGTCAGTTTCTCCAGCAACCTCGTCTCCGCGCTGGAGCAGACGGAGGGCACGCTGGATCGCGCGGCGCAGGTGCGGATCATCCCGGCCCCGTTTGTGGTCGGGTTCTGAGGCGCGGCGGGTCCGCTGGCAGCTTGGGCATGGACACGCTTTTGGCGCGGTGGGTATGGTGCGCGTTTTCCGATGAGCATATTTGAAAACGCGAGGCGCGATGCGCTGACGACGCTGCAGTCACTGGACGCCGTGCTGCCCGCTCTGGAGCGGGCGGCGGAGATCGTGGTTGGGTGTCTGACGGGCGGGGGAAAGCTGCTCGTGTGCGGCAATGGCGGGAGCGCGTCGGACGGGGCGGATTTTGCGACGGAGTTCACCTGCCGCTTTGTCACGGACCGGCAGCCGTATCCGGCGATGAATCTGGCGGCGTGCGGGAGCGTGCTGACCGCGACGGGGAATGACTACGGTTTCGACGAGGTATTCGCGCGGCAGGTGCGGGCGTTCGGGCGAAAGGGGGATGTGCTGGTGGCGCTGTCCACGAGCGGGAATTCGGCGAACATCCTGTCGGCGATCACGGCGGCGAATGGCGCGGGGATGCATACGGTCGCGCTGCTCGGGCGGGCCGGTGGCCGGGCGCGAGGGCTGGCCCAAGTGGAGCTGGTCGTCCCATGCGAGGTGACGGCGCGCATCCAGGAGGCGCACAAGTTTCTCCTCCACGTACTGTGCGAGATGGCGGAGGCGGGCGGCCTGCTGGGGAAGTAGCAGCCTGCCTTCCGCGCGCGACTGCCTCTACTTCTTCGGCGCTGGCGCTGGCGCCTTTGGCTTCTTCACGGGCGGGTTCGGCACCTTGCCCATTTCGTCTTTCATGCTGGGCGGGTCAAAGGCCTCGGCGATGACTTCGGCGCCTTTGAAGACTTTGACGCCATAGCCGGTGAAGCGGTTTCCTGAGGCTTCGACCTTCTTTTTCTTGTCGAAGTGCTCATCGATGAGTGTGGCGGACTTCGTGGCGCTGGTGAGCGTCTGCTCGGTGCCTGGGTGGAGCGTGGTGGTCATGTCGCCGGTGGCGACGACGGTGGTGTCGCGCGATTTGGCTCCGCGTCCGAAGAAGGCATAGACGAGGCGCAGGTCGAGGCTCTCGGCGGCACCGCTGGCGATGGTGATCTTGAGGGTGCGCTGCTGGACCTTCTTGTCTTTGGAGTTGTCGGATTTCGATTCCTGCTCGACTCGGATGCGGACGGCGCCGGGTTCGGCGCGGGCGGTGGAGAGAAAGGGGGATGCCGCGAGCGCGGCGGCGGCGAAAAGGAGGGTGGGGAGTTTCATGGTGGCGATGTTAGCTGGGGCGGATGGCGGAGGCAGTGGAGATGGCGGCTTACGCGAAGTCGAAGATGGTGGCGCGCAGGCAGTTTGGCTTGAATGCCTTTTCCACAAAGTCGAGGTGGAGCGGGTGGACCTGATAGGCCTCCTCGGCGGCCTTGTCCTCAAACTGGAGGCAGAGCGCGACCTGGTAGCTCTGATCGACGACATCGCGATGGCTCGGCACCATGCGGCCGACGTGGAAGCTCTTGGCGAGCGGGATGGGGCGGAGGAATTCCTCCGCGCCGGCGATGAGCGCGTCTGCGGCGTTGGGGATTTCGGGTTTGGTCCAGAAGATGACGATGTGGGAGAGCATGGGAGGCGTGGATGGATGATGGATTGCTGGAGGGAGGATGTGTTATGCGAGGGAAGGCTGTGTCATCAATCCACGAATCCGATAATCCATCGCAGGCCCGCTCTCATCCCGCATGCACCTCCCGCGTCTTTTCATCATCGCCTTGTTCGCGCTCCTCGCCGGGTGCCAGTCGCTCGACAATCCGCTCGCCGGTTTTCGCCCGTTCAAGAGCGGGCATGACGCACGCACTTTCAACGTGCAGACCGGCGAATACGAATGGCCCAGGGACGCGGCGCCGCGTCCGCGCACCCGGGGCGCGCGCAAAGCCGCCGTGCCCGCAGCGGCAGGGGATGGGAGGGAGTACGACTTGCAGAAGGGGGAATTCACCGAGCCCGATCCGCGGCGGTGAGTGGCGGAGCCGGGCGGCGCGATTCCCGCCATCCGATCACCAGCTACGGCCCGGTGAGCTGGGGAAAGGCGACCTGCCTTTCCTGGCGCAGGAGTTTCGCGCAGCGCGCGGAAAGGCGGGGCGATGGGGCGCGCGGATTCCAGACACGCGGGGCGGGGAGGAGCGCGGCGAGCATGGCGCACTGCTCGCGGGTGAGGGCGCGGCTGCCGGTGCCGTAGTGGGCGCGGGCGGCGGCTTCGATGCCGTAGATGCCGTCGCCCATCTCGATGACGTTCGCATAAAGCTCGAGGATGCGGCGCTTGGGGAGGAAGAGCTCCATCCAGAATGTGTAGTAGGCTTCGAGGCCCTTTCGCACCCATGAGCGGTCCTGCCAGAGGAAGAGCGAGCGCGCGCACTGCATCGAGATGGTGGAGGCGCCGCGCACCTCGCCGCCAGTGCGCTCGGCCTGCGCGCGGGCGGTGCGGATCTCGCGCCAGTCAAAGCCGCCGTGGCGGAAAAAGCGCTGATCCTCGCCGGTGAGGGCGAAGCGCAGAAACTCCGGCGGCATCTGCCCCAGGTCGCGCCAGACGTAGCGCCGCTCGGCGGCGGGTCGGCCGGCGAGGCGTGCCTCGGCCGCGCGGATGAGCATGAGCGGGGTGAGCGGCGGGTCGATGAAACGCACGCACACGACCTGAAGGGCGGGCAGGAGCAGGAGCGCGAGGACCGTGAGTCCCAGCCACCGCGGCCAGCGACGGCGGGTGCGCGGCGGCGCGGCGGATTTGCCGCGCTTCAAAGAATCCGCACCTGCGGCGGCAGGATTCGCACGGGCTGGATGCGCGGGATTTTCAGGCGTGGCTCGTCCTCCGCTTCCGGCGCTACGAGTTCCGCTTCGGAGATGTGGATGACGTTGCTCTCCTTGCGGAGCTTGCGGGGCTTGGGAGCCGGAGGCTCGGGCTCGTCAGCGGTCTGCTCGGTGGCGGGCGCGCTGCCGGGCCGGAAATCTGTCTGGCTGGTCTGGCCGGAAATCTCATCGAGGAGGGTGCGCTGCTGGTCGATGAGTTTCTCCATGCGGGCGTGGAGGGAATCCCGCTGCCCGATGATGCTGTCGCGCTCGCGGCGGATTCGGGCGATTTCACGCTCGAGCCGTGCCTCGGTCTCCGCCTCCGCTTTGACCAAAGCGGCGCGTTCAGACTCGAATCCCGCCGCTTTCTGCGCGGCGCTCACGCGGTCCGCTTCGATCTGGGCGATGGCCTCGTCGCGCTGGGTGACCGCCGTCTTGAACTCGCGGGCGAAGACGGCGCTCTGGGTCTTCTGGGCTTCGCGCGAGGCATCGAGAGCGGCTTCGATCCGCTCCTTTTCGGCGAGCAGGGCATCCTGCTCGCGGCTGGCGGTGTGGAGTTTTTCCTCGGCCTCGGAGGTCGTGGCGGCGAGGCGCTGGGCGACGGCGGCTGTCTCGCGTTCCGCATTGTCGCGGGCGGCGGTGAGCGCGGCGATTTCAGCGGAAAGCGTCCGCTCCGTCTCCTCCGCCAGCGAGAGCGCCTGATCGCGGTCGGCTGCGAGGGCGGAAACCGCGGCGTCCCGATCCGCGGTCAGCGCGGCGAGCGCGCGTTTGCGGTCGTCCTGGAGCGCGACCAGCGCCCGCTCGTGCCCGGTGGCGAGCGCGTCCAGATCCGCGCTTGCGCGGGTGAGGGCGGCGTCCTTTTCCGCGCGCAGCGCAGCCACCGCGTGATCGTGCTTGGTGGCGAGCTCGGCAAGCGCGCTGCGATGCTCCCCGGCGAGCTGCGCGGCGTCCGCCTCCTGCTGCCGGAGACCGGCCTGCGCCTCGGCGAGAGCGGAGTTGGATTGCTGGAGCTTCGGCTTGAGATCCTCCTGTACGCGGAGGGCTTCGGCGAGGCGCCGCCCGACGGTCTCCATTTCACTTCCGAGGGAATCGAAGCGCCCGGTCAGCTCGGCGCGCGTGCATTCGTGCGCATCGCGCTCGCTGGCGAACTGCGCGGCGAGCGTCTCCCTCTCGGCGCGCAACGCCTCGCGCTCTTTCTCCAGCCGGGCGAAAACCTCGTCGTGCCCAGCCTGGGCATCGGCGAGTGCCCCGATCTGTTTGGAAAGCTCCGTGCGTGTCGCGGTGAGTTCGGCGGCGGAAGCTTCGAGCGCGGTCCGCTTCGCCTCGCTCTCGGTGGCGAGGGCTTCGCGGCTGGTGTGCAGCTCGGCGAGTTTGGCGCTGAGTTCGGCGACGGCGCTCTCGTTCTGCTTGCGGGCGCTGTCGGT
>JANOBH010000474.1:0-33137 GCA_031411535.1 Chthoniobacter sp. | reverse complement strand
GAGCGCCGCCGCCAGCGCCGCGAGACAGGCGCTGCGGGGGATTGTTTTGCGGGGGGACATCGCCGGCACGATAGGCTGCCACGCGGCGGTGGGTCAACGGGCGTGGCTTGCGGGCCGGGGCTGCGCAAAAAAATTCCATCAATCTTTGCGCCCAGCGGGTAGTAAGCCGCGATGACTCGCTTCCCCCTCGCTCTCGCCACCGCGCTTTCCCTGCCGCTGGCCGCGCTCGCCGCGGAGGAGCGGGTGCTTTTCAACCGCGATGTGCGGCCGATCCTGGCGGAGTACTGCTACCACTGCCACGGCCCGGATCCCGGCTCGCGGAAGGAGGGCATCCGCTTTGATCGCGAGGAGGGTTTCTTTGCCAGGCGTGACGACGCCGAGCCGACGGTGGTGAAGGGCCGTCCGGACAAAAGTCCGCTGTACGAGCGCATCATCGCCACCGACCCGGACGACATCATGCCGCCGCCGAAGGAGCACAAAAAGCTGAAGCCGGCGGAGATCGCGGTCTTGAAAAAATGGATTGAGCAGGGCGCGGAGTGGCAGCCGCACTGGGCTTTCCTCGCGCCCGTGAAACCGGCGGTGCCGGCCGGGGCGCCGCATCCGGTGGACGCCTTCATCCGCGAGCGGCTGACTGCCGCTGGGCTGAAGCCCTCGCCGCAGGCGGACAGGCGGACGCTCGCGCGGCGGGTCTCGCTGGATCTCACGGGGCTGCCGCCGGCACCGGAGATGGTGGAGTCTTTTGCGATAGACCCCGCGCCCGACGCCTACGAAAAGCTCGTGGACACGCTGCTCGCGCTGCCGGCCTACGGCGAGCACCGCGCGCGCTATTGGCTGGATGCGGCGCGCTACGGCGATACGCACGGCGTGCATATCGACAACTACCGGGAGATCTGGCCGTACCGGGAATGGGTCATTAACGCCTTCAACCGCAACCAGCACTTTGACGAGTTCACCGTCGAGCAGATCGGCGGCGATCTTTTGCCAAAGCCGACGCGCGAGCAGCTCATCGCGACGGGCTTTCACCGCTGCAACATCACGACGGCGGAGGGCGGGACGATCCCCGAGGAAAACTTCGCGAACTATGCGAAGGACCGCGTCGAGACGACGTCATGGGTCTGGCTCGGCCTCACGTCGAATTGCGCGGCGTGCCACGACCACAAGTTCGACCCGATCACGCAGCGGGATTTCTACGCGATGACCGCGTTCTTCCGGAACACGACGCAGGATCACACCGACCGCAATGTGCGCGACACCGCGCCGGTGCTGGTGCTGCCGCAGGGCGAGGATGCGAAGCGCCTGGACGCGATTCCGGCGGAGATCGCGGCGGCGAATGCGAAGCTCGCTGTGCGGCAGCAGGCGCTCGGGGCGGAGTTTGAAAAATGGCAGGCGACAGCGAATGCGGAGGCGATCGAGAACGCGACCTACACGAAGACGCTGATCGCGCAGATCCCGCTGAATGAAGGCGCCGGGACCTCGGCGAAAGGCTTCGTCGCAGGCAAGCCGCAGACTTTCACGCTGCCGCAGAACGTTGTGTGGAAGCCGGACGGCAAGAACGGCGCGGCCGCGCAGGTGGCCGACGGCGCGAGCATCGACCTCGGGGAGATCGGCGACTTCGAGAAGACGCAGGCCTTCACCGCGAGCGCGTGGTTCTTCCGCCCCGCCGCGAGCAATTCGCCCGGCGGCATCCTCGCCCGCATGGACAAGGCGGACGGCTTCCGCGGCTGGGACGTCTTTTACTCCGGCAACGAAATCGCCGTGCACATCATCAGCAAATGGCAGGGCGACGCGCTGAAGGTGAGCACCACGGACGAAGCCGGAAAGCCGGACCAGTGGCGGCATGTGGCGGTGACCTACGACGGCTCGGGCAAGGCCAGGGGCGTGCAGATCTACGTGAACGGCAGAGCGCGGAAGCTGAAGGTGGACAACGACAAGCTGAAGGGCAGCATCCGCACGAAGGTGCCGTTAATGGTCGGGCGCCGCGGCGGTGGCGGCGAGGTCTTCACCGGTGCGGTGCAGGACGTGCGGCTCTACTCCAGCGTGCTCACCGCGAAGCACGTGCTCGCCATTGCCGAACTGCCGGACCTCCGCACGATCCTCGCGAAGCCGGCGGGCACGCGCACGCCGGAGGAGCGGCAGCGGCTGCTCGCGTTTTTCTCCAGCGGCGATCCGCTGAGCAATGAACTCCAGGCGAAGGCCGCCGCGCTGGAGGCCGAGAAGACCGACATCCAGAAGCGCAGCCCGCTCACACACATCCAGATGGAAAAGGCCGGCTCGCAGCCGATGGCGCGCCTGCTCAGCCGCGGCCAGTATGACCAGCCAAAGGAGGAACTGAAACCCGCCGTCATCGCCGCGCTCCACCCGATGCCCGCAGGCGCGCCGGGGAACAGGCTCGGCCTCGCGCAGTGGCTCGTGGCGAAGGACAACCCGCTCACCGCACGCGTCACAGTGAACCGCTTCTGGCAGGAGATTTTCGGCACCGGCCTCGTGAAATCGGCGGCGGACTTCGGCATCATGAGCGATCCGGCTTCGCACCCGGCGCTCCTCGACTGGCTCGCCGTGGAGTTCCGCGACAGCGGCTGGGACGTGAAGCGCCTCATGCGGCTGCTCGTGACCAGCGAGAGCTACAGGCAGAGCGCCGTCGTGACCGCCGCCACGCTCGCGCGCGATCCCGAGAACCGCCTGCTTTCACGCGGCCCGCGCTTTCGCATGGATGCCGAGATGGTGCGCGATTACGCGCTCGCGAGCAGCGGCCTCCTTTTGCCGAAAATCGGCGGCGCCAGCGTGCGCCCGTATCAACCCGACGGCGTGTGGGAAGCCGTGGCGATGCCCGGCAGCGATACCGGCAAGTACAAGCGCGACACCGGCGAGGCGCTCTACCGCCGCAGCCTCTACACCTTCTGGAAACGCGCCGCGCCGCCCGCGTCGATGGAGGTCTTCAATGCGCCGAGCCGCGAGGCATGCACCGTGGCCCGCGAGCGCACGAACACGCCGCTCCAGGCGCTCGTCACGCTCAACGATCCGCAGTTTGTGGAGGCCGCGCGCAACCTCGCGCAGGCCGCGCTCAAGGCCGCCCCGGCGGACCCGAAGGGCGTGCTCGATTTCATGGCGCGCCGCGTCCTCGCCCGCCCGCTGCGCGCCGCGGAGATCCCAGTCCTCGAAGCCAGCCACACCACCCTGCTCGCGCACTACACGCAGGTGCCGGCGGATGCCGCGGCGCTCCTCGGCTTTGGCGAGAGCAAGGCCGACCCCGCGCTCCCGCCGCCGCAACTCGCCGCGTGGACGATGGTCGCCACACAGCTCCTGAACCTCGACGAAACGCTCAACAAGTAACCGCGCATGCACCCGCTCACCGATTTCTCCACCTTCCAGACCCGCCGCCAGTTCTTCGCCCGCGGCACGAATGCGCTCGGCATGGCCGCGCTCGCCACGCTGCTCGGGCGCGATGCCGTCGCCGAGCCGGCGCACCCCGCGCAGGTCGCGCTGCAATTTGCGCCAAAGGCGAAACGCGTGATCTACATGCACATGGTCGGCGGGCCGTCGCAGATGGACCTCTTCGACTACAAGCCGGAGATGGAAAAGTGGTACGACAAGGATCTGCCCGACAGCATCCGCAAGGGCCAGCGCCTCACCACGATGACCTCGAAGCAGGCGCGTTTCCCGATCGCGCCGTCGAAGTACCAGTTCGCGCAGTACGGGAAGAACGGGATGTGGATGAACTCCGAGCTGCTGCCGTGGTTCACGAAGTGCGTGGACGACGTGGCCTTCATCCGCTCGATGCACACCGAGGCGATCAACCACGAGCCCGCCATCACCATGATGCAAAGCGGCAATCAGCTCTCCGGCCGCCCGTGCCTCGGCTCGTGGACGAGCTACGGCCTCGGCTCCGCGAACCAGGATCTGCCCACCTTCGTCGTGCTCGTCGCCGAGCCGACGAACCGCGAGCAAATCCAGGCCATCTCCGGCAAGCTCTGGAGCAGCGGCTTCCTGCCCGGCCAGCACGCGGGCGTCGCGTTTCGCGGCAAAGGCGACCCGATCCTTTACATCAACAACCCGCCCGGCGTGACGACCGGCGTGCGCCGCAATACGCTCGACGGCATCAAGGCGCTCAACGAGCAGAATGCCGCGCTCGTCGGCGACCCTGAGATTCACACGCGCATCGCCCAGTACGAAATGGCCTTTCGCATGCAGGCCAGCGTGCCCGACCTCACGGACTTCAGCAAAGAGCCCGCGTCCACTTTCGAGCTTTACGGCCCCGATGCAAAGAAGCCCGGCACTTTCGCCAACAGCGTCCTCCTCGCCCGCCGCCTCGCCGAGCGCGGCGTGCGGTTCACGCAGATCTATCACAACAACTGGGACCACCACTCGAACGTCGCCGGACGCATGCCCGACCAGTGCCGCGACGTCGACCAGCCGTGCTACGGACTGATCCAGGACTTGAAAAGCCGCGGTCTCCTCGATGACACGCTCGTCCTCTGGGGCGGGGAGTTTGGCCGCACCATCTACAGCCAGGGCGGCCTCTCGAAGAAGAACTATGGACGCGACCACCACCCGCGCTGCTTCACCATGTGGGCTGCCGGCGGCGGCATCAAAGCCGGCACCGTGTACGGAGCCACCGACGAGTTCAGCTACAACATCGTCGAGAACCCCGTCCACGTCCGCGACCTGCATGCCACGCTGCTCCAGCTCCTCGGCTTCGACCACCACCGCCTCTCTTTCAAGTGGCAGGGCCTCGACGCAAAGCTCACCGGTGTGGAGCCGGCGAAAGTGGTGAAGGCGATCCTCGCGTAGCGGTGGCCGGGGAAATCCGCTTCGCCCGCTTCAGCAGAATGCGCGCGGCTTTTCACCTTCCTGCGCGCGGCGAAGTTCGTTAGTGGCAGGCATGCCGGAAACCACCGCCACGAAACCCGCGCTGAGCCAGACCATCGGCGGCTGGCAGATCCTTTTCTACGGCCTCGGCTCCATGCTCGGGGCCGGCATCTACGCGCTCATCGGCAAGGCTGCGGCGGGACTCGGCAATGCCACATGGCTGGCCTTTCTCATGGCCATGGTCGGCGCGATTCTCACCGGTCTCTCGTACGCCTGCGTGGGCGGGCGCTACGCAAAGGCCGGCGGCGCGGCCTACGTGACGCAGCGCGGCCTGCGCAAGCCGATGCTGAGCTACGTGGTCGGCATCGCCGTGATGATGAGCGGGCTCACCAGCATGGCCACCGGCGCGCAGGCGATCGTCGGCCAGTTTCGCGAGCTGTTCGCATGGAGCCTCGGCGACACCACGCACAAGCTGCTCGCCATCGGCATCGTCTTTCTCGTCGGCTGCGTGATCTACCGCGGCATCCGCGAGAGCATGTGGCTGAACATCGTCTGCACCGTCATCGAGGCCGCCGGACTGCTTTTCATCATCGCCGTGGGCGTGCGCTTCTGGGGCGGAGTGAACTACCTCGAATCGCCCGGCGACACGCTTGCCGGCGGCGCGGGATCGGGCATCACGCTCGCGCTCGTCATGCAGGGCGCGGTGCTCACGTTTTATTCGTTCATCGGCTTCGAGGATATCCTGAACGTCAGCGAGGAAGTGAAAGACCCGGCGCGCAATGTCCCCTTCGGACTCATCGGCGCGATGCTCCTCGCCACCTGCATCTACATGGCGGTCGCCATCACCGCCGTCTCCGTCGTCCCGTGGCAGGAGCTGGCGAAAAGCGATGCGCCGCTCATGGAGGTGGCCCGCCGGGCCGCGCCCTGGTTTGTCGGCATCAAGCCGGTCTTCGGCTTCATCACCATCTTCGCAATCGCGAACACCGCGCTGCTGAACTACCTCATGGGCTCGCGCCTCCTCTACGGCATGAGCCGGCAGGGACTCCTGCCCGCCGTGCTCGCCACCGTCCATCCGCGACGCCACTCGCCGCACATCGCCGTCGCCGTGCTCTTCTGCACCGTCGCGCTGCTCATCCTGAGCGGCGGGGTGAAACAGCTCGCGGAATCCACGGTGCTGCTGCTCCTCTCGGTCTTCACCGTGGTGAATATCTCGCTCGTCGTCCTCAAGCGCCGCCCCGGCGAGCCGCGCGGCGGATTCGAGCCGCCGCTTCTCGTGCCGGTGCTCGGCGCTTTCGTCTGCACCGCGCTCATCGTCGTGCGCGTGGAATCGGCGATCTCCAGCGCCGACACCGCGCAGCGCACGGCCCCGCTCATCGCCGGCGCGGTCATCATCGCCAGCCTCCTGCTCTACTCGGTGCTGAAGCCGAAGGATCCCGCGACCGATCCCAGCCTCGCAGATCAGGACGGAAGGCCGGGCTGAACCCGTCCGTGTCCCCCGCATCAATCATTCCTCATCGCACCGATTCCTCCCCACTCCCCCCATGAAACTCCTCCACCTTCTCACGGCGTCATTCCTATTCACGGCGCCCGGCTTTGCACAGCAGCGCGATGCCTCCGCGCAGGTCGTCACCGTCCGCAACACCGCCGAGCTGCGCGCCGCGCTGCAGTCGCTGAAACCGGCGACCACTTTGAAAATCGCGCCGGGCGACTACGACGGCGGCCACTCGGTGCAGGGCGTCGAGCGGCTGACCGTCGAGGCGCTCGATCCGAAAAACCCGCCGCATTTCAAGGGCGGGAGCGTCGCGTGGCAATTCTCGCGCTGCGACGGTCTGACCCTCCGCAACTTCCGCGTGAGCGGCCAGCAGGCGAACGGCCTCAACCTCGACGATGGCGGCCAGCTCGACCGTCCGGTCAAAGGCATCACCATCGAGCGCGTCGAAATCTCCGACATCGGGCCGCGCGGAAACCATGATGGCATCAAGGGTTCCGGGCTTTCCGGCCTGACGATCCGCGACTGCACCATCGCCGGCTGGGGCGGACAGGGGATTGATCTCGTCGGCTGCCATCAGTCGGTGATCACCGGCTGCCGCTTCATCGGGAAACCGGGCTTCACCGCCACTGCGGGCGTGCAGCTCAAAGGCGGAACGTCCGAAGTCATCGTGGAGAAATGCACCTTCACGAACGCCGGCGAGCGCCCCGTAAATGTCGGCGGCTCCACCGGCATGCCATACTTTCGCCCGCAGGGCGCGAAGCACGAGGCGCGTGCGATCACCGTCCGCGAAAACGTCATCGAGGGCGGGCTCTGCGCCGCGGCATTCGTCGGCGTGGATGGCGCGGCGTTCACGGGCAACACCATCCTGTTTCCCACCAAGTGGATCTTCCGAATACTGCAGGAAACGCGCGCGGAAGGCTTCGCCCCGTGCCGCAATGTGCTCGTGAAAGGCAACCGCATTGCCTTCCGCCGCTCGCAGGTGCAGACCGAGGTCAACATCGGCGGCGGCACCGAGCCGGCGACGTTCCGTTTTGAAAACAACCACTGGTTTGCCGAGGACCGCCCGGACGCGTCGAAGCCGCAGCTCCCCGTTCCCGAGAAAGACGGAATCTACGGCACCGATCCCCGGCGAGGCGCGCCGGCTCCGGCGAGTCGGCAGTGAAAGCCCGCGAGCGGTATCGGCGTGGCTTGACCGGTGGCGCAGGATTCTGAAATGGACCCATCCCCCGGAACATCGAAGCAATCCCTGTCCGCCGCCGCCCCGCCCACACGCTACCGCTGGGTCATCTGCGCGCTGCTCTTTTCCGCCACCACGATCAACTACATGGACCGCGGCGTCCTCGGGGTCATGGAGCCGGTATTGCAAAAGGTCATCGGCTGGACCGCCACTCAGTACGGCGACATCAATGCGGCCTTCACCTTCGCCTACGCCATTGGCTTCCTGCTGATGGGCCGCCTCATCGACAGGCTCGGCTCGCGCGCGGGTTACGCCATCGCGCTCACCGTCTGGAGCCTCGCGGCGGCGGGGCACGCGCTGGCGGATTCGGTGGCGGGCTTTGCCATCGCCAGATTCCTGCTCGGACTCGGGGAGGCGGGGAATTTTCCCGCGGCGATCAAGACGACGGCGGAATGGTTTCCGCGCAAGGAGCGAGCGTTTGCGACGGGCATCTTCAACGCCGGATCGAATGTCGGAGCCATCATCGCGCCGCTCGCCGTGCCCGCGCTGGTGCTCAGCGTGGGCTGGCAGTGGGCGTTTGTCGGCACCGGACTCATCGGCCTCTTGTGGCTGTTTTTCTGGCTGCCGCTTTATCGCGAGCCCGCGGATAGTTCGCGCGTCAACGCTGCGGAACTCGCGCTGATCAATGAGGACGGCGAGGAGCCGGCGACGAAGGTCCGCTGGCGTGACCTCGTCCCGCACCGGCAGACGTGGGCGTTCGCAGGCGGGAAATTCCTCACCGATCCGATTTGGTGGTTCTACCTCTTCTGGTCAGGGAAATTTTTTGCCGAGCGCTTCGGCGTGAGCATCAAAAACATCGGTCTGCCCCTCGTGATCATCTACCTCCTCGCCGATGTCGGCAGCGTCGGCGGCGGCTGGCTTTCCTCCCACCTCATCAAGCGCGGTTGGTCCGTGAACGCAGCACGCAAGACCGCGATGCTTGTCTGCGCCGTCTGCATGCTCCCGGTCTGCCTGGCCCCTGTCGTCTCGAATATGTGGCTCGCCGTCACCTTCATCGGCATCGCCGCCGCCGCGCATCAGGGCTTCTCAGCGAATCTTTTCACGCTCACGTCGGACATGTTTCCTCGCCGCGCCGTGGGCTCGGTCGTCGGCATCGGCGGCATGGCGGGCGCAGTCGGCGGCATCCTCATGCAGATGTCCGCAGGGCGGATCAAGGACGCGACCGGCAGCTACCTGGCGATGTTCATCATCGCCGGGACGGTCTATCTCCTCGCCTTTGCCGTCACGCATCTGCTCGCGCCGCGGCTGAAGCCCGTGGAACTGTGATTTGTGCTCGGACTCCCCGCGGCCCTGTCTCTCTAACGCTTCGCTTTCGCGGGCGCGCGGCGAAGCCGTGACTCGACGTCAATGAAACTCCCGGCATCCTGCGGTCATGAAACTCACGCGTTCCCTCCTCGCTTTGGCTCTGACTGCATCGGCTCTTTTTGCCGCGGAGCCGGCAAAGGAGATTCCGCTCTGGGCCGGTGGAGCGCCTGGCTCCGAGGGCAAGACGGCACCGGAAACTGTCGTCACCTCCACGGGTGGCGAGCGCACTGTTTCGACGGTCCACCATCCCTCGATCACGCCCTTTCTCCCAGCGGCGGGAAAGGGCAACGGCGCCGCAGTGCTGGTGATTCCCGGAGGCGGGCACAGCAAGCTCTGCATCGACCACGAGGGTGCGAACATCGCCCAGTGGCTCGCCGACCGCGGCGTCGCAGCCTTCATGCTGAAGCACCGGCTCGCGCGCGAAAAGGATTCCACCTACACGATCGAAGACCACGCGCTTGCCGACACGCGTCGTGCGATGCGCCTCATCCGCTCGCGCGCGACCGAGTGGAGTGTCGATCCGGCGCGGCTTGGCGCGATGGGTTTTTCGGCGGGCGGCGAACTCGTCGCGCTCGCGTGGATGCGCCCGAGCGCGGGTGCGCCGGATGCCGCCGATCCCATCGAGCGCCTCGACGCGAGGCCCGCGTTTCAGGCGCTCATCTACCCCGGCCGCTCCGGCGACATCGTCCCGACGAAGGATGCGCCGCCCGCCTTTCTCGCCTGCGGCGAAAAGGATCGCACCGACATCTCCGAGGGGCTGCCCGAGGCTTACCTGCGTTTCAAACGCGCCGGCGTCTCCGCCGAGTTGCACGTCTATGCCGGGGTCGGCCACGGCTTCGGCTTCCGCGCTGCGACCAAAGGCCCGGTCGGCGCATGGCCAGAGCGTTTCGCGGAATGGATGGATGCAAGAGGCTTCCTGGCGCCGGGGAAGTAGGGACGGCGGGAGCGGTGGAACCCAAGCGAGTGGCGCCGACGGAGATGGCGCCCAAACCGCGGCAGCGGTGGCGGTGGTTTCAACGGCTGCCGCCGCGCGAGAAACGCCGTTGCCATTTTCGCCGGGCTTTTCGTCGCCGTCTGTTTTCCGATGCTGTGCGCGAGGAGTTGAAACGGGATCGGCTGCGCGTGAAGGAGCAGGTCGGCGACACCGAAGAAATGCTTCCCGACGTGATGCAGGCGCGGAAAAGTGCGTGATGATATGATGGATGCGAACGATTCCTCCACCGACCGATCCGACCACCGAATTAACGAGCCTTGCTGTCATTGAAACCATTCCTTTTCGCACTCTGCCTGGCCTCAGCACTCGTTGCGAAGGGACATGCCGGGCCGCTTCAGTTCAACCGCGACATCCGGCCGATCCTCTCGGACAAATGCTTTTTCTGCCACGGGCCGGACCCGAAAAAGCGCGACTCGGGGCTGCGGCTCGACATCCGCGAGGAGACGCTGAAGGAGCGTGACGGGATCTTTCCGATCGTGCCGGGCAAGCCGGACGAGAGCGACCTGTGCGTGCGCATCGCGAGCGATGACAGGGACGAGCAGATGCCGCCGCCGAAGTCGAAGCTGGCGCGTCTGACGAAGGCGGAGGTGGCGACACTGCGGCAGTGGATCGCCGAGGGCGCGCCTTACGAGAAGCACTGGGCTTTCAATTCCCTGCAGCCGAACGCAGCGCCCGATATCGACGCGCTCGTGGTGAAGGGACTCGCCGGTCGCGGCGTCGCGCCGCAGCCGGAGGCGGACGCGGGCACGCTGATCCGCCGCGTGAGCTTTGACATCACGGGGCTGCCGCCGACGCCTGCGGAGGTGCTGGCATTTGTGAATGACAAGGCGCCGGATGCCTACGGGAGGCTGGTGGATCGCCTCCTCGCGTCGCCGCGCTACGGCGAGCGCATGGCGGTGGATTGGCTCGATATTTCGCGCTACGCGGACAGCTACGGCTTTCAGGTGGATCGCGGGCGCGACGTGTGGCCGTGGCGCGACTGGGTGATCCGCGCGTTCAATGAAAACCTGCCGTTCGACAAGTTCATCACCTGGCAGCTCGCGGGCGATCTCCTGCCGAATCCGACGGACGAGCAGATTCTCGCGACGGCTTTCAACCGCCTGCACCAGCAGGAAGCCGAGGGCGGCAGCGTGGAGGAGGAATACCGCGTGGAATACGTGGCCGACCGCGTGCAGACATTCTCGACCGCGTTCCTCGGGCTGACCTTTGAGTGCGCGCGCTGCCACGATCACAAGTTCGATCCGCTGACGCAGAAGGAATACTACCAGTTCTTTTCGATGTTTCAGAACATCGACGAGGCGGGGCTGTATTCCTATTTCACGAACTCGCCGCCGACTCCGACGCTGTCGCTCGCGGACGCGCCGACAAAGCAGAAGCTCGCCGCGCTGGAGGCGAAAGCCGCCGAGGAAGAAAAGAAGCTCGCCGCTTTTCCCGACTCGAAACGCGACGCGCTCGCTGCGTGGCTCGCATCGCGTCCGTCTGAGGTGAAGGCCGCGGGCGAGATCGCCGGCTTCGGATTTGAGGCTCTGGAAAAGGGAAAGCTGGCGAACTGGATCGACGCGAAGCAGCCCGCGATTTTGAAAGGCGGGAACAAGCTGGTGCCGGGGAAGGTCGGCAATGCGGTGGAGTTTACCGGCGACGATCCGGTGGATCTCACGGTCGGCAATTTTCACCGCAACGAGCCATTCAGCGTATCGCTCTGGCTGAAGACGCCGGACAAGAAGGAGCGCGCGGTCGTGTTCCACCGCTCGAAGGCGTGGACGGACGCTGCGAGCCGCGGCTACGAACTGCTCCTCGAGGACGGGAGGCTCAAGTGGTCGCTGATCCATTTCTGGCCGGGCAACGCCATCTCCATCCGCGCCACAGCCGAGGTGCCGCTGAATACATGGACGCACGTCGTCGTGACCAGCGATGGCAGCAGCCGCGCCGCTGGCCTGCGGCTTTATGTGGATGGAAAGCTCGCGCCAGCCGACGTGATCAAGGACGCGCTGACGCGCGACATCACCGGTGGCGGGCAGGACACCATCTCGCTCGGGGAGCGCTTCCGGGATCGCGGATTCACCGGCGGCGCGATCGACGAGTTCCGTGTCTATGGCCGCGAACTCACGCCGATCGAAGCGCTCGCGACGATGGACGGCGCCGCCGCGAACTCCGCGCTGGCGGCTGGCGATGCGAACACGCTGCGCGATTACTTTCTCGCGACTGCCGATCCCGATTACTCAAAGCAGCTCGATGCCGTGAAAGCCGCGCGCGGCGAAGTGGTGAAGGTCGCCGACGGCATCAAGGAGATCATGGTCATGCGCGAGCAGCCGCAGCCGAAGAAGGCGTTCACGCTTTTCCGCGGAGCCTACGATCAGCGTCGCGATGAAGTCGGCACCGGGACGCCCGCCGCGCTTTCGCCATTTCCAAAAGACGCGCCGAAGAACCGTCTCGGCCTCGCACTCTGGCTCACTGATCCGCAGCAGCCGCTCACCGCGCGGGTGCTCGTGAATCGGTTCTGGCAAAGCATCTTCGGCCGCGGGCTGGTGAAGACATCGGAGGACTTCGGCAGCCAGGGCGCGCCTCCGGTTTATCCCGAGGTGCTCGACTGGCTCGCGCTGCGATTCATTCAGAGCGGCTGGGATACGAAGGCGCTGATCAGGACGATCGTGATGAGCAAGACCTACCGCCAGCGCAGCGTCGCCGACGCGAAGCTGATGGCGGATGATCCCGACAATGAATTGCTCGCGCGCGGCCCGCGCTTCCGGCTTTCCGCCGAGATGATCCGCGACAATGCGCTCGCCGCCGCCGGCCTGCTCAGCGAGCGCATCGGCGGCGCGCCGGTGAATCCGTATGAGATGAGCGAGTCGTTCAAACCCGCGGCACCGAGCGGCGGCGATGGCGTCTATCGCCGCAGCATCTACACGAACTGGCGCCGCACCGGCCCGCCGCCGGCGATGATCGCCTTTGACGCGCCGCGCCGTGCCGTGTGCTCGGCGAAACGCGAGCACACCGAGTCGCCGCTCCAGGCGCTCATCCTCCTAAACGGCACGCAATACATGGAAGCCGCGCGCGTGCTCGGCGAGACGCTGCACCGCGACGCGAAAGGCGAGGTCGTCACGATGATCGAGCAGGGTTTTCTCCGGTGCCTCAGCCGCCCGCCGGACGCGCGCGAACGCGAGATCACCACGCGGCTTTACCGCGAGCAGCTTGCCTATTTTCAAACGAAGCCGGACGAAGCCGGCGCGCTGCTCAAGACGGGCAACGCGAAGGCGACCACGGAGATTTCAGCGCCGGAATTGGCGGCGGCTGCCGCGCTCGGGCAGGCGCTGCTGAACCACGATGCTTGCGTCGTGAAGAGATGAACCACTCATTGACACTGACCGGCGCTAATGGAGGAAATCGGGAGATTATGGAGATCGAATCAAATCTGTTCTCGAAAGAAGGCTATGCGCTGATGGCGGCGGCGTTTGAGGTGCATAATGAACTGGGAGGAGGGCTGCTCGAAGAAATCTATCAAGAGAGCTTGGAGTTGGAGTTGGCAGATCGCGGCATCCCGCTTGTTCCGAAGCAGGAGCTGGTGATTTTTTTCAAAGGGCGGCAGTTGAGGAAACGCTATCTGCCGGACTTGCATGTGCATGACGGGATCATTGTGGAGCTGAAATCTGTCTCGGCCTTGGCTCCGGAGCATGAGGCGCAGGTGATCAACTACATGCGCATCGCGAAGAAGCGGGTCGGATATCTGATCAACTTCGGGCCGATCAAAGGCGTGGAATGGAAGCGATTCGTCCTCTGACCACTGACGGGGATGAAACCACTAACCTGCACTCATGGACACTAATCGGATGAAGAAACGGCTGACAGATTCCTCCCCATCAATGGCCATAAGTGCAGGTCAGTGGTTCCTATCCCGCCGTCAGTGGTTGAACCGCATGGGCATGGGTCTCGGCGGCATCGCTCTCTCCGACCTCCTCAATCCATCAGCGGTGGCTGCGGCGGATCGCGGGGTGTTGGGGCAGACGCATTTTCCGCCGAAGGCGAAGCGCATCATCTACCTGTTTATGTCCGGCGGACCGTCGCAGCTCGATCTTTTCGACTACAAGCCGCTGCTCAACCAGCGCCACGGCGAGCAGCTCCCCGACTCGGTGCGCGGCACGCAGCGGCTCACCGGGATGTCGGGAAATCAATCGTCGATCCCGCTCGTCGGCTCGCCGTTCAAGTTTGCGCAGCACGGCCAGGCGGGCGGCTGGTTCAGCGAGTTGCTGCCGCATACGGCGACCATCGCGGACGACATCTGCGTGGTGCGCTCGATGTTCACCGAGGCGATCAATCACGGGCCGGGCGTCACCTTTTTCCAGACCGGCTCGCAGATCGCGGGACGGCCGAGCTTTGGCGCGTGGCTGAGCTACGGGCTCGGGCAGGAAAACGAAAACCTGCCGTCGTTCGTCGTGCTCATCACGAAAGACAAGGGCGGGCAGCCGCTCGGCTCGCACCTGTGGGGCGGCGGCTTTCTGCCTGCGAAACATCAGGGCGTGCAGTTCCGCGCGGCGAAGGACCCGGTGCTCTATCTCGGCAATCCGCAGGGCGTGAGCGCGGAGAGTCGGCGGATGATGCTCGATCGCCTGCGCGAGTTGCACGCGCACCAGTTCGAAGGCACGCCCGACGCGGAAATCCAGGGCCGCATCGACCAATACGAGATGGCGTTCCGGATGCAGACGAGCATCCCGGAAGTGACGGACCTTTCCAAGGAATCGCCCGAGACGCTCGACAGCTATGGCCCCGATGTGAAGACGCCCGGCACCTTTGCGGCGAACTGCCTGCAAGCGCGGCGCCTTGCCGAGAAGGGCGTGCGCTTCATCCAGCTCTATCACCAGGACTGGGATCATCACGGCGGACTGCCCGGCGCGCTGCCAAAGCTGTGCAAAGAAACCGACCAGCCCGCGGCGGCGCTGATCAAGGATCTGAAAGCGCGCGGCCTGCTCGACGACACGCTGGTCGTGTGGGGCGGGGAGTTCGGGCGGACGAATTACTGCCAGGGAAAAATCCAGGCGAACTTCGGGCGCGATCATCATCCGAGGTGCTTCACCGCGTGGATGGCGGGCGGCGGGATCAAGCCGGGCGCGGTCTTCGGCGAGACGGACGAGTTTGGCTACAACGTGGTGCGCGACGGGCTGCATGTGCACGATTTCCACGCCACGCTGCTCCACCTGCTCGGCATCGATCACGAGCGGCTGACTTACAAGTTCCAAGGTCGCCGCTACCGGCTCACGGACGTGGAGGGGCACATCGTGAGGGGCGTCCTCGCTTGAGCTGAGGTTGGCGGGGATTTCCGCATGAAGCCCGGCGACGCAGGCATTCGTCAGGTTTTAATGCCACGAATGGCGGCGCCCAATGGGGTGATGACCGCAAATGAGTGGAAGGTCCAAGCAACCAACCCTCATGCTCTTTGGTGAATGTTGCCCGATCCGAATGGAAACACGGTCTCGGAAAACGATTTCCTCCGCGCCGAAGGGCAGCGACGGCATCGACTTCAGCGCGGTACTTCGCGATCCGAATCAGCCGGGGCGCGCGGACCTGGTGTTCGATTACAAAGACGTGCAGAGAGCGATCCGCGACGCCCGCTGGAAGCTGATCCGTTACCCTCCTGAATCTGCTCGGCCTCGACGACAGCAAGCTCACGTACTTCCACGCCGGCCGATACAAGCGGCTCAGCCAGTTCGGCGGGCAGGTCATCAAGGAGCTGATCGGGTAGGAACAGGCAAATGCCACTAACGCTCCCGCCTGGTGGGGAGCGAAGCCGCGTGCGATGCCGTTTCAGGGCATGGGCCGAGAGTGAAGCGGATAACTCGGGCATTGCCGGGTAGCGGCGGGACGACAATGATTCCCGGCCAATGCGTGCATTGCACAGGATCGGAAAAGGCGCCGCGGCGAACCACCAGTTTCAGGGGCCCCGCCACCTGCGTCGCGACGTGTCCGCCTCCCGTTACGCGGCCCGCAACCGATGAAGACGATCGCCTCTTCAGCGATCGCCGCCTTTGGCGCGGCGGCGAAACAGAAACTCTAGAACCTCGCTGCCAGTGGCGAGCCGGAGGACCAGCTCCGGGCGCCCTTCGAGGCGCTGCTCGGCGACATGGCGGAACTCGCAAACATCCCGCGCGCGGAAGTCACCGCCGTCGGCGAATCCTCGCTCAGCGAGCTGAAGACGCGGCCCGACTACGCGATCACCGTGCATCGGGCGCTCGTTGGCTTTGTGGAGTTGAAGGCGCCGGGCACGGCTCCGAAACGCAAAGGCGCGGAAGACGTGACGCCAGACTTGTTCGCCTGAATTCCGAACTGTTTTCGCAGGCGGGGCTTCCCAGCCCCGCTTGCGGCTCTGGGAAGAGCCGCCCACTTTGCCAGTCGCCATCGCGGTTCGGCACGGTCGTGGGCGCATGTAGAAACTCCAACTGCGCACGCACCGACGCTGTTAGCCTCTGCAGCACGCACGACATTTGTTCCCCGATGAATCGCCCTCCGCATTTATTTCCGTGGCATCGAGTCAGTCCGACGCACGCCATGAGTTTGCCGGCGATGGACGATCAACCGTTGCGCGCGGCTTCCCGCATTTGTGTGGTCGGTCTGCTCATTGCGATCGGCAGCGCGCTCGGAGCGGAAGATTTCCATGCCGTGCCCCTCCGATCCGAAATCGCGGGTCCGCAGCCGATGACCGGGCTCGTCTTTTGGAGCACATCGGAGCATCGCAGGTCGCCGGCGATCTCGATGGAGTTTGCCTACCTGCGTTACGATGAAGTCGCCACGGCGCGCGGCGTCCATGATTGGAGCAAGGTCGAGCGACTGATGAGCGAGGCGGCGGCGCGCGGGCATCAGGTCATCCTCCGCCTGCACGACACGTATCCCGGAAAACCGAGCGGCGTGCCGGCGTGGATCAAGTCGTCGCCCGGCTATCGCGACCTCACGGAAAAGAGCGAGGGGAAGCCGACCGGTTTCCCCGACTGGACGAACGCGGAGTGGCGGGGCTTCGTGCTGGAATTCGTGAGCGAGTTTGCGCGCCGCTACGACAATGATCCGCGCCTCGCATTCCTCGAAGTCGGCTTCGGTCTGTGGGCGGAATATCACGTCTATGATCCCGCTGAAAAAGTCGGCGTGAACTTTCCCGACAAGTCGTTTCAGACCGACTTTATGCGGCACATGGCGAAGGAATTCAAAGCAACGCGCTGGCTTATTTCCAAGGACGCGCACGTCGCCGCACGCACGCCTTTCAAAACCACTCCTGACCTGCTGGCGCTGCCGTTCGGCATTTTCGACGACACCTTCCACCGCGCATGGAAGCCCGGCTACAACAGCACCGGCGGCGACTTCTTCGGCCGCGAACGCTGGCAGCGCGCGCCCGAGGGCGGCGAGCAGCTCATCGGCTCGGCGGACTTTGCGCGCACGATCGCCGACCAATGGCAGACGCAGGTTCGCGCCTTCCACGTCACCTTCATGATCGCCGATCAATGGCCGCGCTGGATGAAGCCGGGCGAACTCGCGCGGTACAGCGCCGCGTGCGGATACCGCTTCAAAGTGGAACGCTTCGAGGCCAGCGACACCGCCTCCCGCGTGACGATCACCAACACCGGAGTCGCGCCCATTTACTACGATGCCTTTCCCGCCGTGAACGGCGTGCGCGCGACCAAATCCCTCGCGGGCCTGCTTCCGGGCGAGCGGCGCGAATTCACGATCGCGTCCGGCGGCGCGGCACCGAAGCTCACCATCGAATCCGATCGACTCGTCCCCGGCCAGCGCATCGAGTTTGAAGCGGACACAAAACCCTAGGTTTATAACTACGTTCTGCTCGTAAGGTAAGAGAGCGCTTATGGCTTTACGGGCTTTCGCGGAGCGCCGGGGTCGGTGTAGGGCGGCTGCTCGAAGCGCGGCTCGCCGGCGGCTGCGCGGGGGTCGCTGCTCTCGGTCAGCACGCGCGTGAGCCGTGCGACGAGCGCGGTTTTCTGCGCCGCGTAGGCGGGGTCGGCGGCGACGTTCACGGCCTGCTCCGGATCCTTGCGGAGGTCGTAGAGTTCTTCGCCGGGGCGTTTGGCAAAGGCGAAATCGTAGTGCCATTTCCACTGCGTCTCGGCGCGGTGCGCGATGAGCCACGCCTTGGTCGGGCTGGCGTCCATGTCGGGAAAGGCGGCGCGGGTGTTGTCTTCGAGCACTTGCGCGGAAGGCGCGTCGGTTTCGCTGACGCCGCCGGGCGCACCCATCGGCCAGCGGTCGGGGGCGAAATTGCGGATGTAGAGGAAGTCGCGCGTCCGCAGCGCGCGCATGGGATACGGGCGGTTTTCCTCGCGCGCGGCGGCGACGTGGCGCTCGCGTCCGGTCACGACCCAGGTGCGCTCGGGATCGACCTGTCCGCCTTTCTCCGAGGTGAGCACCGGCCAGAGGCTGCGCGCATTCATCCCGGCGGGTGCGGCGACTCCCGCGGCTTCGAGGAATGTGGGCGCGAGATCCATGAGGTTCACGAAATCATCGATGACGCGCCCGCCTTTGCCGCCAGGCACGCGGACGGCGAGCGCCACGCCGGTGCCGAAGTCGTAGAGGTTGCACTTTCCGCCGGGCACGCCGGGCATCCCGTGGTCGCCGCTGAGGACGATGAGCGTATTCTCCAGCTCGCCCGCGGCTTCGAGCTGCGCGAGCAGCACGCCGATGTAGGCGTCGCACGCCTGCGCCTCGCCGAGGTAGTCCGCCACGTCCTCGCGGATCGCGGGCTCGTCCGGGAGGTAGCGCGGCATTTTCCCGCGGAGCGTCTCTGGATCGATGCCCCAGAGGGTCTTGCCGGAGCCTTTGATCCACGTCCGGTGCGTGGTGGTGGTGCCGAAGAAGTAGCACCACGGCTGGCCGGCTTTGCGATCAGCGAGGAAGGCGTCGAAATTTCCGCGCACCTGGGCGAGCATCTTTTCGCGCGCTTCGGGGAGCGGCGTGCCGGCGGCGACGAGTTTCGTGACGTTTTCGGAGAAGTTGTTCAGGGCGCTGCCCGCGCGCTCGTAGGCGTACTGCTGTCCGCCGAACGGTGCGTCGGCGGGCGTGCCTGGGCTCCAGACTTTGTGGCTCTTGCCGATGTGCCAGCCGGCGTCGCGCAGCGCGAGCGGCCAGCTCGGGATGGTGCTGTCCCATTGGGCGCCTTCAAGGATGGCGGCGCGGCCGGTGTTCCAGAAATAGCGGCCGCTCATCAGCGAGCTGCGACACGGCGTGCAGGAGGGAGCGGGGACGAATGCGTGGCGGAAGATCGCGCCTTCGCGTGCGACGCGGTCGAAGTTCGGCGTCTTGATCACGTCATTGGGCGAGGGTCGGCCATCGAGCGCTGCGTAGGCGCTGGCGTAGCGGCCCCAGTCATCGGCGAAGAATAAAAGGATGTTCGGCTTTTTGGCGGGCTCGGCGGCGAGGGCCGCCGCGGAAATCAGTGCAAAGGCGAGGAGCGCGAGGCGAGGGGAGATAAGGGAGCGCATTTTCTGGGGAGGGATGACGGGAAACGCTATCGCACCCGCGCTTCCGTGACGCGCGGAAAAGCATCGCTTCCTGCGTCGGCGCCGCGGCGGGATTTTGCGCTCGACGGGGCGGGCGCTGGTGCGGCCTTTAGGCGGGCAACACATCTTCAACCGCTACGCAGGGAAAAATATGAACAAGGGAACTTCCGTACCGGATTACGTCGGGATCGGCTTCGAGAAAATCGACAGCGATCTCCGCTTTCTCATCGAGTGCCTCGGCGAGGTGCTGACCGAGCTGGGCTGCGGCGATCTCGCAGCGCAACTGCCGTGGCACGGGCCGGCGGCTGAGGGGAGCGGGAGCGCCGACATGCCGGCGCAGCTCGGCCTCGTCTATTCCATCGCCTTTCAGCTCCTGAGCATGGTCGAGGAAAACGCCGCCGCGAGCATGCGCACGCTGCGGGAGGCGAGCGAGGGAGTGGCCGCGGAGCGCGGGCTGTGGGGCGAGCAGCTCGCGAAACTGAAGCGCGCGGGAGTGGAGGAGAGGGTTATCGCGGAGGCGCTGGGGAAGGTGCGCGTGGAGCCGGTGCTGACGGCGCACCCGACCGAGGCGAAGCGGCTGGCGGTGCTCGACCAGCACCGCGCGCTCTACGCGCTGCTCACGGCACGGGAGCGGGAAAACCTGACGCCCACCGAGCGCGAATCCATCCGCGAAAAAACGAAGGCGACGCTGGAGCGGCTGTGGCGGACTGGGGAAATCCTGCTCGAAAAACCGACGCTCAACGACGAGCGCCGCAATATCATGAATTACCTGCGCGAGGTTTTCCCGGCGGTGCTGCCGGAGATCGATGCGCGGCTGCGGCATGCGTGGATCGCGACGGGCTTTGATCCCGAGCGCGTGCGGCTCGGCGAGGATCTGCCGGAGATCCGCTTTGGAAACTGGGTGGGCGGGGATCGCGACGGGCATCCCGGCGTGACCGCGGAGATCACGGCCGAGACGCTGGAGCGGCTGCGCGCGAATGCGCTGGTGGTCATGCACCGGCAGCTCACGGCACTCGGCGAAAAGCTCAGCCTTTCGTCATGGATGCAGCCGCCGCCGGCCGCCTTCGTGGCGGCGCGCGAGAAGCTGGCGGCGGACATGGGCGAAACGGGGCGCGCGATCCTGGCGACGAACACGGGCGAGCCGTGGCGGCAGTACGTGGAGCTGATGACGGCGCGGCTGCCGATCGAGATCGCCGCGCATCAGCTCGCGCAGGTGCGCGAAGGCGGCGGGCGCTACCAGTTCGCCTCGGAGATGGAGGCGGACCTGCGGACGCTGCACGAATCGCTGTGCGGGATCGGGGCGCAGCGGCTGGCGGATGCGGACGTGCGGCCCGTGAGGCGCGTGCTCCAGGTCTTCGGCTTTCACCTTGCGCAGCTCGACATCCGGCAGAACTCGGTCTTTCACGCAAAGGCGCTGGCGCAGCTCATGTGCGCGGCGGGGATCGACGGCAGCCAGTGGGAGGAGTGGAGCGAGGTCGAGCGGCTGCGCTTTTTGGAAAACGAACTGCGCTCCCCGCGTCCGTTCCTGCATCCGTCGGCATCGGCGGGTCCCGAGGCGGACGCGGTGCTGGGCTGCTTCCGGGTGCTCGCGGCGCACATCGCGCGGTGCGGCGCGGATGGCGTGGGCGCGCTGATCGTGAGCATGACGCGGCGGCTTTCCGATCTGCTGGCGGTGTATGTCCTCGCCCGCGAGGCGGGGCTGACGCGGCGGCTGCCGGAGGGGATCGTGTGCGTGCTGCCGGTCGTGCCGCTGTTTGAAACGCTCGGCGATCTCGATGCGGCGCCGACCATTTTGCAGTCGTTCCTAGAGACGCCGATGACCCGGCGCTCGCTGGATTTCGGCGCATGGAACTGGGGCCGCGAGCGGCTGCCGCTGACGCAGCAGGTGATGATCGGGTACAGCGACAGCAACAAGGACGCGGGCATCCTCGCAAGCCAGTGGGGGCTGCAAAAGGCGCAGTCACGGCTCGCGCAACTCGGGCGCGATGCGGGCGTGCGCATCCGCTTTTTCCACGGACGCGGCGGGACGGTGAGCCGCGGGGCGGGGCCGACGAACCGCTTTCTGGAAGCGCTCCCGGAGGCGTCGCTCGGGGGCGACATCCGGCTGACGGAGCAGGGGGAGACGATCGCGCAGAAGTTCGGGAACTTCGCGACTGCGGCCTACAATCTCGAACTGCTGGTGGCGGGCGTGGCGGCGACGACGGTGCGCCACGAGGCGGGCGAGCCGGGGCTGCACCCGCTCGCGCCTGTGCTGGAGCGGCTCGCGGCGGCGAGCCAGCGCGGCTACCGGCGGCTGATCGAGACGGAGGGTTTCCTCACGTTTTACCGCCAGGCCACGCCGATCGATGCGCTGGAGCACAGCAGCATCGGCTCGCGGCCCTCGCGGCGGACGGGCCAGCCGAGCCTCGCGGACCTGCGCGCGATTCCGTGGGTGTTCAGTTGGAATCAGGCGCGCTTTTACGTGCCGGGCTGGTTCGGCGCGGGCTCGGGATTGCAGGAGCTGACGGCGGAGGAGCGGGAGGAAATCCGCGGGCACATCCGGACGTGGCCGTTTCTCCACTACGTGCTGACGAATATCGAATCGAGCATGGCGAGCAGTGATCCGGCGCTGATGCAAGCGTACGCGGAGATGGTGGAGGACGAGGGGCTGCGGGAGAGGTTCATGGGGATCATCATGGACGAGTGGAACCTCACGCGCCGGATGCTGGAGGAGCTGCGCGGCAGCCCGATGTCCGCGCGCCGGCCGAGGATGCTCAAGACGCTGAACCTGCGCGCGGACGCGCTGCGCGTGCTGCATTCCCAGGAAATCCACCTGCTTCGCCGCTGGCGCGCGCTGCGCAAGTCGGGCGATCACGCCGCCGCCGAGAAGATGCTGCCGGAGCTGCTCCTTTCGATCAATGCGATCGCCAGCGGGCTGCGGACGACGGGGTAGCGGCTGAGGGAGGAGACACGGCGTGCGTGCGAGGTCGCGAAACAACGCTCCATCCCGCGTGTCATCCCGAGCGGAGCGAAGGCGGAAAGGAGGGCTCAGCGCAGTCGATGGAACCCGGCGGTTCGATCACGTTCTGAGCGTCATTCGGACGGCCGGGGTCCTTCGACTGCGTTCCGTCCCGCCTGCGCCCGCGACGGAACTCCGCTCAGGATGACATCCGTTTTGGAGGCCTCACTCCGCGCCGCCCTGCATCCGCCCGCGCGGCGCTCCGTTCAGAATGACCGTGCGCTTTTCGCGAGCACAACCTCAGCGCAGGCCGGTCACGGGCTTTGCGCTCGGGTGCAGGGCGCCGGTCAGGATCAGGCGCGTGGCTTTGTGCCGGTAGGCGCCCTTTTTCCCAAACGAATAGTAGGGCACGTAGCGGTCCGAGGAGACGCTGTCGGCGGCGATCGGATTGGACTGCTCGGTGCAGTCGAGGATCCACCAGCGGTCATCGTAGCGCCAATAAACCCAGGCGTGGCTGGTGCGTGCGCGTTTCTCCGTCTTGCCGATGACGAAGAGCGCGTTGCTGTCGCCGAGATTGTCGTAGAGCCAGAGGGCCTTTGACTTGCAGTCGCCCGCGCGCCGCGCCTCGGTGAGCGCGGGTGGATCGGCGCGGTAGGGATCGCAGACGCAGTAGCGAAAGCGGCGGCCCTCCTTCATCATCCGCGCGACCAGCAGCATGCCTGGCTCGCGGATTTCGAGATTGCTGATGACGGTGCGCACGGAGCCGAGATAGCGGTCGTACGGGGTGAAAGTGGTGGGCTGGAGCGCGAGTTCGCGTGCGCCGGGTGGCAGGGCACCGGGCGGCGGTTCGGTGTACGGGGGCAGGACGCTGCGGGGCGGGGCGGGGCTCGGGGGGAGTGTCCGGACGAGCGTCTGTGGCGCGGGCTTTGGCGCGGGCTTTGGCGCGGGTTTCGTCCTCATCGCCACCTTGGGGGCGGTCTTTGAAGGGGTGCTGCCGGAGGATGGCGGGCGGACGATGGACGTCGTGGCCGCGGGCCGGGAGGCCGGGGGCGCGTCGCGGAGCGAGAGGTCGCGCCCGGCGGCGCCACTGCGGAAAGAAACAACCGGAGCCGGAGTCAGGCGGGTCACGGCATCCTCCGCCAGAAGCGGAGCCGTCGGTAGAGTGGCGACGAGCGCAGAAATTAGAAAACGGAGGGCGCGGAAACGCATGCTGCGAAAATTTCCATAACAAGTAGTGAAGGGGCTGGCGGGATGGCAACAGTTCCGTGATGAAAGTTTCGTGCCCCGGAAGCCGGTTCGAGGCCGAAGCAGGGCTGGCGCGATGCGTGACGGCGCGTAGGCTCGGTGGAGATGAGCCGCTTTCTATCCGCCGCCGGAGCCCTCGTGGATCGGATCAAGATCAACTCCGTCTCGCGCGAGATGCGGGACGGGCGGGCAATGTGGATCAAGCGCCGCCGCCCGGCGGCGGCCCCGATCATGGCGTGCGCGAACCGCTTTTTCCGCGCGGTCGGCAATCCGGTGCGGGCGCTCGATGACTTCGCGGAGTGGCAGCGGTGGGAGGTGGACTGCTTCCTGGCGCTCCACGGGGACCGCTTCCTCGCGTTTGCCGACGGGCCGCGGACGGTGGCGGCGGAGGAGGTGCCGGGGGTGAATCTCTCGCGGCATCTGGACGCGGGCACGCTCTCGCCGGCGATGCTCACGGCCGCGGCGTGCGAACTGCGCCGGTCGCACGGCCGGGATTGCGCGAACTTTGCGGGGGCGTGGTCGCACGGCGATCCGCACATCGGCAATTTCATGTATGAAGCCGCCGCCGACCGGGCGCGTCTGATCGATTTCGAGGTGCAGCACCATGCCAGCCTCGCGGCGGAGGAGCGGCATGCGGACGACCTGCTGGTCTTCCTGCAGGACATGGTCGGGCGCATTTCGCGGGAGCTGTGGCTGCCGAGTGCGCGGACTTTTCTCGCCGCCTATGAGCGCCCTGGGACCGTGGCGCGGCTGAGGGGAAAGCTGCTCGCGCCGCGCGGACTGGCGCGCGTCTGGTGGGCGGTGCGGACGACCTACCTCGCGCCCGCGGAGCTGGCGCGTCGGCTGGCGGAGCTGCGGGCGGGACTTTAGTCCGCGCAGCCGAGGGCGTTTCGCGCGACGATCCAGTCGCGCACGGGCTGCCCGCCGAGCAGGTGTTCCCGCAGGATGCGCTCGAACCGCTCCGGCGTGACCTCGCCGTACCACACGCCGTCGGGATAGACCACGAGCCACGGGCCGCCGGTGCAGATGCGAAAGCAGCCGGCCTTTGTCCGCATCGCGCGCAGGCCGGTTTCCCTGGTGCGGCGCTTCACGAACTCCCACAGCGCCTCGCCGGTCTCCGGCGCGCAGCAGTCCGGGCCGAGGCAGACAAAGAGGTGCCTCTCGGCCGTGGCGAGGCCCGCTTTGGCGAGGCCGTCTTCGAGTTTGCTCATCGCGCGACGCTACCGGCGGGGCGGCGTCCGCGCACTTCCTATCCGCGGTGGGGCGTCTTTCCAAAATCCGTATTCCCATCGCGCGCGGTTCGCGGCTAGAAAGACCGCCCTATGAAAATCGTCGTCGCTTATTCCGGGGGTCTCGACACCTCCGTGCTGCTCACCTGGCTGAAGGAAACCTACTCCGCGGAGATCGTCGCTTTCTGCGCGGACGTGGGGCAGGAGGAGGAGCTGGACGGGCTGGAGGCCAAGGCCCTGAGCACCGGCGCGGGCAAGTGTTTCATCGACGATCTGCGAGAGGAGTTCGCGCGGGATTTCATCTTTCCGATCATCCAGGCGAACGCGATTTACGAGGGTCAGTATTATCTCGGCACGTCGATCGCGCGGCCGCTGATCGCCAAGCGCATGGTGGAAATCGCGCGCGCGGAAAGGGCGGACGCGGTGGCGCATGGGGCGACGGGGAAGGGGAATGACCAGGTGCGTTTCGAGCTGACGGCGGCGGCGCTCGCGCCGGAGCTGGAGGTCATCGCGCCGTGGCGGCAGGAGCGGTTTCGCGAGCAGTTTCCGGGGCGCGCGGAGATGATCGCGTATGCGGAGAAGAACCAGATCCCCGTGTTGGCGAGCGCGAAGAAGCCGTATTCGATGGATCGCAATCTTCTGCACATTTCCTTCGAGGCGGGCATCCTCGAAGACCCGTGGTTCGACGCGAGCGCGGAGAAGGCGCGCGAGATGTATGTGCTCTCGGTTTCGCCCGAGGAAGCGCCGGATAAGGCGGAGCATGTCGAATTGGTTTTTGAAAAAGGAAACTGCGTGGGCATCGGGTATCACGAGCTGGATGCGCTGCTTGGCTCCGAGGGCGGCGCTTCGCGCGGGATCGAATACGATGCGGAGAATCACGCGCGGCTTTCACCGCTGGAGATCATGCGGGTGCTGAACAAGCTCGGCGGGAAGCACGGCATCGGGCGCGTGGATCTGGTGGAGAACCGCTTTGTCGGGATGAAATCGCGCGGCGTGTACGAGACGCCGGGCGGGGCGATTCTGCACTTCGCGCACCGGCAGGTGGAGTCGCTGACGATGGACCGCGAGGTCATGCACCTGCGCGATTCGCTGATCCCGAAATACGCGACTCTGGTCTATAACGGCTTCTGGTTCGCGCCCGAGCGCGAGGCGCTGCAGGCGCTGATCACCGAGACGCAGAAGAACGTGACCGGCACCGTGCGGCTCAAGCTCTACAAGGGCAACATCATCACCGCCGGGCGCAAGTCGCCGCTTTCGCTCTACAATCCCGACATCGCCACGATGGAGGCCGACCCGACTAAGGCTTACAACCAGAACGATGCGACGGGGTTCATCGCGCTGAATGCGCTGCGGCTGAAGGTCGCGGCGCGCGTGCACGGCGCGCAGAAGTAGCGGGGCCGGGACTCGGCGGGTGTTTTCCCTCCGCTGCTCCGAAACGCCGGTGGGCGGCGGTTGCGCGGCATCTCCGCGCCCGCTGCCCGTGTCGTGCGGGCAGCGCGTTCTAAGGTGCGGTCAGTAGCGCGGGACTGAGGGGTCGATCTCCTGGGACCAGGCGTCGATGCCGCCTGCGACGTTGATCACGTCGGTGAAGCCGTTGCGGAGGAGGAATGCGGCGGCCTGGCCGGAGCGTCCGCCGTGGTGGCACTGGATGAGGAGGGGCTGGGCGGGATCGAGGAGCTTTTCCGCGGCGACCGCGGGCCACTGCGAGAGAGGGAGCAACTCGGCTCCGGGGATGCGGGCGATTTCAAACTCCTCCGCCTCGCGCACGTCGATGAGGCGCGGAGGAAGCGGCGCGGCGAGCCGGCGGTGAGCTTCGGTGACGGAGATTTCCGGCGCAGCCACGGGGGTCAGTGGGTGACGGTGACCGGTGTGCCGAGGGAGACATGGGCGAAAAACCGCTCCGCCATATGGCCCGGCATGCGGATGCAGCCGTGCGAGGCGGGATAGCCGGGGAGAAATCCCGCGTGCATGCCGGTGCCGCCGACGATGCGCATGAAGTAGGGCATTTTCGCGCCGTCGTAGATGGCGCCCTTGGGCTTGGGATCTTTGCGGGTGTCCACTTCCTTTTGGATGACGTTGCCATCGCGGTCCACGTAGTCGCCGAAAAGGGACGAGACGTGGTCTTTGTCTTTCTGGATGACTTTGAACGTGCCGGTGTTGGTGCCGAAGCCTTCGCGTCCGGTGGAGATGGCCGAGACGCCGACCAGTTCGCTACCTTTGAAGAAGTAGGCGCGCTGCTCGCTGAGGCTGATGCGGACGGCGGGGGGGCCTGAGGCGGCGTCGCCGTCCCAGTAGGAGACATTGTCGGTATTGACGCGCGGGGCGCTGGTGCGGGCGCTGTGAAAGCCGCCGAGATAGACCGTGTCGTCGCTATAGCGCGGGTCGCGAAACGAGCAGGCGCTGGTGAACAGGGCGGTGAGGAGAAGGAGTCCGAGGGTTCGCATCATCGGGAAGGGTTTTTTCAAGGCGCGAGAGAGTATCGGTGATGCTTGATGCGTCAAGTGTGGGGTCCGTGAGCGGAGGGTGCGCCGGACGTCAGGGACGGTGGTGGTTTGAAAATGCGAACGCGTCTTCCGGGTCCTGCGCCCAGTTTCATGGAGGCGAGGCTCGCGGGGGAGGGCGGTTTTCTGGTGCGGTGCCACGGGCTGAACTATCGTTTGCCGGGCGGCGCCCGGTCTGCTATTCCACTGCCTCCTTTTTCCAAGGAACCGCAAACCCCAATGCCGACATACGACTATCAGTGTGAAAAGTGCCGGAAGACCTTTGAGTTTTTTCAGTCGATGAGCGACCCGCTGCTGGTCACGTGCCCGAAGGATCGGTGTCAGCAGAAGACGTGGGGCAAGGGGAAGGTGAAGCGGCTGCTCGGGACGGGTGCGGGGTTGATTTTCAAGGGCTCTGGATTTTACATCACCGACTACCGCAGCGAGGGATACAAGGCTGCCGCCAAGAGCGATTCCAGCACCGGGGAGTCAAAGCCGGGCGACACAAAGAAGACTGAAACGAAGACTGAAACGAAGACTCCGGCGGAGAAAGCAAAGCCCGCAGCGAAAAAGAAATCGACATAACATGGCCAAGAAATCCGATGCCGCGGGCGCGGCGAATATCCCCTGCGGGCAATGCGGCTACGAGAATGAGGCCGAGCGCGTGTACTGCCACAACTGTGGTGCAAAGCTCGACCGCTCGCTGCTGCCGAAAGAGGGCGAGTCCGGCGAGAAAGGCGAGACGCCGGGGGAGGCCCGCAAGCGGATCGCCAAAATGACCAACCCGAAGGCTGGCGGCGGTCTGCGCGAAATTAAGATGGCGGTCAATGTGCTGATTTATTCCGCGCTGCTGGCGGCGGTGTTTTTGGTCACGCAGAAGCCCGACGGCGTGCCGGAGCCGGGCAAGGAGGTGCAGGAGCGGATGGTCGGCGGCGACCTGATGGATGCGATGGAATCCCCTCAGCCACGGCGGCTCGACTTCACCGAGAAGGAGATCAACGGGCACCTGCGGCAGGCGCTCAAGCCGAAGGACGGCGCGGTGGCCGGGTTGGAATTCAGGCGGGCGTATGTGAACCTGCATGCTGGCGCGATCGGCATCGGCTCGGAGACTTCCCTCTTTGGGTTGTCGATCTACTCGGGTGTGCTGTACCGCCTGGAGGTGAAGGACGGCAAGTTCACCCCGACGCTGCTCGGCGGGAATTTCGGCCGCCTCTCGGTGCATCCGGCGGCGATGCAGTATCTCGACGCCTTTTTCCAGAAACTCTGGACGGCATTCGCACGCGAGCGCAAGCAGATGGACATGATGCAGGTGGTGGAGGTCAAAAAGGGGATGATCACGCTCGTCACCAAGGCCGGGGAGAAATGAACCGGCGGGCGATGGCCGTGCTGGCGGTGCTGCTTGCGGCACTGCTCCCCGCGACCGCCGCCATCGACCCGCGGCACCACAGCGACAGCGCTTCAAAGCAGTTCAGCGTCTTCTGCGAGGATGTGCCGCTGCGCATGCGCGTGGTGAGTTTCGCCGAGGAGGTGAAGCGCGACGTGCTGCAACTGCTTGGCGAAAGGGATGCATGGACGGCGCCCATCGTCATCGCCATCGAGGCCAAGTCCACATCGCGGCCGGGTGAGCCGCCGGCGCATGTCCGGCTGATCGAATCGGTGACGGGTTTCAAGATCCAGATCGACGTGCGGATCGGCGAGGATCCGTCGGAAGTGAATCTGCAGAAGCAGATCGTCCGCGCGGTGCTGCTCGAGTACTCCTACCGTGGCGCCGGGGTGCAGGGCGGCACCGCTTTTCGCGAGGCGCCGTGGTGGGTGATCGAAGGCGCGATCCAGCTCGTGCGGCAGCGCGAGGTCGGGGCAAGGACCGACATTTTCAAACGCCTGATCGAGGTGAATAAGCTGCCGCCGCTCGATGATTTCCTGACGGATAAGCCGGACGAACTCGGCGACACGGTGCGGGCCGTGGACAATATGCTCGCCGCGTGCCTCCTCCAACTCCTGACCAGCCAGCCCGGCGGCCGGGCCGCGCTCGCGGGGCTCGTGCGCGAGTGGCCGGAGAGCGATGGCGATCCGGTGGCGCTGCTGAAAAGGAAGTTTCCCGAACTGGCTGGGGACGAGGCGACGCTGCAAAAATGGTGGACGCTGGGTCTGGCGCGGTTCGCGGCGGCGGACCGCTTCCACGGGATGACCGCGGACGAGACGGAGAAAGCGCTCGCGCCGCTCCTGTCGCTGGAGATTCCGACGGGCAAGGGCGGGGAGAAGCAGACTTTCGCGGTCGGCGATTTCGCGAAATACATCAAGGTCCCGGCGAGCCGTCCGCTGCTGGCGGAGCGGCACACGCTGATCATCGCGCTCAGTACGCGGGCTCACGTGCTCTACCGGCCCGTGCTTGTGGATTACGAAAAGGCGTTCGCGCTGCTGGCGCGCGGAAAGACGGGCGGCGTCCGCGAGCTGCTGGCAAACGTCGAGGACTACCGCGCGTCCGTCCTGCGGCGGATGAGTGCGATCGCCGACTATCTTAACTGGTATGAGGCGACGCAGTTGGGCGGGGGGCGCAGCCGCGCCTTTGACGCCTATCTCAAGACCGCCAGGGAAATCTCCGAGCAGGAGAAGCACTACAGCGGTGCCGTGACGCGCTACCTGGACGAGATGGAGCTGGAGTTTTAGGCGGGTCGCGGATTGCGCTTTGCTCGCGCGGGGAATTTTCGTTTCGTGGGCGTCCTCGTTCCTGATGAAAGTCTCCGACCTGCGCGGCATCCTCCAATACGTCCCTCGTTTTCGGGAGAAAATCTTCGTCGTGGCGATCGATGGCGAGATCGTGGCGTCGCCGAATTTTGCGAACATCCTGCTTGATCTCGCGGTGCTGCGCTCGCTGAGCATCAAGGTGATCCTCGTCCACGGTGCGGCGCGGCAGATCGCGCAGCTCGCGACCGAGCGGGGGGTCGCGATCACGAATGCTGACGGCACCGGCATCACCGACGACGCCACGCTCAAGGTCAGCCTCGAGGCGGCGACCAACGTGATGAGCGAGATCATGCAGGGACTGACCTCCGTCGATCTGCGGGCGGCTTATGCGAATGCGATCATCGCGCATCCGGCGGGAATTCTGGGCGGGGTGGACTACCTGAATACCGGGAGGGTCGAGCGGGTGGATACGAAGTCGCTGCATCTGTTTTTGAACGAGGGCATCATCCCGGTGATCCCGCCGATGGGTTACGACGGGGAGGGGAAAACCTTTCGCGTGAACTCGGACGGCATCGCACTCGAAGTGGCCGAGTCGATGCAGGCGATGAAAATCCTTTTCCTTTCGTCGAGCGAGGGCGTGGTGGTGAATGGCGCGCTGATCGGCCAGCTCTCGATCGCGGATGCGGAGGACTTTGCGAAAAAGAAACGCACCGGCCTCGACCCGAGCGTCGTCTCAAAGCTCGACCACGCCGCGCGGGCGTGCCGGCTGGGAGTGGCGCGCGTCCATCTGCTGAACGGGCTCCGCAACGAGGCGCTGCTCAGCGAGATCTTCAGCCACGAGGGGATCGGCACGATGGTTTACTCGAATGAGTACCAGCAGATCCGCCGGGTCTTTAAAAAGGACGTGCGCGCGGTCATGGCGCTGATCCGCCAGTCGGTGCACAACGAGGAACTCGTGAAGCGGACGCGCGCCGACATCGTCGCGCGGCTGGAAGACTACTGGGTGCTGGAGCTGGACCGGAACCTGGTCGGCTGCGTGGCCGTCCATATCTACCCCGAGCAGCAGATGGCGGAGCTGGCGTGCCTGTATGTCAGCAAGAGCCACGAAGGCGAGGGGCACGGCCGCAAGCTGATGGCATTCGCGGACCAGCTCGCGGCGGAGAAGGGGATGAAGCAGATCTTCGCGCTCTCGACGCAGGCGTTTAATTTTTTCCAGCAAAAAGGCGGATACACCGAGGTGACGCCCGACCTCCTCCCGCCCGAGCGCCGGAAAAAGTACGACGCCAACGCGCGGAAAGCGAAGGTCATGGTCAAGGCCACATCGCCGACGGGTGTGGTGGACGCTGGGCGCGTCGGTTAGAAAAACGCCATGAACATTCCTGTCCTCATCGATGCCTTCGTGCTCCTCCTTTATTTCGGCGGCATCGTGGGCATCGGGCTCTACGCGGGGCGGCAGAACCGCGATCTGCGCGAGTTTGCGCTGGGTGGGCGCTCGATTCCGTGGTGGGCGGTACTCGGGTCGATCATCGCTGCGGAGACCAGCGCGGCGACTTTTCTCGGCACGCCGGCCGAAGGATTCAAGACGCGCGGTTTCATCTACGGCCAATTGGTCATCGGCACGATCCTCGCGCGGGTGATCATTGCCTACACGTTCATCGAGCCCTACTACCGCTACCGCGTGCAGAGCATTTACGAGTTCCTCACCGTCCGCTTTGGCGAGGCGACGAAGAACACGGCGAGCGCGATTTTTCTTTTCACGCGGGTGCTCGGGATCGGCGTCCGGCTTTACCTCGGGGGCGTCATCATGGTGGTCATCTGGCGCTACTTTTTTCCGGGCACGCCGATCAGCCTCGCCACGTATTTCTGGGGCATCGTCTTCGTCACGGTCGTGACCACGTTTTACACGATGATGGGCGGGATCAAGGCGGTGGTCTGGACGGATCTGATCCAGGCGACGCTGATGATCGGATCGGTGCTCTGCGCGATCTGGCTTTTGCTCGGAAAAATCGGGGGTCTGGAGGCGGTTCGCACGGCGCTCGGCGGCTGGGAGAATATCGCTTGGGCGCAGAGCGGTTGGGACAGCGCAAAACCATTCGGGCCCGCGCTCAAGGGGATGCTCGAAGAGCCGTACACGCTTTTCGCCGCGTTCATCGGTTCGACGTTTCTGACCATGGCCACGCACGGCACCGACCAGGACATGGTGCAGCGGATGCTGACCGCGCCGGATTACCGCAAGTCGCGCCTGTCCCTGATTCTAAGCGGCCTGGCGGACATTCCCATCGTGCTCTGCTTTCTCAGCGTGGGCATCCTGCTGTGGGTTTATTACACGAGTGTGGCCGGCGGGCCTCCCCAGATCGGAGGCAAGGTGATCGCGGACAATGAGATCTTCGCGCACTACATCGTGAATGACATGCCCACCGGGCTACGCGGGTTGATCATCGCCGGCGTTTTCGCGACGATGATGGGTTCGACTTCCGCGGCGCTGAACGCGCTCGCCACCAGCTTCACGAAGGATTTCTACCTCCCGTACTTCAACCGCCAGGCGACCGACCGGCAGGCGGTGACGGCCGCGCGGATCGCCACGGCGGTCTTCGGCGTCCTGATGATCGGCGTGGCCACGGTCGCGGCCTATTCGGTCCTGCTCAATCCGCATCTCACGATCATCCCGATCGCCATCGGCATCCTTGGCTACACCTACGGCGCGCTGCTCGGCGTTTTCCTGCTCGGCATGCTCACGACGAACCGCGGGCGCGATGGCGCGAATGTCGTGGCGATGCTGCTCGGCATGGCCGCGGTGCTGATCCTGTGCAAGGTGCAGATTCCCGGGGTGTTTGATTTCGGGCGCTTCATGCCGGCCTGGTGGCCGAAGATTTCGTGGCCGTGGTTCGTCCTCGTCGGAAGCTTCGTGACATGTGCGACCGGCCTGCTTTTTCGCACGCCCGAAGCGCAGGTCGAAAAGGCGCGGAATCACGTGACTGTGCAGGCGTAGAATCCGGCATGGCTTCGCGAAGGGCGTGGGCTCTAGGCTTGCGGGTCGTGCAATCAAAAAAGGCGATTGCGTGAAAATAAATGTCGATTCTGCGGGGCAATTTTTCTTGGCGGGTGGGCGGCTCAAAAATAGTCTCACGCCGCACGGCGGGAAGGGGATTCCTGCAGTGTGAATAACTTGTGAACAAAGACCAAAAACCACGCGTCGGTGAAGGAAAGTCCGCTTGCCCACAGGGCTGAGCGGCAGCGCGTGTTG
>JANOBH010000473.1:0-3604 GCA_031411535.1 Chthoniobacter sp. | reverse complement strand
CGCGCCGCCTTTCCCCGCGCCGTAAATGGCGAGCGCCTTTTCGAGCGACGCGAAGACGTTCGCGTAGTCCACGATCAAGCCGCTGTGCTTGCCGGGGAATACGCGGTTCGCCCGCGCGATGGTCTGCATCAGCGTGTGATTCCGCATCGGCTTGTCGAGATACACCGTCGAGCAGCTCGGCGCGTCGAAGCCGGTCAGCCACATGGCGCAGACGAAGACGAGCCGCAGCGGGTCGTCCGAGTCTTTGAACTTCTCGTCGAGCGCCTCGTCGTTCATCCGCTTCCGGTGCGGCGCGATGTCGAGGCCGAGCTTCCGCATTTGCTCAATCTCGTTCTGGCCGGGTGAAACGATCAGCGCCATGTCGGTGGTCTGCATCGCCGCGAGCTTCGCGTTGAGCGCCTGAATCTGATCGAGCAACTCCGGCGTCCGCTCCTTCACCTTGTAGGCCGCCGCGAGCTGCCGCTCCATATCCGCGCGCTCCGCCTCCCAATGGGCGCCCACCTTGTCGTGCATGCGCAGGGCCGTCGCCTTGTCGATGCAGACCACCATCGCCTTGCCTTGAAACCCGCGGCTCAGGAAATGCCGCACAATGTCCTTCGCCACCGTCTCCAGCCGGTCGTCGCGCGTGATGAGATGGTATTGTTTGCCCAACTCCCGCTCCAGCCGCTCCTCGGCGTCCTCGTTCAGCTCCGCCTCCTCGATCAGCGCGTAGATGTCGTCGTTGAGGTTGGGATTCTCCAGCCGCAGCTCGGGCGTGCGGTTCTCGTAGAAAAGCGGCACCGTCGCGCCGTCCTCGACCGACTGCTGAAAGTCGTAGATCGAAACGTAGTCGCCGAAGACCTCGCGCGTCCGCTCTTCGCCCGCGATCAGCGGCGTGCCGGTGAAGGCGAGAAAGAGCGCGTTCGGCAGCGCACTGCGCATGTTCACCGCGAGCGTGTCATATTGGCTGCGGTGCGCCTCGTCGTTCAGCACGATCACGTCGCGCCGGTCGCAAAGCAGCTCGGGCGTTTGGAACTTGTGGATGAGCGTGAAGACGTAGCGGTGATTCCCGCGCAGCAGCTCCCGTAGGTGCGCTCCGCTCGCCGCGTGGCATTCGTCGCCCTCGCCCTCGCTCACCGCGCCGGTGGCTTTGAAGGTCTTCGCGATCTGCCCGTCCAGTTCCGTGCGGTCAGTCACCACCACGAAGGTCCAGTTGCCCGGCACCCGCCGCAGGACTTTCTGCGCGAAGAAGACCATCGAGAAGCTCTTGCCCGAGCCCTGCGTCTGCCAGAAGACGCCGCCGCGTCCATGGCCCTGCTGCCGCGCCGTGAGCATCGCCGCGATGGCGTTGTTCACGCCGAGGAACTGATGATTCTGCCCGAGGATCTTCACCAGCCCCGCCTTGTGCTCAGAGAAAAGCGTGAAGTTTTCGATCAGGTCGAGGAGACGAGACGGCTCACAGGTACCGCGGATCACAACCTCCAGTGAGATGCGCCGCGGCTCATCCTCCCGCTCGATCCGCTTCCACTCAAAGAATCGCTCCCAATCCGCCGTGAGCGAGCCCACCCGGCTCTCCGTGCCGTTCGACGCCACGAGCAGGGCGTTCGACCAAAAGAGCTGCGGGATGTCCGCCTTGTAGCAGGTCAGATTGTCGTCGAAGGCCGCGCGCGCCGGCACACCGGGTTTCTTGAACTCCACGACGACCATCGGCAGGCCATTGATGAAACCCACGAGATCGGGCCGTCGCGTGTAGAGCGTCCCGGTGATGCTCATCTGGCTCACGAGCAGGAAGTCGTTGGCCGCCGGATTTTCCCAATCCACCACCCGCACCCGCGCGATCTTCTGCCCGCCTTGCTCCCGGTCGGGCACCGACACTTTCACTCCGTCTTTGAGCAGCGCGTAAACCTCGCGATTCGCCGCCACCAGGCTCATCGCCGAGCGATCCCGCGCCAGCTCATCCACGGCCACCGTGATGGCTTCCGGCGGCAGCGCGGGATTCAGCTTCGCGAGCGCCGTGCGCAGGCGCGGCACCAGCACCGTCTCGCCTTTCGTGTCCCGCCCAAGCGTCCCACCCGCACCGAAGACCTCCTCGCTCGCCGATACCGTCTCCCAGCCGAGTTCCGCGAAAAGCCGAACCGCTGGCTGCTCGACAAGCTGATCTTCGGTGTAGGCGTGGGCGCTCATGCGTTACTCTTGGCCGAGCTCCTTCTCCAGCTCCGCCACGCTGGGAATGGAACCCTCGAACGCCTTGGGGAGCGAGTCCACCAGCTTGGTCACGTAGCCCGACACGCCGATCGGTTTCGTCATGTCACGCAGGGCGTATTCGGCGATCACCCGGTTCTTGCTGCGGCAGAGAATGAGGCCGATGGACGGCTGGTCGCCCGCCTGTTGGAACCGGTCATCCACCGCGGACAGATAGAAATTCATCTTCCCGGCGGCCTCCGGCGTGAAGTCCCGGGCCTTCAGGTCGATCACCACGAAACAGCGCAACTTGAGGTGGTAGAAAAGCAGGTCGAGATAGAAATCCTGATCGCCCACTTCGACATGCACCTGGCGGCCCACGAGGGCAAAGCCCGCGCCCAGCTCCAGCAGGAACTTTTCGACGTGAGCCAGCAGCCCATCCTCGACCGCCCGTTCGTTGGCATCGTCTCGCAGCGTCAGAAAATCGAAGAGGTAAGGGTCTTTGGTGATGCCCTGGGCGAGATCGGACATCGCCGGCGGCAGCGTCGTCTTGAAATTCGTGACCGCCCTGCCCTGCCGCTCGTGCAAGCCCGCCTCGATTTGCAACGCCAGCACGTTGCGCGACCAGCCATGCTCCACCGCCTTCGCGGCATACCAGAGGCGCGCCTCGCGATCCTTGAGCTTGGTCAGCAGGGTCAGATTGTGCCCCCACGGCAGCGACGCCATCGGTTCAGGTGGTGTCGCGGGAAATTGTGCACCAGCCGGTTGCACAATTGCAGGTCGTTGGACTTTTGCGGGGCGGGATTCTCTTACGCCTGTGAGAGAATCTGCGGATTTGGATTCTCTAACAGCCGTAAGAGAATCTGCCGTGCTCGCCGCCCACGCGAGGTAGAAGCTGCGCATGAACCACACATTCTGCGGCGAAAAACCGGCGATGCCCGGAAACTCCGCCTGCACATCCGCCGCCAAGCGCTCGACCACCTGTTTCCCGTAACCATGTGACTCCTGCGCTCGTGCGATCGCCGAGCCAATCTCCCAATACAATTGGTTCAATTCCCGTGCGACGCTCGTGGCAGCTCGGAGTTGCGCCGCCCGCACGCGCGTCTTGATCTCGGCCAGCAGTGGCGCGTAATCCGCCGGAAGCGCGCCGACGGCCTTGGACGATTTTGGGACGCGCTTGGTCATGCGGCTATGGATGCTCTGCGAACTTCCGCCTCATGGCAATCCGCCGGGAGAGCAGACGCCACCGCAGGTCATGCGTCCGGCGGACATTGATGCTGTCGCGCGGGCTCTTCATACCCGCCGGATCAGTTCCGAGCCGTCGGCCTCCAGCCGGCCTTCGCGGAGGAGGCCGTGGATGAGGGAGCGGGCGGTGTCTTCGATCACTGGGCCGGTGCGGGCGAAGCCGAGCCAGCGGCAGAAGTCGCGGATGGCGGTGTCGCGG
>JANOBH010000472.1:0-2233 GCA_031411535.1 Chthoniobacter sp. | reverse complement strand
CGCTCGCGTGGGACAAGACGCCGCCCGCGCCTGCGCTGCCGGAGGAGGTCGTCGCGCGGACGAGCGAGAAATACCTCGAAGCCTACCAGCAGTTGACCGGGCACGCGCTGGCGGCGGACCGATCAAATCTCCGAGGTGGAGCGTGGAAATGAGGCCGAACGCCGATCTCGACGCTTGTCACCTCGCGCGTTCCTCCGCCCGCAGGTCTTTGAGCAGGCGGGCGAAGGCGGCCTCGAAGGGGTCGTGCTCCTTCCAGTGCGAGAAATCGGGGATGAAGTATTCGCGCAGCTCGGTGGCGAGGTCCTTGCCGCTGTCGGCATCGAAGCACTCCCAGTCGCGCAGCGTCTCCATGTCCACCAGCCGCACAGGGAAGAGTTTCCGTTTGCCGCTCTGGCGCTCGGCTTTGCGTGCCTTGCGCAGCTCGGTCATCACCCATTCGCTTTGCAGGCTCGCCTCGGAGAGCACCGAGGCGGCGGCGCCCGGGACAAGTGGAGGCAGGGTGTCTTGGGCGAGTTGAGCAGCTTGTCGTAAAGCCCGCTATTTCCGCCGCTGTTTTCCCTTCAACTCCTGAAAGAAATTCCTGACCCAGTCACGCTCTCCGGGCTGCATCCTTCCCCTGTTCAGCAGGGCATAGCTCGCGGCCTGCGCGCCGGCGGTCATGATGGCCACGGCGTTGTCTCCTTTCATGCCGCACAACGCCGTCGGCACTCCCGCCGGGGTCCACGAAGCCTGCGGACGAAACCAAGGCTCTTCCAGATTCCACACCTGATCGAGGCCAACCCCGGCAAATTGGACATCGGCATAGTCCTGCAGAAGCGAGATGATCGCCGAGGAGGAGTGCGGCTGGGCCAGATCGCCCGTCAGGCGAAAGATGCGGTCGACGAGGCCGAGTTTGGCCACGTCCACGCTAATCCCCTTTGTAAACATCGCCCCCAGTGCCGGGACGGGCATCGGCTTTCCGGCATCGGAGAGAAACCAAAAATCCACCACCCCCAGCCGGGAGCCGTCGTGAGGCATGCGTTTCAAAATCTCCAGCAGCGGCAGGATGGCCAGGTTGTCGATGACCCCCGCGTCTTTTAAGAGAAATCTTTCCTTGTTGAGACCGAGCACCGGTACTCCCGAGAAAGCTCCCGGGAAAGCTGACGCCGCCGCCACCGCTTGGGGTGGCGAACACGGCAGATGAAAAAAGCCTGACCCCGTTTTGAAAAAATCGCGGTTGGCAAATTGCAATCCCTTCCCGTCGTAGAGGAAAATTTGCCCGTAGTGGTAATCGAGAATCTCGATCAGGAACTGGACATTGCTTTTCCCTCCCATCCGTTCCATTAAATTGGAACTTGGCGGCGGCGCGATGCGCTGCCACCAACCCGTAAGAAACTTCTCCCATTTCTGCCGGGCCCAACGCCATCCGCCCCGCAACTGCCAATTGAATGCGCCGCCGAGCCGCGGCGTCGAGGTGACGAGATCGAGCAACACTCCCTCCGGCCAGAAATCGTTCTCCTCCCCGGCCATGGTGGAATGCAAATACTGCTGCCAGAGTACCGCGGGGATGGCCCCGCCGGAAACTGCATTGACGATGACATGGTGAACCGGCGATAGGGCGAGAAATCCCGCCGCCTGCAACGCCCGCAACACCCCCGCATGAAACAGCGCAGCGCGATACCCTCCACCCGAAAGCGAAACGATTTCGTACTTCTTTTCGGCGATGACGGATTCGCTCATGGGAACTTGTTTTCGGTCGTGGGTCTTTCCACCATTCGGCAATTGCATCGTGATGCAATCGTCGGTGATGAGGGAGGCGCGTTCGGCTTCGGGGAGAGGGAGGCCGGGAGGGGTGATTTTGTCGGCGGCATTTTCCTTGGCGGCGAGGGTGAGGTTTAGGGCGAGAAGGAACGCCAAAGGGTCGGCGTCCTTGGGCATGGCGTAGGCGGCGCGGGTGGCGGTGTCGAGGCGGGTGTGGGCTTCGCGGAGGGGGGTTGGCGCCGGGGGTGTCGAGGGTGCGGTAGAGGGCGCGCAGGGAGTAGCCGAGTTTGCCCATGATCTCGCGGCGCAAGGCGCGCAGCGCCACGGCGGCGGCCACTTCCGCGATCTCGGCCTGCGTCTGCGTCTGCGGCCAGGGGAAGGTGTCGAAGACGGTGTCGGAGGTGTAGCGGAAGTCGGCTTTGAGCGACGAGCAGCGCGCTTTGAACCAGTCGAAGTGCAAGCCGCTTTGCAGGATCCCGAATGAATAGTCATC
>JANOBH010000471.1:0-1954 GCA_031411535.1 Chthoniobacter sp. | reverse complement strand
CCGCAACCCCGCGACCGCTGCGCTTCCCGTCATCATCATCAGCGCCGACTCCACACCTGGCCAGGTCGAGCGCCTCTTCGCCGCCGGCGCGGACTACTTCCTCTCAAAGCCGATCGAGGTGAAGGATTTTCTCTCCATCGTGGACGAACTGCTGAAGCTCAGCTCCCGCGAGATCGCGTAGCGGGCGCGGGGTGCGTCGCCTGCGCCTCAGCGGCACCCATGCAGTTGGAGACGTTGGATTTTAAACGCAGAGGCGCAGAGGCGCAGAGTTCGCGGAGGTTCTCCCTCGTCGAATCCGAGTCGCCAAATGGTGAGCGCTTCGAATCATCCCTTTGCGCTCTCCGTGTCTCTGCGTTTATCCAAAACCTAACCGCATAGATACGGCCCAGGATGACTCCCGTTTGAGAAAAAACATCGCTCAATGGCGTGACACACTGACCGCGGAATCACCGTGCCTTGTCCCAGACCAAGCGCCAGCATGGCGCGTCCTCTCAGACCGCGCTTCTGTATGAAACGCGGGCGGGCATTCTGCTAAAGGGACGCCATCCCCTTCCCCATTATGAGACCCGACCGCTTCACCCAAAAAATGCAGGAGGCCGTACAGGCCGCGCAGGACCTCGCTTCCAAGTCCGGGCATTCCGAAATCGACAACGAACACTTTCTCCTCGCGCTGATCGAGCAGAGTGAGGGCATCGCCGCGCCGCTTTTCGACAAACTCGGCATCCCGCCCCGAGGCGTGGCGGACGCCCTCCGCGCCGCATTGGCGCGGCGACCCACAGTGCATGGCGGGCAGGTCGGTCTCGGCCGCGAGCTCACCGCCACGCTGAACGCCGCCGAGGCCGAGATGACGAAACTCAAGGACGAATACCTCAGCGCCGAGCACTACCTCCTCGCGCTTGCCGATGCGAAATTCACCGCCGCCCGCATCCTGCACGACGCGGGGATCACGCGCGCGAAGCTCATGCAGGCGCTCCAGCAGGTGCGCGGCTCGCAGCGCGTCACCGACCAGAATCCCGAGGGGAAATACCAGACGCTGGAGAAATACGGGCGCGATCTGACGGCGCTCGCAAAGAAGGGAAAGATCGACCCCGTCATCGGCCGCGACGACGAAATCCGCCGCGTCATGCAGGTGCTCTCGCGGCGCACGAAAAACAACCCGGTGCTCATCGGCGAACCCGGTGTCGGCAAGACCGCCATCGTCGAGGGGCTCGCCCGCCGCATCGTCAGCGGCGACGTGCCGGAGTCCTTGAAAAACAAGAAGGTGATCGCGATGGACATCGGCTCGATGATCGCCGGCGCGAAGTTCCGCGGCGAATTCGAGGACCGGCTCAAGGCTTTCCTCAAAGAGGTCACCGACTCGCAGGGCGAGATCATCCTCTTCATCGACGAGCTGCACACCATCGTCGGCGCGGGAGCGAGCGAGGGCGCGGTCGATGCCAGCAATATGCTCAAGCCGCAGCTCGCCCGCGGCGAGCTGCGCACCATCGGCGCGACCACGCTCGATGAGTATCGCAAGTACATCGAAAAGGACGCGGCTTTGGAGCGCCGCTTCCAGCCGGTGCAGGTCGATGAGCCGAGCGTCGAGGACACCGTGGCCATCCTCCGCGGGCTGAAGGAGCGCTATGAGGTCCACCACGGCGTGCGCATCCAGGACAGCGCGCTCGTCGCAGCCGCCACGCTTTCGCACCGCTACATCAGCGACCGCTTTCTGCCCGACAAAGCCGTCGATCTCATGGACGAAGCCTCCAGCCGGATGAAGATCGAGATCGAGTCCATGCCCACCGAGATCGACGAGCTCGAACGCGAGATCATGCAGCGCGAGATGGAGCGGCAGGCTTTGAAAAAGGAGAAGGACGCCGCGAGCAAGGAGCGCCTGCAAAAACTCGAACGCGACCTCGCCGACTCCCGCGCAAAAAGCAGCCAGCTCAAGACCCAGTGGCAGAACGAGAAGAAG
>JANOBH010000470.1:0-6906 GCA_031411535.1 Chthoniobacter sp. | reverse complement strand
CGATTTGGCCAACGGCAAGCCGCCGCAGAACGGCATCGCGTGGCAGATCGCGCAGCAGCTGCCGGACTTCATGATCGCCCTCGGCGACATCGTCTATCCGCGAGGCCGGGTGAGCGAATACATGCACCATTTCTGGACCACCTATAACGACGTACCGCAACCCGGCCCGAAGACCGGCGCGCCGCACATCGCCTCGATCCCGCTCTATCCCGTCGTTGGCAATCACGACGTGGAAAGCGGCAAGCTCCCGGAGTATCCCGATGCGTTCGGAGCATACTATTTCTTCCATGTGCCGCGGAACGGTCCGGGGCTCGGCGCGTGGAATCTGCCGCTCGGAAAAGACAAGGTGGTGGCCGCCGCATTCCGCGAGAAAGCGGGCGCGACGTATCCGGCGCTGAATGTTTATTCGTGGGACGCCGGAGCCGCGCATTTCGTGGCGCTCGACTCCAGCGGCCACGTCAACCCCGCCGATCCGAAGCTGCGTGCGTGGCTCGAAGCCGACCTGCGCGGCTCGCGACAGCCGTGGAAAATCGTCTGCTTTCACGCGCCCGCTTTTCACACGTCGCGCGAGCATTACACCGAGCAAAAAATGCGGCTCTGGGAGCCCCTCCTCGAGCAGTGCGGCGTGGACGTCGTCTTCGCGGGGCACGTCCACAATTACCAGCGCTCGAAGCCGCTGCGCTTCACCCCGAACCCGCCGAAGCGCGATCCGAAGGGGCGCGTGAACGGGGACTTCGTGTTCGACGAGGAGTACGACGGCGTGACGAAAACCGCGCCGCGCGGGATCATCCACATCGTCAGCGGCGGCGGCGGCGCGTCGCTCTACAATGCGAAGGACTTCGACAAGACGGTGGCGCAGCTAAAGAAGGACAATCCGGGCAACTATGTGCCGCTGACGGCGAAGTATGTGGCGAACACGCATTCGTTTTCGCTCATCGAGCTGAGCGCGCAGGAGCTGGTGCTGAAGCAGATCAGCATCGACGGGACGGAGCTGGACCGCGTCCGGATTACGAAGGGCGCGGCGAAGTAGGGCCGCTCTCGCCGAGCATTTCCTTCAGCTTCGCGCGGAGATTCGGCACCCGGAACGGCTTTTGCAGGAAGCCGGCGAGGCCTTTGCCGAGGAAACGGTGGACGGCTTCCTGTTCATTGAAACCGCTCATGAGCAGCACGCGCACGTCGGGCTGGAGCATCCGCAGCTCGCGGAAGACCTCCTCGCCGCTCATCCTCGGCATGGTGAGGTCGAGCACCACGGCGGCGATGTCCGCTGCGTTCTCGCGGAAGCGCTCCACGCCCTCGTAGCCGTCATTCGCAGTGAGGACGGTGAAGCCGAGCAACTGGAGCATCCGGGTGGTGGTGGTGCGGACGGTTTCCTCGTCATCGACCACGAGGATGGTGCCGGAGCCGCGCCAGTTATCGAAACTATGTGACTCGTCGTCGGCGAGGATGGTGGAGTCAGTGGCGCACGGGAGGAGGATCTTGAACGTCGTCCCTTTGCCCACCTCGCTATAGACCCGCATCGCCCCCTTGTGGCTGCGGACGATGCCGAGGACGGCGGCGAGCCCGAGCCCGCGGCCGGTGAATTTGGTGGTGAAAAACGGATCGAAGATTTTGGAAACCGTGTCCGGCGACATGCCCGAGCCGGTGTCGCTGACCTCGAGGAAGGCGTACTTCCCCGTGGGGAGATCCGGGGCCATGACCGTGCCGTCGAGGTAGGCGCGGTCGGCCTGGATCGTGCCGGTCGTCAGGGCGATGAATCCGCTGCGGGAGCCGATGGCCTCGGAGGCATTGATAACCAGATTCATGACGATCTGCCGCATCTGAGTGGCGTCGGCGAGGACTGCGGGCACGTCCTCGGCGAGATTGAATTTGAGGACGGCGTTTTTGCAGATCGAGCTCTGGATCAGGTAGGCCGTGTCCCTGACCAGCGTGCTGATATCGAGATTCTGGACGACGAAACGCCCCTTGCCCGCGTAGGCGAGCATCTGCTTGCAAAGATCGGCGGCGCGCATGGCGGCCTCCTCGATCTGCTCGAGGTGGGAAACGACCGGCGAACTGGCCGGCAGGTCGCATCGTGCGAGGGAGGCATTGCCCACGACGCCGGTGAGGAGGTTGTTGAAATCGTGAGCGATGCCGCCTGCGAGGATGCCGAGGCTTTCGAGCTTCTGCGTCTCCTGGAGCTTGCGCTCGACAGACTTGCGCTCGTCCTCGGCGTGCTTCCGGGCGGTGATGTCCACAAACGCGCCGACGGCGCCGCGCACGGCATTGCGGCTGTCATAAAGCGGCGCGGCGTATCCGAGGAGGTGGAGATGCTGTCCGTCGGAGAAAACCACGTCCTCCTCCATGTCCCGGATCACCCGATTCTTGAGGGCGGCTGCCTGGATGGGCAGCTCCTCGGGGCGGAGTTCGCGTCCGTCCACGCAGACCTTGAAGTGCGTCGGCGCCTGGTTTTGCTGGGCGCTCAGGGATGCATTGGCCGTGGGTGGGAGGCGGAGCATTTCGGCAAACGCGCGATTCGTCCGGATGTGGCCACCTTCGGGATCGGTGGCGATGCCGATGCCGACGGGCAGGACATCGAAGAGCGCCTGCAACTCTCCGACGCGATCTTCGAGCGCGAGGTTGAGCCGCCGGACCTCCTCCTCGGCGCGCTTCCGCTCCTCGATCTCGTTCTTCAGCTCGTCATTGAGGTTGAACGCGCTGGGCAACGCGAGGGCGGTGGGCATGACCCGGATGAGGGCCAGCACGGTGGCCCACGAGACGGTGGCGGTGATCAGTTTCACGACGCCGGAAAGGCGGTACCAAGGCTGCCAGAAAATCGTCGCCTCAATGAAATGCCCGAGTCCGCACGACAGAATGAAGAGCGCGAAAAGCCAGTACAGCTTTGGAAAGGTGAGGTCGCGCCGTCTGCTCACCGCGAACCATGCGATGGAAAGCGGGATGGCCGCGTAGGCTCCGGCGATGGCAAGGTCCGAGCCGATGTGCAGCCAGCCGTGGCCTTCCGTCCAGTGGCCGCATTGCCAGCGCGCGGGGAAGTCGGAGGTGTCAAACAGCTTGCTGAGGAATTCAATCATCGTCGGGGCCTTCCCCGCAAAAAGAGCGGGTTCACTCATGGAAGCAATCTCCGCGTGGGGGCGGGATGCGAAAATATTTTCCGCGAACCGGCGCTGATTCAGTCCGCCTTTTTCAGGAGCCCGCGCCTTTCCATCCACTCCGCGGCGCGTGCGGGCCATGTGGTGACGGCGTGCTCGCTGGGGCGCAGGCCGTAGCCGTGGCCGCCGGTCGGGTAGGTGTGCAGCTCCGCGGGCACTTTCGCGTTCTTGAGCGCGAGCGAGTAGAAGAGCGCGGTCTCGACGCGGATCGGATCGTCCTGCGCCATCGCGAGGAAGGCCGGCGGAGTCTCCGCGGTCACCTTGATTTCAGGCGCGAGTTTGTCGCCTTCCTCCTTGAGCGTGAGGTAGGCGGGGTAGATGAGGATCGTGAAATCGGGGCGGCAGCTCACTTTGTCCGCGTCGTCGAGCGGCTCGTAGGTGCGGGCGAAGTTTGTGCTGAGCGCAGCGGCGAGATGGCCGCCGGCGGAAAAGCCGAGGACGCCGATGCGCTTCGGGTCGAGCGAGAGTTCCGCGGCGCGCGAGCGCACGAGGCCGAGTGCGCGCTGCGCGTCCTGGAGCGGGGCGGCGTGCCTTTCGAGCCCGGCGCGTTTCGGCACGCGGTACTTCAGCAGCACGCCGGTGACGCCGATGGAGTTCAGCCACTCGCAGACCTCGGTGCCTTCGAGATCCCAGGCGAGGATATTGTAGCCGCCGCCGGGGCAGACGACGACTGCGGCGCCGGTATCCCTGTCCTTGGGCGGCGGAAAAATGGTGAGCGTGGGCTGCGAGACATTGCCCGTGCGGATGACGCGCTTTCCCGCAACGAGGCCGTCGGTCGGCTTGGTCATGTCGGCTTCCGGAGGCAGGTCGCCTTTTTCGCCCGGAGCGGCGGCGGGCCAAAGCGGGAGCGGCGCTGGCTGGCCGGCGGCGCGGGCGGGGGTGAAAAGGACGGCGCAAACCAGGAGGCTCGCGGTGAGCAGGGCGGGGGAGTTTTTCATGGCGCCGCCGACGGAAGCGGAAGGCCGGGGCAAAGGCAACCCGCCATCCGGCGGCGCGTGTCCTGCTTTTTGCCTCCGCATGAATCTGAAGTCGGCGCTCAGACGCACGGCCTTTCTCGCGCTGGCGGCGGCCGGCCTTTACGGGCTCTGGCCGCAGGCGGCGCTGCGGCATCCGCCGGGCGTGCTGGTGGCCGCGGAGCCCGTGCAGCAGTCGATTCCCGCGAAGCCGCTCGGCGACGCGCATGGCTTCACGCTCACGGCGGTGGCGACCTACTCCGTGCAGGCGCGCGTGCTCCACACGAAGCGCTACTGGGCGGACGGCGCGGACCTCGTGCCATACGATGTGGCTCTCGGCTGGGGCCCGATGTCGGACCAGGCGGTGCTCGACCAGCTCCGCATCGCGCAGAGCAACCGGTTCTTTTTCTATGAGTGGCGGGATGCGCCGCCGATCCCGCAAAAGGAGATCGCCTGCCATGCGGCAAACAACCACCTGATCGCGGCCAGCGCCGAAGTGGCCAAAGTCATCCGCAAGCTGCGCGCGGGCCAGGTCGTGACGCTGCGCGGCTATCTCGTGAACGCGACGAAGCCGGACGGATTTCTGTGGCCGACTTCGCTCAGCCGCACCGACACGGGCAACGGGGCGTGCGAGCTTTTCTATGTCGAATCCGCGCAGGCGGACGACGGCGTGATTTAGACTCGCCGCGCGCCGCGCCCACCGCGCAAACATGCGCGCATGCCGCTCACACCCTGCCGCCAATGCTCCGAGCCCGTGGATGCGCGCCTGGCTTTCTGCCCGCACTGCGATGCGCCGCGCCCTGGGCTCGCGGAGTGGCATGGCGAGGGTTTCGAATGGCGGACAAAAATGCTGTGGATGGGTTCGCCGGTGGTGCATGTCGCTTTTGGAAACGGCGCCGACGGACGCCCGCGCGTGGCCCGGGGCCTGATCGCGGTGGGGCAGCGTGCGGTCGGCGGCGTGGCGGTGGGCATCGTGGCGACGGGCTTCGTCGCGGTGGGAGTGGTCGCCGGGGGCGTGTTTTCGGTGGGCGTCGTGGCCGTGGGTGCGTGCGCGGCTGCCGGCGTGAATGCGCTCGCGCCGATCGCGGTCGGCGTGGTGGCCGTGGGCTGGGCGGTCGGCGGAGTCGCGGTCTTCGGGTGGAAGATCCTCTTTGCCGCTGCGTCGTGAAGCCGGAGCGACGGGCGAAGGAAGTCGGAAAAACCGCTGGCGTCGACTTTGGCGCGGTGCTACCTCTCCCGCCTGCCGAAACGGAAGGGTGGCTGAGCCCGGTTTAAAGCACTCGACTCGAAATCGAACGAACGGTTAAACGTTCCGGGGGTTCGAATCCCCCCCCTTCCGCCACTCCGACAGGGAGTTAGGGAAATTGTCGGCGCAAAGCAGGCTCGCCTAAAGAGTGGACCTTACCCCCGACTTAACCCTATTGCGCCCCTGAAATCTAGAGCTGAGCAACAAGGAAAGTTTCGGGAGCACTTGTGCGACAAAGAATCCCTTCCCGGATACTGGTGGATGGAGAGGGGACCGAACGCCAAACCAAAGTTCAATGATCGCCACAAGTTTTTCTTCCGTGGGAACGAGGGCCAAGGGGTCGAAAAGGCAAAACTTAAAACTTTCGTATCTCCGATAGCTTGGGAGGAACTGCGTCGGCATCCATTTATCGTGAGGTGGCGCCGTGAACTATGCAAAAAATTCGGATTCTCAAATGCTGTCGACGTTTGGAATAATCAGGAACTCAGAGGCAATTCATGTCGTCGGGCTTGTGGCTGGAGTGGGTCTTAATCTGTTGGGTCTTAGCAGCTTTAGAGAGGTTCTGAGCGGAGGTTTTTGAGTAGGAAGAGGTGAAGATTATCGTGACGATGATTCCAACGCCATTCCGATTCCTTGAGGTGGAGGAAAAAGAATTGGGCGCGGGCATTCTGTGCGACCAAGGCACCAACTCCGCCGCCATCTGGAGCTGCACCGGAGACTCGACCGGGATCGACTCCCGCCCGGCAGCTCGATGAGCAACCCCAGCGCATTCACCGGGTTCCGTGCTCCGGCGCTGCCGCCTTCCACCAACGCTTCAAACAAGCGCACCGGGCCGGCGCTCACCACCCCATCTTCCAGGCCCGCTGGTGAACTCGGCGTCGTCTTTGCCGCCCTGCGGCCCTGCTTGCCGCCGCTTGAGCACCCAGCCCGCAAAGGTCGCATACTTGATCCCCGCCAACTGGGCAAACTTCGCCCCGCTGGCCCCGATCTTCTCAAACTCATCCAGCAACGCCTCCCGCCGCTGCGCCGGAAACCGCATCCGTCCACGGCCGCGCGTTTCCGAGATCGCCTACGAAGTGGGGTTCAATTCGCTGACGCGCTTCTACCGCATGTTTCGCAAGCTTTCCGGCGAATCGCCGACGGCCTGCCGCGACCGCGTCCTGGGGATCACAGGCCCGTCGGGTGGTCGATGAATTCCCAGGGGACGCGGAATTTTTTCGCGAGGTGGGCGGCGAGCGCCCGGACGCCGAAGGTCTCGGTGGCGTAGTGGCCGGCGTAGAAAACATTCACGCCCAGTTCCTCGGCGAGCGTGTAGGAATGGTGGGGGCCTTCGCCCGTGATGAAAGTGTCCACGCCCTCGGCCGCCGCGCGCGCGACCTCTCCGCCCGCGCCGCCAGTGACGATGCCGATGCGCGCGGTTTTTCCCGGCCCGCCGGGAGCGATATGCGGTGCGCTGCCGAGCACGCGCTCGAGCCGGCGGGCGAGTTCGGAGAGTGAAAGTGCGGTGCGCGTCTGCACGCCGAGGTGCTGGCCTTTGGCGAGGAAGAAGGGCGCGCATTTT
>JANOBH010000469.1:0-11653 GCA_031411535.1 Chthoniobacter sp. | reverse complement strand
AAAAACACCGTGTTTCCCTCGTCCACCTTATTCGGGTAGGAGCCGTCGGGATAGGAGCCGATGCCCGTGTCCCAGTCACCCGGAGCGCCGTCCTTGCGGACTGCGCCATTCACCCGCGAAGGCACGTCTGGAGCCTTGTCACCAGAATACGCGGCGTCCTTTACGAGCTTCCCAAACTTCGCCCCAAAATAGATCGGCCCGAGCGCCGTGTGCAGGCTGTGCGCCTGCCGGATGGTGGCCGACTGGTAGTCGTTGTGTTCCTTGTAGCGATCGACGGCATCCTGAATCGCGATGATGCGCATGTCTCCCCCGCTCCCGGTGCCTCCGCTGTCGCCCGCGATCTCGACGCTGCGCACGGTATCGCCCGGCTGGATGATCTGCCGCCAGCGGTTCGTGTGGTCAGCCTTCGGTTTGCTCGTGCTGGCGGCCAATTCGTAAGACTCCTGCTGAGCCCAACTGAGCCTCGTGTTAAAGCTCAGCGCGTCGCCCGGAACCGCATCCCATTGCTGGAAGAAACCGCCTGCATCCGAGTAATAGGTATCCGTCGGGGGAATGGAACTCTTGTCCAACGGCCAGAAGCTCTTGTCGAGCTTTGGCAGCGGCCACTCTCCGCTGGAGTCCGGGAACTTCACGGTGATCGTCTGCAAGTCCGTGTTTGCCCACTTCACTTTGATCTTCATCTCTCCGCCGGTGAATTTGAAAGTCGTGTCCGCCGCCGGGATTTCGACGCCCGGATTGCCGGCTCCATTCGGCGCCACGTAGGACTGGAGCTGGTAATAGTTCGAGTCGCCGGGTTTCGCGCCGATCTGACCGGTCAGCGTGTGCATGATGCCCTCGAATCCACCCATGTCGCGGCCGTGCCACGTATTGACCGAGGCCGTGGTGATCTTATTCGTCGCGGTCCCTGGGAACCCGAGCGCAGTCTGCCCCGCCATGCCGGGTGACTTCACCTTGAATTGATCCAGCCCGGTCACCTCATGCGTCACGACATAGTTATTGCTCTTGTCGCTCGTGGAGGGGGAACTGATCGAGCTGTAGCCAAACATCGGGTTGAAGGTCTCAAACACCAGGAACGCCCGGAGGAGCTGCTTGCTTTTGTCCGCATTGAAACCCGCGTGGTAAAAGACCAGCGCGGCCTCCGAGATCGTCGGGAAGCGCCCGAACCCGCTGCCCTTTCCGATCTGCATCGGGACCACCAGGCCCTGTGGAGCGAAGTAGTATTTTGAGTCGTTGGCGGTCGTCGAAAGGCTGGAGTCCTTGAGATTGATGCAGCGGATGTAGTCGAAAATCTCCGTCAGGATCTGGTCGCGGTCGTCGCCGTATTTCTTCTTGAAACTGTCAGTCCCGAAACCCGGCACGCCTTTGCCCGTCAGCTCCTGGAGGTAGGCGTAGAGCTGCGGGTTGCGCCCGGCAGTGGCGTCGTTCTTCGCGCTGTTGGGGTCGTTGCGGCTGAAGTAGAAGCCTTTGCCGCCGATCGTCGAGCAGAACGAAAACAGCCCGTCGAAGGCTGTCCGCTTGGCCGCATCGGTATTGATCGGCCAGATGGTCAGGCGCGGACGGCCAAACAGATTCAGCTCCGGCGCGCGGCTGCCCGCGGTGAGGAAAAAGCGCGTCTTTTCCAAAAGGTCGGGCGTGACCGCACCGGCGGCTTTCAGCGCATCGGCGCTTTTTTCGCGAAGGCCGCCGTTCATCGTCGGTGCGTAGAGCAGCTCATCCACGGAGGCGTAAAGCCGGTCGTTGTCCGAGTTTAGATCCAGCGCGCCGCTCCCCTTGATCGGCTGCACCGTGCCGCCCTGCGACCCGCCGCCGATGACGCGAGGCACGAGCTGGTAGATCTGCTCGGAGGTGAGGTTGTTTTTGAAGATCATCCCGAGCGAGGTGGTCGCCGGGTGCCCCGGATAGCGCTGGTACTCATGCTGCGCAGGCTGGCATGCCGCGAGGCCGGGGACCGTCATCACGCCCGTGTTCGTATCGACCGCACCCGCGTCAAAGGATGAGTAAGTGCGCGGCGTGTCCCAGAATGAGCCCGCGTACTTTTGCTGGTCCGCCGCATTCGTCGGCGAGACAAAGCCCGCAGCAGTATTGATGTTCACCTTCGACGTGTCGTCGTCCGCCCAGAAGGCGATGCGTCCGACGATCGGGTTGTCTTTCGCCGGCTTCCTCGTGCCGGTCCACGTCGCGGTCTGACCCGTGCCATCCGCGCTGGAGGGCGCGCTCAGCGTGCCGTCCTGCAGCACATAAATCCACCGCACCGGCATGCGCGCGAGCCGCGCCGCGCCCTGCGGATCCCCCGCATCCGCGGTGATCCCGAAGCCCTCGACCGTCCCCACCGCCGACGGATCCATGATCGGGAAACGCTTCACCGTGGCGGCGCTCCCCGGCACGACCGCCGCCATCGGCTCATTCAGATCCGTGAAGAGCACCGGGTTCTTGTGCCATGCGCCCGCGCCGCTCACCGGCACGTCCCCTGCAGGGTCAAACGCGGAAATCTGATCGCTCGTCACGATCATGTTATCGGACGAGTAGAGCTTGAAAAAGGCGTCCGCTTTTTCCGAGACACTGCCGCCGTCGCGGTACACGCGGACCATCCCGGGCTGGGAGGCCCACGCCCCGTTTGTCCGCGCCGTGGCCTCGCGGATCTGCGCCATGACCACACTCGTGGCCGACTCCGCGAGCTGCCGCGCGGTCACGCCCGCCGCGTAGGTGCGCGATGCCTGCAGCTCGGTCGCCACGCTGCTGAAAAACGCGATCGTCAGCACCGAGATGATGACGAGAAAGGAGAGCACGATGACGAGCGCGACGCCTCTCTTGGAAAGCTGGGGGGCGGTTTTCATGCGGCTCAGTTCTTTTGCGACTTGCTCCATTTCGCTCCTCGGATCGTGACGTTTGTCGTGAAAACGCGGTAGGCGACGCGGAGATCGACGAGCTGCTTTTCCAGCACCGCGAGATCGCCGTCGCCGGGCACGGCAGTGCCGGCGTCGTCTTCGAGCTTCGCCGAACTCAGAAAGAGCGACGACATGCCAAGGCCGAGTGTCGCCGAGTTGGGGAAGCGCTGTGCGAGTTGCCTGGCTGATGTTTCATCGATCGCCACCATCGTCACCTGCACCACCGGCGGGAGTTGGTTCTTCGGGTTGATCTCCGGGTCGTTGTTCGTCTTCATCGAGTCGTAGGCGTATAGCGGCGCCAGCGACTGCTTTCCCGCCGCCGTCCGCGCCACCTCCTCGGTCCGCGCGAGCCTCGGCAGGACGACGAGCGCCACGATATTCTCCGACAAAACCCGCACCGGGCGGGGATTCGCCTTGAACGCATCGGCGAACCAGGCGCGCGCAGCCGCCCCGGTTTCATTGCCTTTCAAGGCATAGACCGACATGCGCTCCGCAGGCTGCATCAGCTCCATGAGCCGCGAACGCCAGCGCGCCGGCACGCGGCCGTTCAGAAATGTCGGGAGCGAGCCGTCATCTCCACCCACTTCGACAAAATACCCCCAGGTGTTCAGAAGGTTGTCCATCGCCGCGTTCGCGCTGTCGTCCACAAAGCCCAGAGGCGCCTGAAAAAAAACGCCGTGCGTCGGCAGATTCCCCGACAGCGCGAAACTCTTCATCGGCCCGCTCATGAAGCGCAGCTCGGACTGCCGGCCGTACGTCTTCGGCACGAAACCCGTCCCGGTGCTCGTCTTCAGCGAATTGCCGCTCGCGTCAAAGTAGTCGTAATACGTGTTCAACGTCGCCTGGCTGAGCTTTCGCGTCATCGACTCAAAGCCAGAGCGCGCCTGCTGGAACTGCTCGATCTTTGCCGTGGTGCGGCGCCATGTCAGGCTGGTCTGGTCGGTCATGGCCAGCAGCACCAGCATGAGGAGGCCGATGATCGCCGTCGAAAGCAGCAACTCGACCAGAGTGAACGCCCGGGGCAGGCCGCGGTTCCCGGCGCGCGTGTTCATTGGTTGCGCCCGACGTGGGCCGAGTAGGTCAGGATCGTCACGCCAGGCGTCGTCAGGAAAAGATTGCGATCCGACTTGCTGTCATCGCTTGGGCTCGAACTGCTGATCGGGATGTCCCGGTTTCCGGGATTGTTCGCGATCTGCACCGTCAGCGTCGCCACATGCGGCGCGTCGCTGCCCGTGTTCGTCTTCGGCAGCGCGGTCTGCGGCATCACGCGGACATTCACATGGTAGATGACCTTTCCTTTCTCCTCGGTGGAAAGACTGGCCGGGTTCTTCGGCACGATCTCATTCCCCTGCTCGTCGAAATACCGCAGCACCGGCGCGCCGACCTTTGGTGCGCGAAAAGTGTAGTTCGCCGTCGCCGGCAGGTTCTTCTCGTCGATGAGGACATTGAAATCCGTCTGCTGCGCATCGCCGATGACCCGCTGCGCGATCTGCGCGCCGACCGAGAGATCCATCGCCTGCCGGAAATTCGTCATCCCCGCTGGGAGCAGCGCGAAGATTCCGACAAAGGCAAACGCCATCACGCCGATCGCGAGCACGACCTCGACGAGCGAGAAGCCGCCCCGGCGCGGGGCGGTGGATTTGGAGAACGGGGGATGCATCGCTGTATTGACGCAGTGAATACAACTACATATCGGCAAAATGCACCCCGGCAATGACGCCATCGCTTTATCCGTCAACAAACCGGCCTGGAAGACTCAGGCGATGATCTCGCTCACGACATTGCCATGCACGTCCGTCAGCCGGAAATCGCGGCCCGCATATCGATACGTAAGCCTTTCGTGATCAAAGCCCAGCAGCTTCAGAATCGTCGCGTGGAGATCATGCACATGCATGGGTTTCTCGACCGCCTTGAAGCCGAACTCGTCCGTCGCACCGTGGACATAGCCGCCTTTCACGCCGCCGCCCGCCATCCACATCGTGAAACCGTGGTGATTGTGGTCGCGTCCGTTGATTTTTCCGGCGTTTGAGCCCGGCGTCGGCAGCTCCACCGTGGGCGTGCGCCCAAACTCGCCGCCCCAGATCACCAGCGTGTCCTCGAGCATGCCGCGCTGCTTGAGGTCCTTCAAAAGCGCGCCGATCGCCTGGTCGCACTCGCCCGCGAGCCGGCGGTGGTTCACCTCGATGTCGTCATGCGAATCCCACGGCTGCCCCTCCCCGTGCCAGACCTGCACGAACCGCACACCGCGCTCCACGAGCCGCCGCGCGATGAGCATCTGCCGACCCTGCACGCCCGACCCGTACATGTCGCGGATCGCCTGCGGCTCGCGCGCGATGTCAAAAGCGTCCGCGGCGTCCATCTGCATCCGGTACGCGAGCTCGAAAGACTGCACGCGCGCCTCAAGCTGCGCATCGTTTTGCCGCCGCCGCTCATGCTCGAGGTTGAGCTGCTTCAGCAGGTCGAGCTGCGCCCGCTGTTCCTTTTGGGAAACGTACTTGTTCCGAATGTTCTCGATCAGCTTCTCCAGCGACGTGTGCCGGGTGTCGATGTGCGTGCCCTGATACACGCCAGGCAGGAAGGCCGACTGCCAGTTCTGCGACTCCTGAATCGGATAGCCGCCGGGGCACATCGTGATGAAGCCCGGCATGTTCTGGTTCTCGCTCCCCAGCCCGTAGGTCACCCACGAGCCCATGCTCGGGCGCACCAGGCGCGACTCCCCGCAGTTCATCAGCATCAGCGACGGCTCGTGGTTCGGCACATCGGCGCGCATCGAGCGGATGACGCAGACGTCATCGATGGACTCCGCCGTCTTTGCAAACAGCTCGCTCACCTCGATCCCGCTCTTCCCGTACTTTTTGAAAGCAAACGGCGACTTGAAACCCGCGCCCGTCTTTCGCTCGGTGCTCAGGTGGTCCATCGGCAGCGTCTTGCCGTGGAATTCCGTCAGCCGCGGCTTCGGGTCAAAGGTGTCCACATGCGACGGACCGCCGTTCATGAATAGGTGGATCACCCGCTTCGCCTTCGGCGCAAAATGCGGCGCCTTAGGTGCGAGCGGATTCAGGTCGGACGGCTCCGCCGCGCTGACCCCCAGCGCCTTTCCCAGCACGCTGCCCAGCGCCAGTCCGCCCATCCCCATCCCGCAGCGATGAAGAAAATCGCGCCGTGTGAAGAAATTGTCGGTGAGTCGCGGGGCGTGATGGGACATTGGGAAACGACGGTGACTTTACCGCACATCAACCGCCCGCGAGCGAACAAATTAGCCCAGCAAAAAGCGCCTCGGCCGGGAATCCGACCGAGGCGCTTTGCAAAAGAGATGCGCGCGAGGCGCCCGCTCAGTTCACCGAGGCGGGAGCGGGGTCCACGTTCACCCGGCGGCCTTCGCGGTCAAAGCGCACGCGCCCGTCCACGAGCGCCCAGATCGTGTAATCGCGGCCGAGCCCGACATTTTTGCCCGGCTTAAACTTCGTCCCGCGCTGGCGGATGATGATGTTCCCGGCGACCACAACCTGGCTGCCGAATTTTTTCACGCCGAGACGCTTGCTGACGCTGTCGCGGCCGTTCTTGACTGAACCCTGACCTTTTTTATGAGCCATAAAAGTGAGTGATGAAGAGTGAAAGTGGACCGCGGAATCAGGCCGGGATGCTCGTGATCTTCACGCGCGTCAGATTCTGCCGATGCCCGACGCTGCGGTGGTAGCCCTTCCGGCGGCGGAATTTGAAATTGATGAGCTTCGGTCCGCGGAAATGCTCCACGACCTCCGCCACGACGCTCCCACCCTTGATGTCCGCGCCCAGCTTGATGCTGTCGCCCGCGCCGACGCACAGCACGTCGGAAAACTTCGCTTCTGCGAGCGGCTCTGCGTCGAGTCGGTCGATCTCGATCACATCACCCTGCGCTACGCGGTACTGTCTGCCGCCGGTTTTGAAAATTGCGTATGCCATATAATGCTTTGTTTGGAAAAAGGGAGCGGGAGGCTGCCATGCCTCCCCAAGGGTGACAAGGTGTATTTTCGCCGATTTTCGACTCCGCCGAAAACCCCATCCGCAGCCCAGCCCGCCCGCCAATCCCGATGCCTACGGTTTCGGCGCTTCCGGCACCGGCGACGGATCGAGATTCGGGGTCGGCAGCGGCACGCTCGGCACCGGCAACTCCGTCGGAGCCGAGTACGACGGCGCCGCATATCCCGTCGGCTGCTTCGTGCGGATGATCGAAGTCACCGCGCCCTGCGAAGGCGTCTTCTTGTTCGCCACCACCAGCCGCGGAGGCTTCGCGCCCCATGCCGGGATGTCCTCTGTGGCGATGCGAAACCCTTCCGTCCGGAAATTTGATGTCACCGCCTGCTGCGAGTGATTCAAATCATACCAATACACTGGCATATAACGGTAGCTCACCGTGTAGCCCTTTGCGTAATAGCGCTGCGTCGGGCGGTAATAGAGCGGCTCACGCAGCCGGTCCCGGTCCCCGCCATACTCGCCCCGGCGGTAGGTCCGGTCCTCCCCACCGTACCACGGACGGTACGCGCCGTAGCCCGGATCGTCATCATACGCCGAAGCCGCAAGCGGCAGACCTAGGGCAAATGCGGAGCCGACAGCAAAGAGGAATGCGGACTTGTTCATAAGAGAGGGAAGGTTGCGTTTTGTGTGCCACCGATCAGCGGCCCCGTCCAGTATTCCTTTAACCCCATTTCCCATCCCCTACCCCCCCAGATACGCCGCCTGCACCTCCTCATTCTCCCTCAGCGCCGCCGACTTGTCCTCCAGGATGATCCGCCCCGTCTCCAGCACATACCCGTAGTGCGAAACCTCCAGCGCCAGATTCGCATTCTGCTCCACCAGCAGGATCGTCAGCCCCAACTCCCGGTTGATCTCCACGATCTTCTCAAAGATCGTCTTCACCAGCAGCGGCGCGATCCCCAGCGAAGGCTCATCCAGCATCAGCAGCTTCGGCTTGCTCATCAGCGCCCGCCCGATCGCCAGCATCTGCTGCTCCCCCCCGCTTAGCGTCCCCGCCGTCTGCCCCACCCGCTCCTTCAGCCGGGGGAAAATCCCAAACACATAGTCCAGATCCTTTGCGATCCCCGCCTTGTCCTTCCTCAGATACGCCCCCATCTGCAGATTCTCCATCACCGTCAGATTCGAGAAAACCATCCGCCCCTCCGGCGCCTGCGCCAGCCCGCGCGCCACGATCCGGTGCGGCGGCAGATTCGCGATCTCCTCCCCCTCAAACCGGATTCCCCCAGACTTCACCCCCACGATCCCCGAAATCGCCCTCAGCGTCGTGCTCTTCCCCGCCCCGTTCGCGCCCACCAGCGTCACGATCGTCCCCTTCTCCACCTTGATCGAAACGCCATGCAGCGCCGCGATCGATCCGTAACTTACAACCAGCTCATTGATCTCAAGCATCCCACCACCAAAGCGACCACCGCCCTAAAAGCCAAGCCCCGCACGCACGGCCTTCGGGTCGGAGGGCATTTTGATCCGGAATGAGCACCGCTCCCGGGTCGGAAAAGCTGGCCGAACCCGGCTCTGAATGACGAGCATGCGCGGCATCATGCGCCGCGTCTTTCCCCTCATCGTTATCGCCGGGGTGCTGCTCGCGCCGGACCTCTTCGCGGCCGTCCCCGGCGGAGCGGACGGTCCCGCCTTTCCACTGCCGCTCGACCACTACGCGGACGCCGGCCTCACCGGCATCCTCGATCTCCTCCGGCATCGGATCACGGTCGATCGCTTCAACCTGGTGGCTTCGATTATCTTCCTGCTCGCCATCATTCACACGTTTCTGGCCGCGAAATTCACGCACCTCGCCCACCAATGGCGCGACGGGCATGCGGCGAAAATCCGCGCCCGCGGCGGCCCTCGGGAGTCCGCCTCACTCGAAGGCGGGAAGGAGTCGGTTTCGTTCAAGGCGGAGATCATGCACTTCCTCGGCGAGGTCGAGGCCATCTTTGGCATCTGGGTCGTCCCGCTGCTCGTGACCATCACCATCTTCAAAGGATGGCCGGCAGCCGAGAATTACATCAGCCACGGCGTCATCTTCACCGAGCCCATGTTTGTCGTCGTCATCATGTGCATCGCCGCCACGCGCCCGGTGCTGCGCTTCGCCGAGCGGGGGCTGCAGATGTTCGCCAAGCTCGGCGGAGAGAAGCCCGCGGCGTGGTGGCTTTCCATCCTCACCCTCGGGCCGCTGCTCGGCTCCTTTATCACCGAACCCGCAGCTATGACCATCTGCGCGCTGCTCCTCGCCCGGCAGTTTTACGATCTCAGTCCGAGCGTGAAGTTCCGCTACGCCACGCTCGGCCTGCTCTTTGTGAACATCTCAGTCGGCGGCACGCTCACCCATTTCGCCGCCCCGCCCGTGCTCATGGTCGCGTCAAGGTGGAGCTGGGACACGCCCTTCATGCTCACGCATTTCGGCTGGAAGGCGGTCGTCGGCATCGTGATCGCCAACCTTGTTTACTTCACCGCCTTCCGCCGAGAGTTCGCGTCCCTGCGCCTCTCGGAGCAGGCGGACGAGCAGCCCGAGCACTGGAGCGACCGCACCGATCCCGTGCCCTCGTGGGTCACCGTGGTGCATCTCGCCTTCCTCGGCTGGACGGTCTTCACCGCGCATTACCCCGCGCTCTTCATGGGCGGCTTCCTCTTCTTCCTCGCCTTCACCACCGCCACCGACCACCACCAGAATCCGCTCAGCCTCAAGCCCGCGCTGCTCGTTGGCTTCTTCCTTGCCGGCCTCGTCATCCACGGCGGCCTGCAAGGCTGGTGGATCGAGCCCATGCTCGCCCGCCTCGGCGAGACGCCCCTGCTCCTCAGCGCGATGGGCCTCACCGCCTTCAACGACAATGCGGCCATCACCTACCTCGCCACGCTCGTGCCGAACTTCACCGAAGGCCTGAAATACGCCGTCGTCGCGGGTGCCGTGGCCGGTGGCGGCCTCACCGTCATCGCGAATGCACCCAACCCCGCCGGCCAGTCCATCCTTTCCGGCTATTTCGCGGACGGCGTCGCCCCGCTCAGCCTTTTCCTCGGCGCACTCATCCCCACCGCGATCATGGCCGCGTGCTTCCTTTTCCTATAGCGCGGCCCGGCCGTCGCGGCAGTTGGGAAAAGCGCTGACGCCAGCCGGAGATCAGACGCCGCGAAAGGCGGTGCCAGGCGCCGGCCCGCAGGATCGGCGCCTTGGCGTCGGGGAGCCCGGCGACGGAGATAAATCAGGCGGGATCAGAGCACGATCGTGTCGCCCTGCACGGGCAGCAGGGCCTTGATGCCGTGGCGGCGCTGGATGAGTCCGGCGAGCGGCTCGCGGCCGCGCGCTTCTCCGTGAGTCAGGACGACCGTCGGCTTCGCCGGCGTGAGATGGCCGAGCCACTTCATCAGCTCGGTCTGCCCGGCGTGGGCGCTGAAGCCGTTCAGCGTCTTGATCTGCGCCTTCACGGAAATCTGCTCGCCAAAAATCCGCACGACCTTTGCCCCATCCACCAACTGCCGGCCAAGCGACCCGGCGACCTGGTAGCCCACGATCATCACGACGGTCTCCTTCTTCCAAAGCCCGTGCTTGAGGTGGTGCAGGATGCGACCGCCGGTGCACATGCCGGCCCCGGCCATGATGAGGCATGGACCGGCCGCGGTGTTCAGCGCCATCGAGTCCGTGGCCGATGGCGTGGGCTTCACATGGCGGTGGAGGCGGGCGGTGGCGCTGCTGCGCTGCAGGTCGCGCGTTTCGTCATCGAGGAGGTCCGGGTGGCTTTCGTAAATCCTCGTCGCTTCGATCGCCATCGGGCTGTCGATATAGACGGGGAACGGCTTCACCCCGCCCGCGCTGAAAAGCTCGTCGAGGTGAAAGAGAATCTGCTGCGTCCGCCCGACCGCAAAGGCGGGCACAAGGATGCGCGCCCTGTCCCGCACGACCTGCCCGATGATGCCGCCAAACTCCGCGAGCGTGTCGGCCAGCGTGCGGTGATCGCGGTCGCCGTAGGTGGATTCCAGAAAGACCGCATCCGCGCGATAGAGTGGCGTCGCGTCGCGGATGAGCGCCATCCCCGACGGCCCGATGTCGCCGGAAAAGACCACCGTCTTCGTGATGCCGTACTCCTCGATTTTCAGCTCGATGCTCGCGGAGCCGAGCATGTGCCCCGCATCCACAAAGCGCGCCGTGATGCCCGCAGCGACCTCGATCGGTGCGTCGTATTTCACCACGCGAAAACGCTGCACCGTCAGCTCGACCTCCGCGGCGTCATAGAGCGGCGCGATCAGAGGCATGCCCGCGCGGGTGCGCTTGCGGTTCGCCCGCTCGACATCAAAGGACTGCACCTTCGCCGAGTCCCGCAGGATCAGGCCCGCGAGATCGCGCGTGGCCTCTGTGGCGAAAATGGCGCCGGGGTACCCGCCCTTGATCAGCGGCGGCAACCGCCCGCAGTGATCGAGATGCGCGTGGGTGAGGAGCACCGCGTCGAGCCCCGCCGGATCGAGCCGGGCCGGGAGCACATTCTTCGCGTCGCTCCCGCGACCGCCTTGGAAAAGCCCGAAGTCCACCAGCACCCGCGCGCGTCCCGTCTCCACGAGATACGAGGACCCCGTCACTTCGCCGGCGGCGCCGTGGAGGGTGATTTTGACGGGGCCCGGTTTGGTTTTGCGGCGTGATTTCATAGCAGTGTTTTAAAAAGCAGGCCGGTCATCCCAGCGCCGAGCACGACGGGGATCACGCCCCACTTCCACCGCACCATCCCGGCAAACGCCACCGCGCAGACCGCGACCGCGAACCAATCAACCGT
>JANOBH010000468.1:0-13298 GCA_031411535.1 Chthoniobacter sp. | reverse complement strand
GGCTTCGCTCAGGTCCTCGCGGCGGTAGCCGTCCTTGTCGTGAAAGAGGAGGGTGTAAAAGTGCTCGCCGTCCTGGAAGGGGGCGCCGGTGGCGGCGCATTGGTGGGCGCGGGATTGGATGGACCATTCGGGGGTCATGGGATGTTTGATGTCGGAAGTTGGATGTTCGGTGCGAGGCGGAGTGCGTTCACTTTTTCCAAAGCGTGAGCCGGGGCAGGTCGCGGCTGGTGGAGCGGAACCAGAGGAGGATCAGACCGATGAGGGCGCCGGCGATGATCGGCATCCAGCCGGCGAGGGTCGGCGGGAGGCGGTCGCCTTTGCCGAAGGCGAGGAAGAGGTAGCGGGAGAGCAGGAGGATGACAAAGAGCGTGAGGGCGGTGGCGACGCCGCCGAGGACGCCGCGGCGGTTGAAGACGATGCCGAGCGGGGCGGCGATGAGGACGACGACGAGGCAGGTGAGAGGCCAGGCGAAGCGGTCGGCGAGATTGGTGCGGTAGGGGGCGAGCTGGGCGCCGGGGAAGTCGGAGTTGAACTCAAGGTAGCTGTGCAACTCGGGGATGGAGAGGCCGGTGGCATCGAGCTGGGAGCTGGCGATGCGCCAGGGGGTCTCGCTCCAGTCGGGGATGACGCGCCTGTCCTGGAGGAAATAGTCGGTCGTGGTGATGTCGCCGGCTTTGTCGAAATCGACGGTCATGCCGCGGTCGAGGGTCCACGTCCTGGCGCGGGCGTCGTGGACGGCCGTGTCGGCGTAGTATTTGCGGGTGATGGTGCCGTCCGGGTCCTGCTGGGTGATGTGGACGACGCTGAGCTGGTCGGAGCCGGGGCGGAGTTTGCGGACGTACCAGGTGCGGTTGTCCTGGCGGTTGCGAAAGACGTGGCCGAAGACGGCTTCGGGCTCGCCGGACTTGCGGCCGCGCTTCATCTGCTTGAAGGCGGTCTTGCGGATGTTTTCGGCGTGGGGCGCCATTTCCCAGTTCAGCCAGAGGCAGAGGCCGCTCATGACGAGGCCGACACAAAACAGGGGGAGGAGGATGCGGGTGACGCTGCGCCCAGCGGTGAGCATGGAGATGATCTCATTGCGCCGCGACATGCTGCTGAGGGAGAAAAGCAGGGCAAGGAGGAGGCCGATGGGGAGGGAGAGGAGGACGGTGGCGGGGAGCTGGGTGAGGTAAAACTGGGCGATCTGTTTGAACGAGGCGCGGGCCTGGATGAAGTCGTTGTTGTTGTCGCTGAAATCGATGATCAGCCAGATGGCGATGAAGCCGGCCAGGCAGATGAAGAATGGCTCCAGGAAATTGCGGAGGACGTAGCGGTCGAGGAGCTTCATTCGGGGTGCGGATTGAAAGGCGGGGGCGTGGTTTTGCCAAGCGAAAGCGCGGCGGGCTTGCGGCGGGCGTTGCGCGTGCGGATGATGCGCGGTTCATGATTTCGCTATCCGAGACGCCTGGCAGTTCGTTCGCCGACAAGGTGAGGGGGATTTTCTCCGAGACGGGGCTGCTCGCGCAGGCGAAAAATTTCGAATACCGGCCGGAGCAGCAGGAGATGGCGGTGGCGGTGGCGCTGGCGCTGAGCGGGGAGCGGCATCTGGTGGTGGAGGCGGGGACGGGCGTGGGAAAATCGCTCGCGTATCTGGTGCCTGCGGTGCTGTGGGCGCTGGAGCAGAAGAAGAAGGCGGTGATTTCCACCTACACGATCAATCTGCAGGAGCAGCTCGTGTATAAGGACATCCCGATCCTGCAGAAGGTGCTGCCGGTGGAGTTTGAGGCGATGCTGTGGAAAGGGCGGGGCAATTTCCTCTGCCCGCTACGGCTGGAACGGGCGCGGGCGAATGCGGGGGAGCTGTTCACGTCGCCGGAGCAGGCGGAGCTCGACCGCATCTGGGAATGGGCGCAGACGACGAAGGACGGGACGCTCTCGGATTTCTCGGTCGAGCCGGACTCGCATGTGTGGAGTTTGGTTTGCAGCGAGCAGCACATCTGCACGGCGAAGGGGTGCGGGACGAATCCGCGGTGCTTTTACCAGGCGGCGCGCAAGCGGTTGCTGACGGCGGATGTGGTGGTGATGAATCACACGCTCTTTTTCATGAATCTCGGCGGGCTCGCGGAGCAGGAGGAAGGGAGCGGCTATCTGTTTGCGAATGACTTTGTGATCTTCGACGAGGCGCACACGGTCGAGGGCGTGGCGGGGAAAATGATCGGGCTCGGCGTTTCGCAATACGGGCTGCGGTACGCGCTGAGGCGGCTCTACAACCCGGAGACGAAGAAGGGGCTGTTTCAGGTGCATCGGAATGTGGATGGGGTGAAGGCGACGGCGGAGTTGCTGCTCAAGGTGGACACGTTTTTCGACAAGGTGGGGACGCGGGCGGACTTCAAAAAGGGGCGGGAGTTCCGCGTGCGGCAGCCGGATTTCGTGGAGGACTCGCTGACGGCGGAACTGGCGAAAGTGCAGACGCTGGTGGTGCAGACGCTCAAGGGGATGGAGGACGAAATCGCGAAGGCGGAGTTGCAGGACCTCGGACGCCGTCTGCGCGATGCGCGCGGGGGCATCGCGACTTTTCTAAAACAGGACGCGGAGGACCATGTGTACTGGGTGGAACGCACGGGGAAGACCGGGCAGTTTCACGCGCTGCACGCCGCGCCGGTGGATGTGGCGGCGCATCTGCGGGCGCTGCTTTTCCGCGAGGAACACTGCTGCATCATGACGAGCGCGACGCTCTCGGTCGGGAGCGCGGCGCTGGATTACTTCCGCACGCGCGTGGGCGCGGAGGAGGTGGAGGCGCGGCAGATCGGGAGCCCATTCGACTACGAGCGGCAGATGCGGCTATACATCACCCGCAAGATGCCCGACCCGCGCGACGCCGGCTACGAGGCCGCGCTGGCGGAGCGGATCGAGCATTTCGTGGAGATGACAAAGGGGAGGGCGTTTGTCCTTTTCACCAGCTACAAGACGATGAGCGCGCTGGCCTCGGCGATGCGCGAGCGGCTGGATGACCTCGACTACAAACTGCTCGTGCAGGGCGAGGGTCTGCCGCGGCACCGGCTGCTCTCGGAGTTCAAGAAAAACGACCGCCATGTGCTCTTCGGGACCGAGAGCTTTTGGAGCGGTGTGGACGTGCCGGGCGAGGCGCTGTCGAATGTCATCATCACGAGGCTGCCGTTCGCGGTTCCGGATCATCCGCTCATCGAGGCGCGCCTGGAACTGATCGAGGCGCAGGGCGGCGATCCCTTCGCCGAGTATTCGCTGCCCGAGGCTGTGCTGAAACTGCGGCAGGGCGTCGGGCGGCTCATCCGCACCACGCAGGACAGTGGCATCGTAGTGATCCTCGATCCCCGCGTTTTGACGAAGGGCTACGGCTCTGCCTTTTTGAAAGCGCTGCCAAAGTGCCCGGTGGAAGTCGTCTGAAGGCTGGCGAAATTTAGGCATTTCGCTGCGCTCGCTGTCGCCATTTATCCGGCCCGCTTGCGCCGCGTCATGCACTTCACGGAATCGCTTGCGAGGACATCCTCGTGGTAAGGCAGGGGGTTTACAGAGAGGGCGAGGTACCGCGCAAAATCCTCACAAAAACTATTGCCTCATGGCAGAACGATTGCTAAACAGCCGCCGCCGAACAAAATCGGCACCTAACCAACCAAGATAACCAACAAGAAAGACCACCCATGATTAACCATCGCATTGCCGCTTACAGCGCGCTCGCTCTGGGAACCCTCGGCTTCACCTCGACCAGCATCGCTGGCACGGGGAAAGAGATGAAGGCTCCCAAAGAAATCAAGGAGACCATCAAGGAATCCTGCATCACCGGCGACCTCGGCGTCGTCTTCGTCTCGGAGTACATCTCCCGCGGACTGGTGCTCGAAAACCAGGGCGTCATCGCCCAGCCCTACCTCGACCTCTATTTCAGGCTCTACGAGGGCGACGGCTTCATTAACAAGGTCTCCTTCAACCTCGGCCTCTGGAGCTCCATCCACTCCCACGTGCAGCCCGACGGCAGCACCGACACCGTGCGGAACTGGTATGAGTTCGACTACACCGCCGGCTTCGCCGTGACGATGGCGAAGAACTACACCGCCACCCTGAGCTACTTCGAGTTCGACAGCCCCGCCGGCGTCTTCGACACCGCGCGCAGCATCAACCTGAATCTCGCCTATGACGACTCCGATCTCCTCGGAGCGTGGGCGCTGCACCCGCACATCGCCGTCCTCCGCGAACTCAATTCGACCGGATTCGCCGGCCTTGAGGGCAACGGCTGGTACTTCGAAGCGGGCGTCGCTCCCGGCTATACGTTCGGCAAGGGCAGCACCTGCCCGGTCACGCTCACCGTCCCGATCAATGTCGGCTACGGCGACGACAAGTTCTATGCCGGCAAGAGCTTCGGCTTCGTCTCCACGGGCGCCCAACTCTCCGTCCCGCTCGCCTTCGTTCCGTCCTGCTACGGTGCATGGACGTTCTCGGGCGGCTACACCTGGTACCACCTCGGCGACACCGTCGCTGCGGCGACCGCCAATGACCGCCATAACCGCCACGTCTTCCAGGGCGGCGTCGGTCTCGCGTTCTAAGGTCGGTTAGTCAGGTTTCTCTTGCGGCTCCGCCGGGCACTCGTTGCCCGGCGGAGTTCGCGGGGGCCCGGTGCGGCCTCCGAAGTCAGCGGTTCTTTTCGCCTATCCATCGGTCCGATTCCGGGCCGGTCACTTCTATCGTTCGCCGGCGTTTCCCTCCCAAGTTTCACGCCGTCCGGACTCCCCTGTTTGGTGTTTCTCCTTGTGAGATCAGATGCAGTCAACCACCACCACACCAAACACATGAACATCCTCAAGTCACTTGGCCTCGCGGCGCTTACCGGCGCGATCGCCCTCACCACCACCGCACGCGCGGCGGACGAAACCGTCAAGGTCGGCGTCCTCCATTCGCTCAGCGGCACCATGGCAATCTCGGAGACTTCTCTCCGCGATGTCCTTCTCTTCACCTTCGACGAGATCAACAAGGCAGGCGGCGTCATGGGCAGGAAGATCGAGCCCGTCATCGTCGATGGCGCGTCCGACTGGCCGCTCTTCGCCGAGAAAGCCAAGCAACTCCTCGAGCAGGACAAAGTCGCCGTCACCTTCGGCTGCTGGACCTCGGTCAGCCGCAAGTCCGTCCTCCCCGTCTTCGAGAAAAACAACGGTCTCCTCTTCTACCCCGTCCAGTACGAGGGCGAAGAGCTTTCCAAGAACATCTTCTACACTGCCGAGGCCGTCGGCCAGCAGGCCACTCCCGCCGTTGATTACCTCATCGCGCAGGGCAAGAAAAAGTTCTACCTCCTCGGCAGCGACTACGTCTATCCGCAGACCACCAACCTCGTCCTCCTCGAGTATCTCCTCTCGAAAGGCGTCCCGCTTGAAAACATCGGCGGTGGTTTCAAGAAGGACGACAGCGGCAAGATCATCTCGGCTGGCATGTACACGCCATTTGGGCACAAGGACTACCAGCAGATCATCGCCGACATAAAGCAGTTCGCCGCCGGCGGCAAAGCCTGCGTCGTCAGCACCCTGAATGGCGACACCAACGTCCCATTCTTCAAGGAATACGCCAATGCCGGCCTCACCGCCGACACCTGCCCCGTCGTCAGCTTCTCGATCTCCGAGGATGAGTTCCGCGGCCTTCCCGCGAAACAGCTCGTCGGCCAACTCGGCTGCTGGACCTACTTCCAGAGCATCAAGTCGCCCGCCAACAAAAAATTCCTCGCCGACTGGAACGCATGGCTCGCGACCACAAAGGCCGACGGCGTGAAGAAAGAGGACCGCGTCACCTGCTCACCCATGGTCCTCAGCTATGATGGCGTCTATCTCTGGAAGGCCGCGGTGGAAAAAGCCAAGTCCTTCGACGTGGACAAAGTCATCGGGGCACTCGAGAGCGGGATCACCTTCGATGGTCCCGGCGGCACCGTGAAGACCCAGAAGAACCACCACCTGACAAAGAATGTCTTCATCGGTGAAACCAAGGCCGACGGCCAGTTCAAGATCCTTAAGGAATACAAGGACGTCTTTGGCGAACCCTTCCTGAAAGGCACCTTTAAGGCCAAGTAAGCAGCCACCCCTCCCGCGCCCCGGCGCGGGTGGGAGCCCAGGTTTCGTTTGGGTTGGAGGGGCGGGCCGGATTGGTCGGCCCGCCCCTCTCTTACTTTGGAAAGCACCCACGCTAACTGTCATCAGATGACCGCCCCAGCCCTGCTCCATTCTCTTGCTCGTAATCTTACTCGTAGTCGCAATCCCGACCCTGCACCGGCGACAGTCAGACCTATGTCAGGACTAGCTTTCCGCATCGCCGCCGTCCTCCTCCTGCTGCTCGGCGCAGCCACCCTCCGCGCCGCGGATACCGCGCGGCAGACCATCGTCGCCGCCATCATCGAGGAGGACGATGAAAAGAAGCTCGCCCTCCTCCAGGCCCTCGCCGGCCAGAGCGACCCGGCCATCCGCACCCTTTTCACCGCGTGGAAGGAAGACCTCATCTTCCTCCATAAGCCCGACGGCGCACCCACCATCCCTGTCCTGCTCACCGGCGAAAAGGATGCTGCAGACAGCCAGGCCGCGCAGCGCGTCGCCGACGGCCTCCCGCTCAAAGACCCCGCCGGCAAACCCCTCCGCCTCATCGCCGCCGACCTCGACACCGCCGCGCACGACTCCGCGCTCCGCGGCGCCATGAAGACAGTCCTCGACCTCCTCGACCTCAGCTCGCCCGACCGTACCACCCGCCTCCGCGTCATCTCCACCTTCGGCATGAGTCAGGACCCGGAAAAGCTTCCCCTCCTCAGTGCACAACTTTCCCGCAAACTCGACGCCCGCACCACCCGCGCCCTTCGCGAAGCCATCGCCCTCATCCACCTCCGCGACCCCGACCCCGCCGTCCAGACCGCCGCCGCCCGTCAGCTAGGCGAGATGGGCTCCATCCCCAGCCGCGACTTCCTCACCGCCCTCCACCGCGACCCCACAACCAAACCCGATACCGCCCGCGCCGTCACCGCCGCGCAGGCCGCTATCGCCAGCCACATCCGCACCGTCGATGCCTTTGGCACCGCCTTTCGCGGCATCTCCCTCGGCAGCATCCTCCTCGTCGTCGCCATCGGCCTCGCCATCACCTTCGGCCTCATGGGCGTCATCAATATGGCCCACGGCGAACTCATCGTCGTCGGCGCATATGCCACCTATGTCGTCCAGCGCCTCTTTGGCGAGGGGCTCGATTTCTCCCCCTTCGGAATCCGCCTCCAGCTCCCCGGCATGCACCAGCAGGGCGCCGCCCTCGACCTCTATTTCATCGTTGCCATCCCCGTCAGCTTCCTTGCCGCCGCCGCCGTCGGCATCCTCCTTGAGCGCAGCGTCATCCGCTTTCTCTACCGCCGTCCGCTGGAAAGCCTCCTCGCCACCTGGGGCGTCTCCCTCGTCCTCCAGCAGGCATTCCGCCTCATCTTCGGCGCGAATAACGTCCAGGTCGATTCCCCCGCATTCCTCAGCGGCGCATGGACAGTCAATGACATCCTCCTCGGCTGGAACCGCGTCTTCGTCATCGCCTTTGCCGCCCTCATCATCCTCGGCACCCACCTCGCCCTGACGAAGACCCCCCTCGGCCTCCTCATCCGCGCCGTCATGCAAAACCGGCAGATGGCCGCCTGCATGGGAGTGAAAACCGAGCGCGTCAACATGCTCACCTTTGGCTTTGGCAGCGGCCTCGCCGGCCTCGCCGGAGCCTTCCTCTCGCAAGTCGGCAATGTCGGCCCCTCCCTCGGCCAGGGCTACATCGTCGATGCGTTCATGACCGTCGTCGTCGGCGGCGTCGGCAATATCATGGGCACCGTCATCAGCGCCCTCGGCATCGGCCTTCTCGACCAGAGCCTTCAGCAGCTTTTGCAAAACCCCGTCCTTGGCAAAATCCTCGTCCTCCTCGGCATCATTCTGTTCCTCCAGTGGCGGCCCGCGGGCTTGTTTGTCACCAAATCGCGGAGTCTCGAAGGATGACGCGCGCGCCCATTTTCTGACCGACCCATGACGCGCACCATCTCCAAGACCGAACTCACCATCGGCGCGATCCTCGCCCTGCTCCTCGTCGTCATCCTCCCCGCGCTGAATCTGCTTCCGCCCACCGTGATGCGCGACGGCCATGCCGTTCCGAACTTCTGGCACATCAGCAACTTCACCCTCAACCTCTGGGGCAAATACCTCTGCTACGGCATCCTCGCCATCTCCGTGGATATGCTATGGGGCTACACCGGGTTGCTCAGCCTCGGGCAGGCGCTCTTTTTCTCCCTCGGAGGCTACATGCTCGGCATGCACCTCATGCTAAAGATCGGCAAGCTAGGCCAGTACTACCTTTCGGGTAATAACCCGAACCTGCTCCCCGACTTCCTCGTCTTCCTTGGTTACACAAAGCTGCCCAGCTTCTGGCAGCCTTTCTACTCCTTCCCCATCGCCGCCGGCATGGTCCTGCTCATTCCGGGCCTCCTCGCACTCGTCTTTGGATACTTCGCATTTCGCAGCCGCATCAAAGGTGTCTATTTCTCCATCCTCACCCAGGCCCTCACCTACGCAGCCTATATCTACCTCCTGCAAAATCGCGCCCTCATGGGTGGGAACAACGGCTTCACCGACTTTAAGTTTCTCCTCGGCGCAGATCTCCGCGAGCCCTCCACCCAGCGGTGGCTCTACACCGCCACAGCCGCCCTCATGGTCGGCGTCTATGTCTTTTGCCGATGGCTCACCACCACGCGCTTCGGCCTCGTCCAGCGCGCCATCCGCGACAGCGAAAACCGCGTCCTCTTCTCCGGCTACGCCGCCGCCAACTACAAGCTCTTCATCTTCGTCCTCAGCGCCCTCATCGCCAGCGCCGCTGGCGCCCTCTACGTCCCCCAGGTAGGCATCATCAATCCCGGCGAAATGATGCCCGAGAAGAGCCTCGAAGCCGTCGTCTGGTGCGCCGTCGGCGGACGCGGCACCCTCATCGGACCCATCGTGGGAGCCATCAGCGTGAACGCCCTCAAAAGCTGGGCGACCAGAGCCTACCCCGACCTATGGCTCATCATCCTCGGCACCATGTTCATCCTCGTCGTCCTATTCATGCCCCGCGGCATCGCCGGCCTGCCGAAGCAGTTGAGGGAAGTTTTCAAACGGTTGGGAATCATCGCCGCCGACCCCGCAAAGGAGAGCACCGGTGGATAGGTCACTGGCACTGCAAGCCACGATCGGAATGAACGTCCAACGTCCAACGTCTAACGTTCAACGTTCAAGCAGGACGGCGCGACGCGGAGTTCTGCTCCACTTGGACGTTGGAAGTTGGTCGTTGGAAGTTGGACGTTCTCCCCTCTTCCCCGCATCGCCATGCTAATCGACTCCCCCCTCAAGCCTCGCCCTTTCCTCCTCGCCGCCGAGGGCGTGTGCAAACAGTTCAGCGGCTTCAAGGCCATCACTGACCTCAGCTTCTATCTCGATGAGGGCGAACTTCGCACTGTCATCGGGCCAAACGGCGCGGGCAAGACCACCTTCCTCGACCTCATCACCGGCCGCACCCGCCCGGACTCCGGCACCCTCACCTTTGCCGAGGAGCACGACCTCTCGCGCCTCAGCGAATACGAAATCTACCGACTCGGCATCGGCCGAAAATTTCAGACACCCACTGTCTATACAGACCACACCGTCTTCGAGAATCTGCTCCTCTCCATGGAAGGCAGCCGCGGCGTCTGGCACAGCCTCTTTCACAAACCCAGCGGCACCGAGCGCGACCGGCTCCACGACATCCTCAAAACCATCAACCTCGGCGACGAAGCCCAGCGGAAGGCCGGTGCGCTCGCCCACGGGCAGAAGCAGTGGCTCGAAATCGGAATGCTCCTCGCCCAAAACGCCCGGCTGCTGCTCGTGGATGAACCCGCCGCCGGCATGACCGACGAGGAGACGCAAAAGACCGGCGACCTCCTCCTCTCGCTCGCCGGCCAGCACACCATCGTGGTCATCGAGCACGACATGGTTTTCGTCCGCCAGATCGCCACCGGGCGGAAAGTCACCGTCCTCCACCAAGGCACGGTCCTCTGCGAAGGTCCCGTAGATGAAGTGCAGAGTAACGAGAAAGTCATCGAAGTTTACCTCGGGCGGAAGCATACTCATGGGTGAACGCTCCCCGGACGGTTGTCCGCGGGGCAGACAAACCAACAATAGCAAACCATGAAACACAGCACCAAGATCCTCACAGCCATGACGGCCATTGTCATCGGCCTCCTCACCACAAACGCGCAAGCCGGCCCCGGCCCGCACATCACCTACGCGCCCGTCAAGACCGCGCAGGAAGCCGAAGCCCTCAAGCCCAAAACCCGCATCGCCATCACATGCCCGATGTGCGGGGCAGTCACCACCAGCGTCGTGGACAAGGAAAAGAGCCACATGCACGGGGTGGCTTGCGGAGCATGCAAGGCGACCTTCGAGGTCATTCCTGTCGGCAGCGGCAAGACCACCGTCACCAAGCTCACCTGCAAGGACACCAAGACCGGCAAGAAGATGCCGCTCCAGATGTGCGCGGAGATGCACTAGCCGTCCACTGACACTGCGCTTCGCCGGCCGCGGCAACGCGGCCGGCGAATCTTTTAAGCGATGCTTACCATCTCCAATCTCGAAGTCAGCATCGGCGGCTCCCGCATCCTCCGCGGCGTGAATCTCGAAGTCCCGAAGAACGCCGTCACCTGCCTCATGGGCCGCAACGGCACCGGGAAGACCACCACCCTCAAGAGCATCGTCGGCCTCATCAAACCCGGCGCGGGCACCGTCACCCTAGACGGCGAAAAGCTGAACGGCTTCAACCCCGAGCGCCGCTCCCGCAAAGGTCTCGGCTACGTCCCGCAGGGGCGCGAGATTTTTCCCCAACTCACCGTCGAGGAGAATCTCCACATCGGCGCCATCGCCCACGGCAAAAGAAACAAGAAGGAGCTGGAGCGCATTTTTACCCTCTTTCCCATCTTGAAGGACTTCCTCGCCCGCAAAGGCGGCATGCTCTCCGGCGGCCAGCAGCAGCAGCTAGCCATCGCCCGCGCGCTGCTCACCGAGCCAAAGGTGCTCATCCTCGACGAGCCCACTGAAGGCATTCAGCCGAACATCATCGACCAGATCGGCGACACCATCAAAATGCTCCGCGAAGAGGGAAAGATGAGCATCCTGCTCGTCGAGCAGTATCTCGATTTCTGCAAAGAGCTGGCGGACACCTTTGCCATCATGGACCGCGGCGCAGTGGTAGCCGCCGGCCCCATCTCCGCCCTCGGCGATGACGTGGTGAAGAAATACCTCACCGTCTGACCGGGCAGGGGGCAGTGGAAAAAGAGGTGTCATCCTGAGCGGAGTTCCGTGCGGGCGCAGGCGGGACGGAACGCAGTCGAAGGACCCCGCCGATACCGTGCGACACCGCCCTTGAATGCGCGGGGTCCTTCGACTCCGCTGCGCCCGCCTTGCCGCCTCCGCTCCGCTTAGGATGACACCTATGGATATCCGCGCCCGTGCCGCCGTCCAGCCGCCTCCAGCATTGCAACCGCGCACCCGTCCGCCGATTTTCCCCCGATGAATCTCCGCTCCAAGAAGATCGCCATTGTCGGCTCCGGCGCAGTCGGCTGCTACTACGGCGGCATGCTCGCGCGCGCCGGCCATGACGTGCGCTTTCTCATGCGCGCCGATCTCGACGCCGTCCGCGCGCACGGCCTCACCATTCACACCCACGGCGAGACCCTCGCAGTGCCGGACATCCGCGCATGCGCCACCACCGCGGAGATCGGTCCCGTGGACCTCGTCATCATCGCCCTCAAAGCCACCGCGAACTCCGCGCTCGAAGAACTCCTCCCGCCGCTCCTCCACGAAAGCACCGCGCTGCTCACGCTCCAGAACGGCCTCGGCAACGAGGAATTCCTCACCGCCCGCTGGGGCGCGGAGCGCGTCATGGGCGCGCTCTGTTTCGTCTGCCTGAACCGCACCGCGCCCGGCGTCATCGAGCACTTCGACGCCGGCTCCATCTCCATCGGCGAGTATCTCCGCCCCGCCAGCGACCGCGCACGCGCCGTCGCCGAAGCCTTTGTCAGGGCGGGCGTCGAGGCGGGCGCCGTCGAAAACCTCATCACCGAGCGCTGGCGCAAGCTGCTTTGGAACATCCCCTTCAACGGCCTCTCCATCGCCGCCCACGGCGCCACGGTCGCCGACGTGCTCGCCGACGACGGCCTGCGCAAACTCGCCCGCGACCTCATCTACGAGGCGCTCGACGCCGCCCGCCGCCTCGGCCACGAAATCCCCGACGCCTTCGCCCAGCACCAGATCGACCGCAGCTACTCGATGGGGCCCTACAAGCCTTCCTCCATGCTCGATTGGGAAGCCGGCCGGCCAGTCGAAGTGGAAGCCATCTGGGGCGAAACATGGCGCCAGGGCAGCAAGGCCGGCGCAGTCATCCCGCGCATGGAGATGCTCTACCAACTGCTGAAAACCATCAGCGCATAAGGCATGGAGCTTTCCCTCGACGCTGAAGTCCTCCCCAAAGCCGTGCGCGATTTCAACCCGGAGTGGGGGATCGTCCTCGGCTCCGGCCTCGGCTCGCTCGTTGAGGAAGTAGATGCCATCCTCAGCGTGCCGTACGAGGAAATCCCCGGCCTCCCCGTCTCGACCGTCAGCGGGCACGCGGGGCGTTTCGTCTTCGGCCGGCTCGCGGGAAAGCGCGTGATCGTCGCCCAAGGCCGCGTGCATCTGTACGAAGGCCGCACCGCCGAGGAGGTCACCGCGGGCGTGCGCTTCATGGACGCGCTCGGCGTGAAAAAGCTCGTGCTCACCAATGCCGCCGGCTCGCTCCGGCCCGACTTCGCGCCCGGCGGCTGGATGATGCTCAGCGACCACCTGAACCTCACCGGAACCTCGCCCCTCCTCGGCGGCGCGAACTTCGTGGACATGACCGCCGTCTATTCACCGGAGCTGCGCGCGCACTTCACGCGGCTCGCTTCCGAGGAAAACATCGCGCTCCACGAAGGCGTGTACGCCGGCCTCCTCGGGCCGCAGTATGAGACGCCCGCCGAGGTCCGCATGCTCCGCGTGCTCGGTGCCGACGCCGTCGGCATGAGCACCGTCCTCGAAGCCATCCAGGCCCGCGCGCTAGGAATGGAGACCGCCGCCTTCTCCTGCCTCACCAACATGGCCGCCGGCCTCAGCGCCGCGCCTCTCGATCACGCCGAAGTCCTCGCCACCGGAAAGACCGCCGCGTCGCAACTCACCCGCCTCCTCACCCGCGCGCTCGCGGAGTAGGGGAAGGGCAATACACAAAGCCGTGTCATCCTG
>JANOBH010000467.1:0-1505 GCA_031411535.1 Chthoniobacter sp. | reverse complement strand
TACGGAAACTCGATCACGGGCGGGCACGTGTACCGCGGCGACAAGGGCTCGTCGTTTTACGGCGTGTATGTCTGCGGCGATTACAACTCCAAGCGCATCTTCGGCGTCACCCAGCGGGACGGTGCGCTGAAGGCTGCCAGGCAGATCGGCACCATCCCGCAGAGGCTCGTCTCATTCAGCGAAGACGAGGCGGGCAATCTTTACGTGGTCGGCTACGAAGGCATGATCTACCGGATCGATTTTTCCAAAGCCCTCTACGAATAACGTCATGCACATCTTCCGACTTTTCATCCTCGCGGTCTTGGTTGTGTCGGCGCACGCGCAGGAACTCACGCGCGTAGCGCAGGCTGATTTTGGAAACGCCGCGGATGGCTCGGCGGTGAAGCTCGTCACCCTGCGGAACGCGAAAGGCATGAGCGCGCAGATCATCACCTACGGCGCGATCATCAAGGAACTGCAGGTGCCGGATCGAGACGGCAACTTCGGCAACGTGGTGCTCACGACCGATACGATGGAGAAATTCGAGCGTTTCAATGGCCCGGCTGCGATCATCGGGCGCGTGGTGAACCGGATCGCTGGCGCGCAATTCGAACTGGATGGCGTGACTTACCATCTGCCCGCGAACAACGGGAAGAACACGATTCACGGCGGGCGCAAAGGCTTCGCCCAGTCGGTGTGGACCGTCGCGGACACTGCCTCGAAAGACAGCGAGTCATCTGTGAAACTCACCTACCTAAGCAAGGACGGCGAGGAAGGCTTCCCCGGCAACCTGACCACCTCCGTGACCTATACGCTGACGGACCGCAACGAACTCCGCATCGACTACGAAGCCGAGACCGACAAGCCCACCATCGCGAACCTCACCAGCCACGCCTATTTCAACCTCGCAGGCGGCGGAAGCTGCCTCGACAACATCCTGTGGATCCCCTCCGACCGCTACACGCCGGCGGACGCCGACCTCATCCTCACCGGCGAAATCCTCCCGCTCAAAGACACGCCCATGGACTTCAACGAGCCGACGCGCATCGGCGACCGCATCGCGCAGGTGAAGCCCGGCGTGGGCGGCTACGACTTCAACTACATCCTCGCCGAAGCCGATGGCCTGAAGCTCGCCGCGCGGCTGACCGAGCCAAAGAGCGGCCGCGTCATGGAAGTGCGCACGACCCAGCCCGCCATCCAGCTCTACACGGGCAACCATCTCGGCCACACCGCAGTGTGCCTGGAGACGCAGCATTACCCCGGCGCCATCCGTTACCCGGGCTTCCCATCCATCGTCGTGAAGCCCGGCGAGCCGCTGCGCGAGACGACCGTGTTCACCTTCCTGACCAAGTAGTCGCACTTACCCATTTCCATGAAAACCCTCCCGCTCCTGCTCGCCGTCCTCATCGTTCCCAGCATCCTCGCCCACGCCGATGACTCCGGCCTGATCGCCGACGGAGCGAAAGTGGAAGTCCTCGGCGAAGGCTACCTCTTCACCGAAGGCCCCGCCGTCGATCGCGAGGGCA
>JANOBH010000466.1:0-1779 GCA_031411535.1 Chthoniobacter sp. | reverse complement strand
GCAGGCGCGGCACCAGCACCGTCTCGCCTTTCGTGTCCCGCCCAAGCGTCCCACCCGCACCGAAGACCTCCTCGCTCGCCGATACCGTCTCCCAGCCGAGTTCCGCGAAAAGCCGAACCGCCGGCTGCTCGACAAGCTGGTCTTCGTTGTAGCCGTGCGCGCTCAAGGGGGTTCAACGAATGGCCGATGCTTATGATTTCGGCGGATCGGGATTCAGCACCGTGCTCATCACCTTCTGCCCGCCGTCGATGAACCACGAGGCGTCGAAGCCATCCACCAGCTTGATTGCCTTGGTCGAAATCTTCCCCGCGGCGCGGAGTTGTTCGCAATAGCGGAAGAGGGTTCGGGCATCCTCTGTCAGCACATGGCTGATTTCTTCCGACGCCGCTTGAGCGAGAATTTTGACGTCTTCCTTCACGACCGCGCGCGCGTCTTCCGGTTTCCGCAGTTCTTTGAAGTCCAGCGCGGCAGCTCGGATCGCATGCGGCAGGTTAAATGGCAGGACGCGGAAAGTGCGCAGTGGCAAATCCGTGATTGGCTGCCGCACGGCAAACTCCGCGGCCACGAGGCACGAAAGATAAATCGGGATGCTGTTCTCCAGTAGGTAGCGATGATACTCGATCGCCACCGCGTGGTGCTTGCGCCCGCCATCCGCGAACGAAATCAAAAAGCTCGTATCGACAAGAACGCTCGGGCTCATGCAACGGCGTTCCCTCGCTGCTCCTCCACCCATTTGCCGGCATCCGGCACTCCGCTCCACGCTTTCGTTCCGCGCTCGATCATCCGTTCCAGAGCCTTCTCGTCCACCGACGGCTTGTAATCGTCAAAATCAAGCAGTCGGACCTGATCCAATTCCCCCGTTCGCAGATTCTGCCGCGCGGTCACATGCAGCATGGCGTCATGAAAGAGCGGCGTGCGGTCACGCAGTTGATCCTCGCTCGCGCTGACGATCAAAGTCTTACCGCTTCCCTCCAGCACGAGATGCAAGTTGGGCTTCTTCCCTCCCGCCTCCAGCACCCGCCCGAAGACATACTTCTCCACGGCCACCCAATGATCGTCCTCCCGACGGTGAAAGTCCGTCGTATGGTCGATCCGCACCGACTGGCTGCGGCCCGACGGCTCAATGACTTGATAGACGCGTTGCGGATTCCGCCGCGCCAACTCCTGCCATTGGGCGACGACCTCGGCCCGCTTCGGGTCCATCTCTCCCAGCGCGTCTGGCTGGTGAAGGCGGGCGAAATCCGGCTCCACCATTGCCATCGCCACGGCGCTCAGAGCCACATGCAGAGCGTAAGACCCCTCGTGGATTTCCACGCGCGTCTGGTTCAGGTCGATCTCGCGGTTGCTCCCCCGGACGAAGCGCGCCACCTGCTCGTTGAAGTCATTGAACATGGCAAGGCTGATGGTCTTCGGGCTGATCTTCTGCCCGTCGATTACGTCTTCGATGCTGAAGGCTAGGGTGCCGGTGCTGCTCATCGTTCTCGTCTTGATCCTACTATCTCCACCAGCGACGCCCGCGCGAACTCAAAAAGCCAACCGCTTGGGTTTTCAGACCCGCCGGATCAGCTCCGCCCCGTCCGCCTCCAGGCGGCCTTCGCGGAGGAGGCTCTTTATCAGGGAGCGGGTGGTGTCTTCGAGCACTGGGCCGGTGCGGGCGAAGCCGAGCCAGCGGCAGAAGTCGCGGATGGCGGTGTCGCGGGCGATCCAGGGGCGTCCGATGGCGGCGAGGAATTGCTGTTTGAGGAAGTCGCGCTCGTAGTCGGTGATCGAGCGGGCGAG
>JANOBH010000465.1:0-4815 GCA_031411535.1 Chthoniobacter sp. | reverse complement strand
CGATGCGGAGATCGACGCCGCGATCCGCGCCGGCGCGACGCTCTGCACGCACCTCGGAAACGGCGTGCCGCAGATGCTCCCGCGCCACGACAACATCGTGCAGCGTCTGCTCGCCCGCGATGAACTGACCGCCTGCCTCATCCCCGACGGCGTGCATCTCCCGCCCTTTGTCCTGCGCAATCTCTTCCGCGCCAAACCGCCCGGCAAAGTGCTCCTGACCACCGACGCGATGTCCGCCGCCGCCGCGCCGCCGGGCCGCTACACGCTCGGTGCGATCGACGTGGAATCGCGCGACGGCGCAGTGCGCCAGCCTGGCCACGCGAATCTCGCGGGATCGTGCCTCACGCCCGACCGCGGGGTCGAAAACGCCGCCCGCTGGCTCGGCCTCGCCGAACACGAGGCGCGCGCGCTTTTCTCCACGCGCGCCGCCGCGCATTTCGGCATCACCTTGCCGGTGCTTAATCCGGCGTGAAGCAATCGTTTCCCTGCCCCATGCACCAATTCACCTACGACTCGCTCGCAGTCTGCCAGCACCCGGACCGCGCGTCACTTGGCGCGGCGGCAGCCCGCCGGGTCGCCGAGTCGTTGCAGCGCGCCATCGCCGATTCCGGCGCGGCGCGGGCGGTCTTCGCATGTGCGCCGTCGCAAAATGAATTCCTCGACGCGCTCGTCGCGGAAGCCGTGGACTGGTCCCGCGTCACCGTCTTTCACATGGACGAATACGTGGGCCTGAGCGCCGCGCATCCCGCGAGCTTCCGCCGCTTCCTGCACGAGCATCTGATCGCGCGAATCGCCGCGCCGGCGGCCGTCCACGGGATTCGCGCGGACGAGGAAATCGCCGCCGAGTGCCGGCGCTACGCCGCACTGCTCGCGGAGCGCCCGCTCGATCTCGTCTGCCTCGGCATCGGCGAAAACGGACACCTCGCCTTCAATGATCCGCCCGTCGCCGACTTCCACGATCCGCAGCTCATCAAGCCCGTCGCGCTTGATGACGCCTGCCGCCGGCAGCAGGTGAACGACGGCTGCTTTCCCGCGCTCGACGCTGTGCCCACCCACGCGCTGACGCTCACCATCCCCGCGCTCATGGGCGCGCGCGAACTCTCCTGCGTCGTGCCAGGCGGGCGCAAAGCCGCCGCCGTGCGCGCGGCGCTGCTCGGCCCCGTGGCGACCGCCTGCCCCGCCTCAATCCTGCGCACGCACCCACGCGCCGTCCTGCATCTCGATGACGCCGCTGCCGCTCTCCTCGAAAAATGAAAACGCGCTTCGCCTTCGCCGGTTTCCGTCACGGCCACATCCTCGACCTGCTCGCCGGCGTCACCGGGCGCGCGGATACGGAAGCCGTCGCCTGCTGCGAGGAGGACGCCGCCACGCGCGAGCAACTCGCAGTGCAGGGATCTGTCGCGATCACGCACAGCGATTTCACCACGATGCTGCGCGAGGTGGAGTGCGATGCCGTGGCGATCGGCGACTATTACGCGCGGCGCGGCACGCTCGCCATCGAGGCGCTGCGCGCCGGACGGCATGTGCTAAGCGACAAGCCGCTCTGCACCTCGCTCGCCGAGCAGGAGATCATCGAGCGCCTCGCCACCGAGCGCCGGCTCACCGTCGGCCTCCAGCTCGACTGCCGCGACGACGGCGCTTTCCGCGCTCTGCGCGAAATCGTGCGCGCAGGCGAAATCGGAGATGTCTGCACCGTGCGCATCGACGGCCAGCACCCGCTCCTCCCCGGCACGCGGCCCGCATGGTATTTCGAACCCGGAAAGCACGGCGGCACCATCAATGACCTCGGCATCCACGCGTTCGACTTCGTCCCCTGGATCACCGGCCACGAATGGGGCGCGATCCAGGCGGCGCGGACGTGGAATGCGAAAGCGCAAACCGCCCCGCACTTCCAGGACTGCGCGCAGCTCATGGCCACGCTCGACAACGGCGCGGGAGTGCTCGCCGATTTCTCCTACCTCGCGCCCGACCGGCTCGGCTACCGGCCGCCCCATTACTGGCAGGTCGTCCTCCACGGCACCTGCGGCCGCGCCGAAACGCACCTGAACGCCGCGCACGTCACCGTCATTCGGGATACGAGCGACGCTCCCGAGCAGCGCCCGGCCGCGGCAAAGCGAACGCGCGGATACCTCGAAGATTTTCTCCTCGAACTCGGCTCCTCCACCGGAAAGGCGGAGATGACCTCGGCGCGCTGCCTGCACGCCTCGCGCCTCGCCCTGGAAGCGCAGGCGCGCGCGGCAAGCTGAAATTTCCTGCTGACCGCGGGGCCGGCCTGTGTAGGGTGCGCGTCCACTTTCACGCCATGGATCCGCTCCTCATCCTGCTCCGCCAAAACGCCCGCGCCTCCGTCGAGGACCTGGCGAAGGAACTCAGCCTCACACCCGCGGCTGTCACGGATCGCATCGCGCGGCTGGAGGCCGAGGGCATCGTGCTCGGCTACCAGCCGATCGTGGATCAGCAAAAGGTCCACTCCGGCACCGTCACCGCAGTCGTCGAGGTGCGCATCACGCCGGAGCGCGGCGGCGGCTTTGACAGGCTCGCGGCGCGCATCTCGAATTTTGACCAGGTCCAGGGCTGCTACCTCATCAGCGGCGGCTACGACCTCCTCGTCGTCGTCGAGGGCGCCACGCTCCAGGACATCGCCGCCTTCATCTCGGAGAAGCTCAGCACGATCAAAGGCGTGATCTCCACGGCCACCCGCTTCCGGCTGAAGACCTACAAGGAGAACGGCGTGTCCCTCACACGCGAGGCGAAGCCCCACCGGCTCGCGGTCACGCCATGAGGACAGTTCTGATGACAGGTTTCGGCTTCCAGATTTCGGCGCGAGCCCGATAGCCGCGCTCATCGGCCACGGACTCGTCCGGGCCGCGCGCGGCGTTCCGCTTTCTGCCAATCTGAAACCTCAAATCCCAATTCCTAATTTCCCCATGTCCCTCAACAAACACATCGCGAACCACGTCCGCGACATTCCCAAATCCGGCATCCGCGAGTTCTTCGACATCGTGGCGCAGGAAAAGGAAGTCATCTCCCTCGGTGTCGGCGAGCCCGACTTTGACACGCCCTGGCATATCCGCGAGGCCGCCATCTACTCGCTCGAGCACGGCCGCACCCACTCCACGTCGAATCTCGGCCTGCCCGAGCTGCGCACCGCCATCTGCAAATACGTCCACAGGCACTTCAGCGTGGCCTACGATCCGCGCACGGAGGTCATCATCACCGTCGGCGTCAGCGAGGCCATCGACCTCGCGCTCCGCGCCATGATCAATCCCGGCGACGAGGTGCTCTACCACGAGCCGTGCTACGTCAGCTACGCGCCGAGCGTGGTCATGGCGCATGGCATCGCCGTCGCGATCCCCACGCGGGCGGAGGAAAACTTCCGCCTCACCGCCGCAGCGCTCGCGGAGAAGATCACGCCGCGGTCGAAAGTGCTGATGCTCAACTTTCCGTGCAACCCGACGGGCGCCACCCAGTCGCGCGCCGAGCTGGAGAAGATCGCGCGCCTTTGCATCGACCACGATCTCATCGTCCTCACCGACGAAATCTACAGCGAGCTGACCTACGACGGCGCGGAGCATGTCAGCATCGCGTCGCTCCCCGGCATGCGGGAGCGCTGCGTCTTCCTGCACGGGTTCTCAAAGGCGTTTGCCATGACCGGATTCCGCATCGGCTACGCCTGCGCGCCCGCGCCGCTCACCGACGCGATGATGAAGATCCACCAGTACGCCATCCTCTGCGCCAACACGATGTCGCAGGACGCTGCCATCGAGGCGCTGGAAAACGGCGCGCGCGCCGTCGAGTCGATGCGCCGCGAGTACGAGACGCGGCGCAACTACATCGTCACCGCCTTCAACGAACTCGGCCTCGAATGCTTCAAGCCCGTCGGCGCATTCTACATCTTCCCGAACATCACCAGCACCGGCCTCACCAGCCGCGAGTTCTCGCTCGGCCTGCTGGAGCAGAAAAAAGTCGCCTGCGTCCCCGGCCCGGCCTTTGGCGCCAGCGGCGAAGGATTCGTCCGCTGCTGCTACGCCACGAGCCTCGACCAGATCAAGGTCGCCATGGAGCGCGTCGGCGATTTCGTCAGCGCAGCCCGCGCAAAGGCGAAGTAAGCGCGCGCGATCACTTCGGGAAATCGCACCGCCCGAGCCGCACCACTTCATCCAGCCCCTCGCACATCCCGCGGATGTCGAGGCTCTGGCCTTTCTGGAGACGCGCCACCACGTCGCCGTCCTTCAGCGTGACCACCAGCGTCGTCGCGCCAAACGCGTTCTTCTCCTCGCGGAAGCGGTATTCATTCGTCGTGAACGCGCACAGCACCCAGTTGCCGCTGCTTCCGCCGGTGAGATAGAGATGGTAGTACTTCGCCTCCGCCGGATCCTGCCGGTAGCCGCCCAGCACCCCGCGCACCGTCACCTTCTGCCCCTTGTAAATCTTGTCCGCACGGCTCCGGTCGCCCGCGTACGCCAGCAGCAGCGCCTCCGCCTGCACCACGCTCCCCGCCTCCGGGCGCGACACCGGCACATGGCTGTTTTGCAGCTTCTCGATCGCCGTCCGCACCGCCAGCGCGTCGTCCAGCTTCCCCGCGACGGTCATCGACTTCTTCAGTTCGATCAGCTTTGGCAGCGCGTCCTGGACGATCTGCGCCACCAGTTCCTGCATCTTCGTCAGTTGCTGCACCTGAAGCGTCCGGAGCGCCTTCGGTTCACTCACGAGATTCCTCTCCGAAAGCGTGTGCTCCTGCGCCAGCCGCTGCCGCTCCGCACGCACCGCCAGCGCGCCCTCCAGATCCGCGATCTTTTGCAGGCTGCCCTGCAG
>JANOBH010000464.1:0-3896 GCA_031411535.1 Chthoniobacter sp. | reverse complement strand
GGCGGTGAGGTCCGTCTGCTGCTGCTCGGTGGCGGCGATTTCGGCAGGGCGCACATGGTCATTGATCTCCGCGAGATCGCGGAGCCGCTGGAGTTCGTGGCCAAACCGCCCGTTCATCCTCTCCGTGGACGCCCCGACGATCTTCTCAAGCCGCTCGGCGGCGAGCAGCCGGGTCTTTTCGAGCATCGCGGGGAGGAGCTTCTTTCTCACGGCACCGCGGTCGAGCAGACGGAAGACATCTCCTTTCTCCAGGTTCGCGGCTCTCACCTCGGCGTCGTCGCTGAGGTCCGCCAGCGCGTGATCCACCACCACGCGCACCGGCGTCATCGGCAGAAACCGGTCCACATGCAGCGCTGCGGGAGCCACGCATTCGGCGACGAAGCACGCCTCCAGCAGGATCGTCTCGCGCCCGCCGTCGCGCCACACGGCGAAGGAGGAGTTGCCCGCTTCGCTGCCGAGCAGCCCGTCGAGCGCGCCGCGGATGAGCGGGTGATCCCAGGTGAGAAAGCCCAGATCCTCGCGGCTCAGCGCGCGGGTGCGGTCAAAGGTCATGGACTGGCCTTCGGCGGAAAGCGAAGGCAGCGCATCGGTGCTCAGCGCATCCGGCCGGAAAAGATACGTGCGGCTGCCCAGCTCCTCGATGTGCATGCCGATCTGCTCGAAAAGGCGGAGCGCGAACGGCTCGAGAGCGCCATCGCGATCGAGCGCTCGGATTCCCTCGATGGTCGCAGCCGCGCGCTCCACGCGGCAGGAGTTCAGCTCCAGCAGCCGGTCGTGCCCGCGCTCAAGTTTCTTCACCACGCCCGCGCGGCACTCCTTCGATTTCTTAATGAAGGCGGTCAGCTTGCGCGCGTCGGATTTCTCCAGCAGCCGCGCCAGCTCCGCTCCCAGCGTGCGCACGATCTCCGCCGCGCCGTGCAGATTGTGTTCAAAGGCGTCGAGCCCCTCGTGATACCAGCGCGCCAGCACCTCGCCCGCGGTGCCGGCGAGAAACGGGACGTGGATTTTGATCAGGTCCGTCTGCCCGATGCGGTCGAGCCGCCCGATGCGCTGCTCCACCAGCTCCGGGTTTTCCGGCAGGTCGAAAAGCACGAGGTGATGCGCGAACTGGAAATTCCGCCCCTCGCTCCCGATCTCTGAGCAGACCAGGATGCGCGCGCCGTCCGCCTCCGAGAAATACGCCGCATTGCGATCCCTCTGGAGCAGGGTCAGACCCTCGTGAAAGACCGCGCACTTCACATTGATCACGCGCAGGAGCCCCGCACTGACTTGCTCCGCGAGCGCCCGCGTTTTGCAAATGAGCAGGACTTTTTCCTCGCCCAGCTCCTTCAGCAACTCGACCAGCCACTTCGCCTTCACGTCGTCCTCGCCCACGCCTTTGAGAGGCACGAGCCGCGCCTGCCGCTGCGGGAATCCCGACAGCGCCGCGCGCGTATTGCGAAACATCACGCGCCCCGTGCCGAACGCGTCCAGCAGGTCGGCGACGAGCAGCTCGCGCGCGCCGGCATCGCCCGCATCCAGGGCGTCGCACCGCGCCCGGATGCGCGGGGATTTCGCCGCGAAAAGATCGGACTCCTTTTTTGTCAGCGGCTTCCCGGCGAGCAGACGATCCACCGCTTTCGCCACCTCCTCGTAATGCTCCGCCTCCGCGAGAAACTCCCCGAGGTCCGCGTAGCGATCCGGATCGAGCAGCCGCAGCCGCGCGAAATGTCCCTCCACGCCGAGCTGCTGCGGCGTCGCCGTGAGCAGCAGCAGTCCGGGTGTCGCCGCCGCCAGCGCGGCCACGAGCTGATACTGCGCGCTCGGCTCCGCCGCGCTCCATTCCAGGTGGTGCGCCTCATCCACCACCAGCAGATCCCACCCCGCCGCCAGCACCTGCGCCGCGCGCCCGCGATTTTGCGCCAGCAGGTCCACGCTGCAAATCACAAGCTGGCTGTCGAGGAACGGATTCTCCGCCGCATCCAGCTTCTCGATCGCCGCGCACCGCTCCTCGTCAAAGATGCTGAAGAGCAGATTGAACCGCCGCAGCAGCTCCACGAACCACTGGTGAATGAGCGGCTCCGGGACAAGGATCAGCACCCGCTCCGCGCGCCCCGTGAGATGCAGCCGGTGCAGGATCAGCCCCGCCTCGATCGTCTTCCCCAGCCCGACCTCGTCCGCCAGCAGCACCCGCGGCGCGAGCCGGCTCGTGACCTCGTCCGAGATGAACATCTGATGCGGAATCAGCGACACGCGTCCGCCGACAAAACCGCGCACCGGCGACTTCCGCGCCGAGCACCGCCGCTCCAGCGCCTCCAGCCGCAGATCGAAATCCCGCAGCTCATCCACCTGCCCGCCGAACAGCCGGTCCTCCGGCTTGGAAAAGCTGATCTTGTCCGAAAGCTCCGCCTCCGTGAACTCCCCGCCGCCGCTCCGATAAACCAGCATCCCCTTTCGCTCCTCCACGCCCTCCACCACGAGCGCGCGCCCGTCGTGCAGCTTGATCCGATCGCCTTCCTTGAATTCCACCCGCCGCAGCGGCGCGGACTTCAGCGCATACTGCCGTCGCTCGCTCGCCGCCGGAAAGAGCACCTCCACGCGCCCAAACCCGGCTTCGAGAATGATCCCAAGACCGAGCTCCGGCTCGCTGTCGCTGACCCATCGTTGTCCCGGCAAAGGCTGTTTCGTCATTTTGAAAAAGGGCGGGGAGACTACGCAAACTCCAGCCGCCCACAACGGGTTTTCCATCCACCCGGAGGGACGCGCTCCCGCGCGTCCCAAGCATCCGGGCTAGGATGCCGCGACTCGCCATCCGTGACGCGCAGGAGCGCATCCCTCCGGAAGTCACGCCACCGACACGATGACCCCCGCCGCCGCGCGCAGATTCGCCGCGCGGAAGTCGGGCGCGGTGCGGAGCTGTTCGTCGTAGCCGTAGTCGATGAAGACCGTGCGGCAGCCGGCCGCGGCCCCGCAGTCGATGTCGCGCCAGCGGTCGCCGACCATGAAGCTGCGCGCGAGGTCAATGCCCAGCTCGCGCGCCGCGCGAAGCAGCATGCCGGGCGCGGGCTTGCGAAACTCGGACGGCTGGCCCTGGCCCGGATCGTAGCAGACTTCCACCCGGTCGAGCGGCAGCGCCGCGCACATCTTCGCGTGCATGGCCTCCACGTCCTCGCGCCGCTGCGTGCCCCTCCCCACATCCGGCTGGTTCGTGGCGACCACGAGGAGAAAGCCCGCCGCCTTCAACTCCGCACACGCCTCCACCACGCCCGGCAGCAGCTCAAACTCCGCGAGCGACGCCGGCGGATACGGCTTTCCGTCACGAACGACAGCCCGGTTGATGACGCCATCCCGGTCCAAAAACACCGCACGTTTCAAAGTGTCCCCACTTCCTAAATCCTAAATCCCAAATCCTAAATTCCCCCCACGCTCTCCCACTTCGTCTGCGCCACCTTTAGCAGCGGATGCGAGACGAAGAGATGCCAGACCACGCCCTGAAACGCCTCGGAATGCGGCGTGATGTTCGCCGGGTTCACCGTCGGGATGATCACGCACGCGTCCGCGACTTGCGCGGTGTAGCCGCCGTCCTTGCCGCAGATGCCGAAGACCGATGCGCCCACGGTTTTCGCCAGCTTCAGCGCCTCGACCAGATTCGGGCTGACGTTCTTTTCCATGTTTCCGCCGCCGACGGAAAAGATGAGCAGCCCGTCCTTCGCGTTCAGCCGGCTGCCGCGCAGCCATTCGGCAAAGACCGTGGCCCAGCCTTCGTCGTTCGTGCGCGCGGTGAGTTCGGAGACGTTGTCCGTCGGCGCGTAGCACTCGAAGCCGCAGATCTTGCGGAAGTCATTCACCGCGTGCGAGGCGTTCGCCGCGCTCCCACCGACGCCGAGGATGAAGAGCCGCCCGCCCCGTTCGCGCAC